>NZ_CP012402.1:455000-755000 GCF_001305595.1 Azospirillum thiophilum
ACAAAGAGTGTGAGAAACACTCTCGCCGAAAGTCCAAGGGTTCCTGCGCAAGGTTAATCCACGCAGGGTGAGCCGGCCCCTAAGGCGAGGCCGAAAGGCGTAGTCGATGGGAACCACGTTAATAGTCGTGGGCCTGGCGGAGGTGACGGATTGGAAAGCGTGTATGTCCTTATCGGATTGGACATGCTGTGGACCGGTTCCAGGAAACAGCCCCGCCGTATAGACCGTACCCCAAACCGACACAGGTGGACAGGTAGAGTATACCCAGGCGCTTGAGAGAATGGTGTTGAAGGAACTCGGCAAATTGCCCTCGTAACTTCGGAAGAAGAGGGCCCCGTTGTGGCGCAAGCCATGGCGGGGGGCACAGACCAGGGGGTAGCGACTGTTTACTAAAAACACAGGGCTCTGCGAAGCCATACAAGGCGACGTATAGGGTCTGACGCCTGCCCGGTGCCGGAAGGTTAAGAGGAGGGGTGCAAGCTCTGAATTGAAGCCCCGGTAAACGGCGGCCGTAACTATAACGGTCCTAAGGTAGCGAAATTCCTTGTCGGGTAAGTTCCGACCTGCACGAATGGCGTAACGACTTCCCCGCTGTCTCCAACACCAACTCAGCGAAATTGAACTCTCCGTGAAGATGCGGAGTTCCCGCGGTCAGACGGAAAGACCCCGTGCACCTTTACTACAGCTTTGCAGTGGTGCTAGGGATCTCATGTGTAGGATAGGTGGGAGGCTTGGAAGCCTGGGCGCCAGCCCGGGTGGAGCCAACCTTGAAATACCACCCTTGAGATCTCTGGCATCTAACCGCGGCCCGTTACCCGGGTCCGGGACCCTGCATGGCGGGTAGTTTGACTGGGGCGGTCGCCTCCCAAAGTGTAACGGAGGCGCGCGATGGTGGGCTCAGAGCGGTCGGAAATCGCTCGTCGAGTGCAATGGCATAAGCCCGCCTGACTGCAAGACTGACAAGTCGAGCAGAGACGAAAGTCGGCCATAGTGATCCGGTGGCTCCACGTGGACGGGCCATCGCTCAACGGATAAAAGGTACGCCGGGGATAACAGGCTGATGACTCCCAAGAGTCCATATCGACGGAGTCGTTTGGCACCTCGATGTCGGCTCATCACATCCTGGGGCTGGAGCAGGTCCCAAGGGTTCGGCTGTTCGCCGATTAAAGTGGTACGTGAGCTGGGTTTAGAACGTCGTGAGACAGTTCGGTCCCTATCTGCCGTGGGTGTAGGAGTTTTGCGAGGATCTGTCCCTAGTACGAGAGGACCGGGATGGACATACCTCTGGTGCACCGGTTGTCACGCCAGTGGCATGGCCGGGTAGCTAAGTATGGACGGGATAACCGCTGAAAGCATCTAAGCGGGAAACCCACCTCTAAACAAGAGCTCCCTTGAGAGCCGTGACAGACCATCACGTCGATAGGAGGCATGTGGACGGGCGGTGACGCTCGAAGCTAAGCCTTACTAATCGCTCGATCGGCTTGATCTCGACCCCACACAACCGCGCCATGCGCAGCGGCAAGCCTGCTCAACAGCGGACTTGACCAATGCGAGGCCGTTCGATACATACCCTCGTCACTTGCACGATAGATTGCGAAGCGTTCCGGAACGCTGCAGGGCCAGAGACGATAAGTCAAAGGACAAAGCAGCGGGCGTCGGTCTTGTGCCTCGGTGACCTGGTGGTCATGGCGAGGTGTCAAACACCCGATCCCATCCCGAACTCGGCCGTGAAAAGCCTCTGCGCCGATGGTACTGCGTCTTAAGACGTGGGAGAGTAGGTCGCCGCCAGGTCGCTCAGGCACAGGAGACGCAAAACCAGAACGCTCCGCAATCTCTCTTCACGAATTCCAGGTCCATCGATCAGACATCCGCGGGGTGGAGCAGCCCGGTAGCTCGTCAGGCTCATAACCTGAAGGCCGCAGGTTCAAATCCTGCCCCCGCAACCAACGATGCTTGCGATCCTCGATCGCAGACAAGCCCGGTCTCCCCACGGAGGCCGGGCTTCTTCGTGTTGGCGGCGAAGCTCAGCATCGCCGCCAGATCGCCGCGCAGCACGATCGCCAGCCCGTTGCCGTCCGGCTGCAGGGTGATCTGGTTGACCAGACCGCGGAGGATGTTGGCCGCTTCAGCCTTGGTTTCCTCGGACTGCAGGCGCTCGTGCAGAGCCGCGATCCGTTGCCTGTACACTTCGGCCATGTTCGGGTGCAGAAGGGGAGGGGGCTCGGTCGCGCTCGCCAACATGCCGGTGAGTTCCGCCTTGCGTGCTTCCAGCTTTCCGATCTTATCCTTGAGCTGGCTACCGGGCACTCCATCGAGAATGGCTTGGACCGCGCGATCCAGTTCCCTTTGAACCCGTTCCAACTCTTTGCGGCGGCCGGCGATCTCGGAGCTTTGCTCCATGCGCAGCCGGTTCATTTCGCGGGTGAATTCCTCGCAGAACTCCTTGAACAGCGCCGGCTCCATCAGGTGGGCGCGCAGCCCGTTCAGCACCGACGCCTCCAGAGAGTCCCGCCGGATGTTCCTCAAGTTGCCGCAGGTGCCCTTGTTGCGCGCAGCCGAGCAGCCGAGCAGATCCTTCGAAATCATGCTATAGCCGCCACCGCAGCAGCCACACTTCACCAGCCCAGCAAACAGATGCTTCGGTCGGCGGCGATCGGTCAGGATATTTCCATCAACCTCCTCGGTCTCCTCCGGGGTCAAGGCGAAGGCCTTCTGCCGGGCCTTGACCGCGTCCCAGAGGTCCTGGTCGACGATGCGCAGCTCAGGGACCTCCTGGATGACCCATTCGCTCTCGGGATTGAGCCGCGACACCCGCTTGCCGGTGTCAGGGTCCTTCACGTAGCGCAGCCGGTTCCAAATCAGCCGGCCGATATACAGCTCGTTGTTCAGGATGCCGGTGCCGCGTTTCGGGTTGCCATGGATCGTCGACGCTCCCCACGCGCTGCCCTGTGGGCCGGGCACGCCCTCGTCGTTCAGCTCCCAGGCGATCCGGCGCGAGGACGCGCCGCCGAGGTAGGCACTGAAGATGCGACGCACCACCGCGGCCTCGGCGGCATTGATCCGGCGGTCGCCGCGGGTCGCCTCACCGTTGGCGGCCGTCTGCTTGACCACCTCATAGCCGTAGCACAATCCGCCACCCGACTTCCCCTCTTCGACCCGGCCGCGCAGCCCGCGGCGTGTCTTGTCGGCGAGGTCCTTCAGATACAGCGCGCCCATCGTTCCTTTCAGGCCGATATGCAACTCGCTGACCTCGCCCTCCGACAGCGTCACGATGGCGACGCCGGCAAAACACATGCGCTTGTAGAAGCCGGCGATGTCCTCCTGGTCGCGCGACAGGCGGTCGAGGGATTCGGTCAGGATAACGTCGAACCGCCGCTTCAGCCCGTCGGCGATCAGATCCTGAACGCCGGGGCGTAAAAGTGAGGAGCCGGAGATGGCCCGGTCGGAATAGCTGTCGACGATGCGCCAGCCCTGCCGCTCGGCGTAACTCCGGCACAGGCGTAGCTGATCTTCGATGGAGGCGTCGCGCTGGTTGTCGGATGAGTAGCGGGCGTAGAGGGCAACCTTCATCGGGCGGCCTCCTCATGTGGGAGGACGGTGGTCGGCTCGGCCCTCCTCGATGCTGCGGGCGAACTCCCGGGCGGCCTGCCGGGCGAGCAGGCGGACCAGATCGACGAGACGCGGATCGGGCTTTGCGCCGGTGGCCGGGGCGTCGTCGGCCGCCTCGGCGACCAGGCGCAGCGTGTCGGCTGTCTTCCCCTTGGGCTTCGCCACAGCGGCCTCCCCATATCCCGACGGCTCGAACCGTCCACGGGCCAGGATGCCTGTTGCGGTTTGGCTGGGGGAGAAAAATATCGTTCTAGATCAATGTGATGGCAGAAGTCTTGGCGCATATCCGGATGGCTTGGCGTGCACTGGTGCAGAGGCGCGCATGTTGGCATAGCGCAGAAACTTATGCATTTCGCAGCTTGTCCAACGAGAGTGTGATCGGGCTGCGGAGAGATCATGGTTTCTGTCCGTTGAGAGCCGTCATGACCGAGGCGGTGAGCAGAAAGGCGCGCTCGGGGATGCGCGGGAAAGGCCGGAAGCCGAAGGAGTCGTAGAAGGCAGCGGCGTGCGCATCGTTGACCTCCGCGATGACGGCGATCAAGGGAAGGGTCTTGGCCGCTCCCAGAACACGGTGGATCGCATCCACCAGCAGTCTGGCACCAATGCCCTGACCATGCACGCGCAGATCCCGCGCCAGCGATCCGATCAGCGCGGCCGGTGCCGATCCGGGCCATGGCAGGAGGTGCGCCTGCGTCTGCGGCAGGTTTTCCAAAGCCAAGGTGATGAAGTTCAGACTGTAGACGCCGACCACGCCGAGCGTGTCGTCAACTGCGACGAACACCCGCGTCCCCTTGTGCGCATCGCGGTCAGCTCGCTGGCGGAACCAGTGGTCGAGATCGGCCTTCCCGCAGGCAAAGGTCCTGCGGTCGTGACGTGGGGAGAGGGGTTCGATGACGGGGCCCATGGGTTCAGCCCCGCTGGCGACCGTGCAGGGCGGCGACCAGCCGGTCGCTGGCTTCGGGGGGATTCTCGATAGCCTGCAGGAAGGCGTCGCGATCGGCACCGGCCAGCAACAGGCGCTGGTGATCGTCGAGCACCCGGCGGGCGCCTTCATAGGCGAGGTCGCCCGCCGTCAATCCGCTGACAGCCATGGCCTGCTGGATCAACTCCTTGGCGGATGGAGTGACGCGTAACTCCAACCGTTCCTTCTTGAGTTCTCGCGGTCCCCCATGGTCGGGAGATGCTGTGGGCATGAGCGGATCCTCCAGTTCAAAGCACCGTACGGTATATCGCCGTACAGTGCAAGAAAAGGTTGATCTGTTTTGGTTCATGGTCGCGCTCAAGTTCACGAATGGAAGCCTCCCTGACCAGGGAAAGCCAGAGGACGGAGTGGGGTTCGCGACGGGTTTGAAGGCCTGGAGGAGAGGCTTCCGGCCGGCCCGTCGCGGAGACCCGCCATGCCTCATGCCCTGCGAGACGCCCAGCCCGCTGCCGGGCGCGCCAGCCTCTATACAGAGATTACCGAACGGATCATTGCGGAGTTGGAGGCCGGGCGGCTGCCCTGGGTCCAGCCCTGGGGTAACTCGGAGGCCGCACCTTCCCTCGGCTTGCCGCGCAATGTGACCTCGGGCCGTACCTACAGCGGCGTCAATGTGCTGATCCTGTGGGGCGCCGTCTTCGCCGGCGGCTTCTCAGGCCAGGGCTGGCTGACCTATCGCCAGGCCCTGTCTATGGGCGGTAACGTTCGCCGGGGCGAGCGTGGCACCACCGTGGTCTATGCCGACCGCTTCATTCCCGACCGCGAGCGCCGCCGCGCCCAAGAGGCGGGCGACGAGGCCCAAGCGATCCATTTCCTGAAACGCTTCACCGTCTTCAACACCGACCAGTGTGAGGGCCTGCCGGAGGACATCGCCTCGGTGCCGCCGCCGATTGCGGCAGGACTGATCCTGCCGCGGGCCGAAGCGCTGATCCGCGCCAGCGGGGTCGATGTCCGTATTGGCGGAACCGGGGCCTTCTACAATCTCCAGCACGATTACGTTCAGGTGCCGCCTCCCCAGGCCTTTTTCGAGCCGGTGAACTGGCACCGCACCGCGCTGCACGAGCTGGGGCACAGCACCGGCCATCCCCGCCGATTGGGCCGCGACCTGTCCGGTGCCTTCGGCTCCCGCAAATATGCCTTCGAGGAGCTGGTGGCGGAGATCGCCTCGGCCTTTCTCTGCGCGGCACTCGGCATCGTGCCGACCGTCCGGCATGCGGACTATATCGGCGCCTGGCTGGAGGTGTTGCGCGAGGACGATCACGCCATCGTCCGGGCCGCCAGCCAAGCCAGCAGGGCAGCTGACCATTTGCTGGCCTGCCTGCCGGAAGATGCCACGGCTATTGACGATCGCCAGGCGGTGTGAAGGGCCGGCGCCTGTCCGCGACGCCATGCCCGGACGAGAGGACGAGGAGGGTGGGGATCGGGATGACGGGTGAGGAGGTCGGGAGAGAGGCTCCCGGCCGCCCGTCGTGGAGATCACCCCCATGGCCACGCCCAAGATCGTCCTCAGCGCCTCGCGCGACATTCCCTTCAACAAGCTGGTGCTGTCCCAGGCCAACGTCCGTAAGCTCAAGGCCGGCGTGTCGATCGAGCAGCTCGCCGAGGACATTGCCCGGCGCACCCTGCTGCAGGGGCTCACCGTCCGGCCGGTGTTCGACGCCGAGGGCAACGAGACTGGAGTCTATGAGGTGCCGGTCGGCGGCCGACGCTTCCGGGCGCTTGAGCTGCTGGTCAAGCAGAAGCGCATGGGCAAGACCCAGCCGGTGCCCTGCGTGGTGCACAGTGGTGGGCTCGCCGAGGAAGACTCCCTGGCGGAGAACCTGCAGCGCGAGCCGCTGCACCCGCTCGACCAGTTCCGCGCTTTCCAGACCCTGCGCGAGGCGGGGCTCGGCGAGGAGGAGATCGCCGCCCGCTTCTTCGTCACGCCGACGGTGGTGAAGCAGCGCCTCAAGCTCGCCGCCGTCGCCCCGGCGCTGCTCGACGCCTACGCCGAAGACCGCATGACGCTGGAGCAGCTGATGGCCTTCACCGTCACCGACGACCGGGCCAGGCAAGAGCAGGTGTGGGAGGCGCTGTCGCGCGCCTACAGCCGCGAGCCCTACCAGATCCGCCGGCTGCTGACTGAGGGGGCGGTGCGGGCATCCGACAAGCGGGCGCTGTTCGTCAGCGTCGAGGCCTACGAGGCGGCCGGCGGGGCGGTGATGCGCGACCTATTCCAGCACGATGACGGCGGCTGGCTGCAGGATCCGGCGCTGCTCGACCGACTTGTGGCGGAGAAGCTGGAGATGGAAGCCGCCACGGTGCAGGCGGAGGGCTGGAAGTGGGTGGAGGTGACTCTGGCCTTCCCCTACGGGCACAGCCGGGGTCTGCGTCGTCTGGCCGGCGAGCCGGTGCCGTTGACCGAAGCCGAGCAGGCGACCTACGACGCGCTGCACGCCGAGTACGAGCGGCTGGAGGCGAGCGAGCCGGCGGAAGCGGAGGAGCTGGATCGGGTGGCGCGGCGCCTCGCCGAGATCGACCTGGAACTGCGGAGGCTGGAGGAACGGCCGCTGGTCTTCGAGACCGCCGAGGTGGCACGAGCCGGGGTGTTCGTCAGCGTCGACGTCGAGGGCGGGCTCCAGGTCGATCGCGGCTACGTGCGCCCGGAGGACGAGGCGCCGGTCGAGCCGGTGGCTCCGGCCGGCGGCGAGGAGACGTCCGCCGACCCGACTAACGGCGGGGGTGGGGCGGTGGCCGCCCAGCCGGCTGCCATTGCCGGCGGTACGACCTCTGAGGACGACGAGGGGCTGCGGCCGCTGCCCGAGCGGCTGCTGATCGAGCTGAGCGTGCACCGCACCCTGGCGCTGCGCGACGCGTTGGCCAACGACCCCGACACCGCCTTCCTGGCGGCGTTGCACGCGCTGTGCCTGCGCACCTTCACCCAGCGTCCCGGTGCTTCCTGCCTGGAGCTGGAACTCAAGAGCGCCGGCTTCGGGGTGCAGCCACCCGACCTCGCCGTCAGTGCCGCGGCCCGGGCGATCAACGCCCGCCAGCGCTGCTGGAGCACCCAGTTGCCGAGCGAGCCCGAGGCGCTGTGGGAGACGCTGGTGGGGTTCGACGGCGACAGCCGGGCGGCCCTGTTCGCCCATTGCGTCTCCTTCGGCGTCAACGCCGTGCACGAGCCGTGGAATCGCGCGCCGCAGCGCGCCGCCCACGCCGACCTGCTAGCCGGGGCGGTCGGCCTCGACATGACGGCGGCCGGCTGGACGGCGACGGTGGACAGCTACCTTGGCCGGGTGCCGAAGGCGCGCATCTTGGAGGCGGTACGCGAGGCCTGCGGTCCGGAGGCGGCGCAGCTGATCGACCACTTGCGCAAGCCGGACAATGGCCAAGGAGGCCGAACGGCTGCTGGCCGGCAGCGGCTGGCTGCCCGAGACGCTGCGCCGGCCGTTGGAGCCAGTGGCCGGCGGCGATGCTGGCGCCGAGGGCGAGGTGGAGGGCGGCGATGTCTCCCTGCCGGCCTTCCTGACCGGCAGCGGGGAGGTTCCGGATGCTGGAGACGATGCGGACCGCACCGAGGCGGTCGCCGCGTGACCCGGAAGCTGCGGAGCGGCTCCGGCCGCTCCGCCTCCGTCCTCGTTTCTGGAGGTTCGTCATGACCGAGCCCTTCGTCACCATGGTTCTGCGTCTGCCGGCCGCCGCTCTCGCCCACGGCGTCCCGGTCCTCATGATCACAGCCGAGGCCGCCTTCGTCGTAATGCGGGCCCACGGTGAAGTGGCCTTTCCGGATCAGGGGACGCAGCGGGAACACGTCCTGCTGCACCTAGCCGAGGAGGAGGTTCGGGAGGAAATCCGCTCCGTGATCGATGCCGACGACACGCTGACCCGGCTGGCGCCGGAGATGGTCGGCGACGCCGACATCCACGCCGCCTGCCGGGCCGTGGCTTTGAGTATCGACCTCGGCGAAGAACACGGTGCCGCGCGGTTTCGGGCGGCGCTGGCCGCCATCCGCGCGGCGGAGCGCCGCCTCGGCTCCTCCACCTGATCCGTGCCCCTCACCTTCCTTGTTGAGCCTCGGTCGCCGCGCCGGGCTCCTGTCTTTTGGGAGAATCACCATGCCGATCCCCGATTTCGTGAAGGCGAATTTCGCGACGCTGCTGCGCGCTGCGGCGGCCGGCGACCTGGCGCTGGTGCAGGGCACCGACGCTTGCACTGGCGAGACCCGCTTCATTCTGTGCGCTGTCGCGCAACGCGGTGGCGAGGTGGTGCTCGCCCCCTTCGGGCATCTGGCGGACGGGAACCCCTATGAGCTTTACCACCCGCCGTTCGATCCCGGCGGCGGCTAGAGGGCGAGGGGGGCGGGGGCCCGAGTGAGCCGGAGCGGATCGAGAGAGCGTCCGCCGGCCGCTGGTCTCCCCGCTCTCCCGGAACCTTCTGTCATGACCCTGACCGCCGATCTCCGAACCGATGCCGCTATCCCCTGTTCTTCGTCCCCGGTGGACACCGCGGCGGCCCTGCTCGCCGCCGCGGAGCGGCTGCTGCCCAGTCTTGAACACGGCTGGGCCATCGACGCCGGCACGCTGCGCGCCGCGATGATCGCAGCCTTCGGCGGCTCCGACGCCGAAGGCGTCTGGAGCTGGAAGCTGGCCTACGACGCCGGCGAGGCGGCGCAGGTGCTGTTCCTGCGCCGCTTCGGTCCGGCCATGCAGGCGCGCTCCGCCAGCCCGGCGGCGTTCCTGGTCATGCTGGAGCGGCTGGCGGCGCTGCTGCCCAGCCAGA
Organism: Azospirillum thiophilum; assembly: GCF_001305595.1. Lineage (NCBI taxonomy): Bacteria > Pseudomonadati > Pseudomonadota > Alphaproteobacteria > Rhodospirillales > Azospirillaceae > Azospirillum > Azospirillum thiophilum. The sequence goes on from NZ_CP012402.1 coordinate 464,347, forward strand.
CCCGCCGCTCCGAGGAGAGCCAGGCCCGGCAGCAGTTCTCCACCCCGCTGCCGCTGGCCAGCGTGGTGGCCGCCGCCGCCGCGCTCACCCCGGCCGACTGCGTGCTGGAGCCCTCCGCCGGCACCGGCCTGCTCGCCGTCTTTGCCGAACAGGCGGGGGCGGGTCTCGCCCTCAACGAGTTGGCGGACACCCGCACTGGCCTGCTGGAAAGGCTGTTTCCCGGTGTGCCGGTGGGCCGCTTCGATGCGGCCAACATCCACGACCACCTCGATCCTGCGGTCCGGCCGACGGTGGTGCTGATGAACCCGCCCTTCTCGTCCTTGGCCGCGGTGGAGGGCCGGGTGGCGGACACCGCGCTGCGGCACATCACCTCGGCGTTGGCCCGACTGGCCGAAGGTGGCCGCTTGGTTGCCATCACCGGCGCTGGGTTGTCTCCGGACCATCCGGTCTGGCGGGACGCCTTCACCCGCCTGCAGGAGCGGGGCCGCATCGTGTTCTCCGCCGCCATCGACGGGAAGGTCTACGCCCGCCACGGCACAACCGTGGACACCCGGCTCACCGTCATCGACCGCGTCCCGGCCGAGAACCCGGCGGTCTTCCCGGCCTCGTTGAGCACAGCCCCCGATGCCGCCACGTTGCTGGATTGGGTCCGGCACGGCGTGCCGCCGCGCGCTTCCGTTTCCGCGTCGGCAACGGCACCGTTGCCGGTGCTGGCCCGTCCCACAGTGGCCAGGCCCGTACGCCGGGCGGCGGCTGTGCCGATGGTGTGCACGCCAGCATCGGGCCCGGCGGTCGCCGAGTTGGAATACGAGCCGCGCGACTGGGCGCCGGAGGCCGGAGGCCGCCTCACCGCCGCGCTCTACGAGCCCTACGCACTGCAATCCATCGCCATCCCCGGCGTCCGGCCGCACCCGACGCCGCTGGTGCAGTCCGCCGCCATGGCCGCGGTCGCCCCGCCCAAGCCCCGCTATCGCCCGCACCTGCCCGCTGCCCTGGTGACCGGAGGCGTCCTCTCCGACGCCCAGCTGGAAAGCGTCATCCTCGCCGGCGAGGCGCACGCCGGTCATCTCGCTGGCAGCTGGACGGTGGACGACAGCTTCGACGTCGTCTCGGCGGCGCCGGATGATGCCGAGGACGCGGTGCGCTTCCGCCGCGGCTGGTTCCTCGGCGACGGCACCGGCGCCGGCAAGGGCCGGCAGGTCGCCGGCATCCTCCTCGACAACTGGCTCAAGGGCCGCCAGCGGGCGCTGTGGATCAGCAAGTCCGACACTCTGATCGAGGATGCCCGGCGCGACTGGTCGGCCCTTGGCCAGGAGCCCCTGCTGGTCACCCCGCTATCCCGCTTCCGCCCCGGCGTGCCGATTGCCCTGGAGCGCGGCATCCTCTTCACCACCTACGCCACCCTGCGCGGCGACGGCGGCGAGGGGGCGGTGTCTCGTGTCCAGCAGATCGTCGACTGGCTCGGCCGTGACTTCGACGGCGTGATTGTCTTCGACGAGTCTCACGCGTTGCGCAATGCCGGTGGCACTGCCGGCTTCGGTCGTGAGGGCAGCGCCGTTGTTGCGTCCCAGCAGGGGCGTGCCGGGCTGCGCCTCCAGCACGCCCTGCCGGACGCCCGCGTGCTGTACGTTTCGGCCACCGGCGCCACCACGGTCCAAAACCTCGCCTACGCCCAGCGCCTCGGCCTGTGGGGTGGGGCGGACTTCCCCTTCGCCACCCGCGCCGAGTTCGTCCAGGCCATCGAGGCCGGCGGCGTCGCCGCCATGGAGGTGCTGGCCCGCGACCTCAAGGCCCTCGGCCTCTACGCCGCCCGCTCGCTGTCCTTCGAAGGGGTCCGCTATGAGATGGTCGAGCACCGGCTGACGCCGGGACAGATCGCCATCTACGACGCCTATGCCGCTGCTTTCCAGGTCATCCATACCAACCTGACCGCAGCGCTGGAAGCCGCCAACGTCACCGGGGCCGGCGGCACCCTGAACCGCGCCGCCAAGGCCGCCGCCCGCTCCGCCTTCGAGGGCGCCAAGCAAAGGTTTTTCAACCATCTGATCTCGGCGATGAAAACGCCGACCGTGCTCAAGTCCATCGAACGTGACCTTGCCGCGGGCCACGCCGTGGTGGTGCAGCTCGTCTCCACCGGCGAGGCCCTGATGGAACGCCGCCTGTCCGATATCCCTACCGAGGAGTGGGGCGCCCTGACGATCGACGTTACACCGCGCGAGCTCGTCCTCGAGTACCTTGCCCACTCCTTCCCGACCCAGCTGCACGAACCCTTCACCGACGGTGACGGCACCCTGTCGTCGCGGCCGGTGTGGCGGGACGGCCAGCCGGTGCTGTGCCGCGAGGCGGTGGAGCGGCGCGCCCGCATGATCGAGCGGCTGGCCGCCCTGGAGCCGGTGCCGGGGGCGCTCGATCAGATCGTCCAGCGTTTCGGCGCCGAGATGGTCGCCGAGGTCACCGGCCGCTCGCGGCGCATCGTGCGCAAGACCGATCGTGGCGGGGACGAGCGGCTGGCGGTGGAGAGCCGCCCCGGCTCGGCCAACCTCGCCGAAACCCAGGCCTTCCTCGACGACGAGAAGCGCATCCTGGTCTTCTCCGACGCCGGCGGCACCGGCCGCAGCTACCACGCCGATCTCGGGGCGAAGAACCAACGGCTGCGGTTGCACTACCTGCTGGAGGCGGGGTGGAAGGCCGACGCCGCCATTCAGGGACTGGGCCGTTCCAACCGCACCAACCAGGCGCAGCCGCCGCTGTTCCGCCTGGTCGCCACCGACGTGCTGGCGGAGAAGCGCTTCCTCTCCACCATCGCCCGCCGGCTCGACACGCTGGGCGCCATCACCCGCGGCCAGCGCCAGACCGGCGGTCAGGGCCTGTTCCGCGCCGACGACAATCTGGAATCCGTCTACGCCCGTGCCGCCCTGCGCCAGCTCTACGGGCTGCTGCACGCCGGCAAGGTCGAAGGCTGTTCGCTGGGGGACTTCGAGGCGGCGACCGGCTTGGCGCTGTGTGACCGCGACGGCGGCCTGCGTGAGGAGCTGCCGCCGATCACCACCTTCCTCAACCGGCTGCTGGCGCTGACCATCGGCTTGCAGAACACGCTGTTCACCGTGTTCGAGCAGCTCCTCGCCGCGAAGATCGAAGGCGCCATCGCCTCGGGCACCTACGACCGCGGCGTCGAGACGCTGGTGGCCCACAGCTTCACGGTGACGAACCGGCGCACCCTCTACACCCACCCGGCGACGGGGGCGGAGACCCGGCTGTTCACGCTCGCCCGGCGCGACCGCAACCGGCCGATGGGTCTGGAGGAAGCGCTGGAGAAAGGGGCCGGGCCGCAGGCGCGGCTGCTGGTCAACGCCCGCTCGGGCCGGGCGGCGGTGGCGGTGCCCGCCGCCGGGCTGATGCTGGACGACGGCACGGTGGAGCGCCGGGTGCGGCTGCTCCGCCCGCTGGAACGTCTAACGGTGACGGTGGCCGAACTGGCGCAGAGCCACTGGCGCCCGGCCGAGCCGGAGGCCTTCGCCGCCGCCTGGGAGATGGAGGCCGCGGCGGTGCCGGAGTTCGCCACCAGCACCCTGCATCTGGTGACCGGGCTGCTGCTGCCGGTGTGGCGGCATCTGCCGGACATGAACCTGCGGGTGGTGCGGTTGCAGACCGACGACGGCGAACGGATCATCGGCCGGGTGGTGGCGCCGGACGCCCTGGCCGAGGTGGAACGCAATTTCGGTGCCGGCGAGAGTGCAGTGCCGATGCCATCGGCGGAGCGAGCCTGGACCCTGGTGCTGGAGGGGCGGGCGGTGCTGCATCTGGCCGACGGGTTGCGGCTGCGCCGGGTCACGGTGATGGGCACCCATCGGATCGAGCTGTCCGGCTTCAGCGAGGGGATGGTGGAGCGGCTGAAGGCGCTGGGGCTGATGTCCGAGATCATCGCCTGGACGCTGCGCCTGTTCGTGCCAGTGGGCGAGCGCGGACCGGCGGTGTTCGCCGCCCTGCTGGCCCGCCACCCGCTGCTCCGTGTTGTCGACCGGACGGGGCCGTGACGGGCCGGCGCCATGTCCGTTGCATCGGAGATGGCGCAGCGCCTCGCGCGGGAGGCCGAGGCGGTGTGCCGCCACTACCTGCCGCACGGGCGGCAGGAGGGGCGTTACTGGCGGGTCGGTGACATTCACGGCACCCCAGGGGAGAGTCTCTACGTTCGGCTGCACGGGACTGCCGCGGGCCGATGGGCCGACGCTGCCACCAGCGAGCACGGCGACCTGCTCGACCTCATCGGGCTTAACCGCGGTCTCGGCCGGCTGGCCGACGTGCTCGACGAGGCCCGTGTCTTCCTCGGTTCACCGCGGGCGCCGCCGGAGCTGCGGTGGCAGCCTCCAGCCCCCATCGGATCGCCGGAAGCCGCCCGCCGCCTGTTCGCCCGCTCCCGGCCGCTCGCCGGCACGCTGGCAGAAGCGTATCTGCGCAACCGCGGCAATTCGGATGTCCGTAAATGCGGTTCCCTGCGCTTCCAGCCGCGCTGCTGGTTCCGCGACGCCGATGACCGGCTTGCCGAAGGGCCGGCGCTGATCGCTGCGGTCACCGGTCTCGACGGCGGCCTCACCGGCGTGCAGCGCACCTGGCTCGCCCCGTCCGGCGGCGGCAAGGCGGCGATGCCCTCGCCGCGCCGGGCGCTGGGCCACCTGCTCGGCAACGGCGTCCGCTTCGGCGTGGCCCGCGACGTCCTGGCGGCGGGGGAGGGCGTCGAGACCATGCTGGCGCTGCGCACCGCCCTGCCGGCCCTGCCCATGGTCGCCGCGCTGTCGGCCGGCCACCTCGCCGCCCTGCGCCTGCCGCCGACGCTTCGCCGCCTCTACGTCGCCCGCGACAACGACGCTGCCGGACGCCGGGCGGTGGAGCGCTTGGGGATCCGGGCCGAGGCCCTCGGCATCGAGGCGCTGGTCCTGGCACCGGTGCTGGGCGACCTCAACGACGACCTGCTGGCGTTCGGACAGGTGGAGCTGCGAGCGCACCTGCGGGCTCAGCTCGCCCCGGAGGATGTAGCGCGCTTCTCGGCCGGCCATGATCGGTCATGGGGAGCCTGAGCCGCGGCGGATGGGCGCCGGTCGGAACGGGCGGATGCCGGTCCGGCTGGCAGGAGGCCGCGGCCATGGCCTTCCAGCGGGCGATCGGGCGGCAGCCGGGCCGGCTCCGCAACGGCGGGGAGCAACTTTCTTCCCCGGCCGGCCCAGCCGGCCTCCTCGCGGGACAAGAAAGCCGCCCCCCGCCGTCCTCCGCTGGCGCTGCGGCCCAGGAGGGTGCGGACCCGCCCCGCCCGCCGCTGGGGGATCGCCACGAAGGCCGCGGTGGGCGCGGCCGATTCTCCAGCCGAAGGGCAACCACCATGGTCACCGATACCGACGCCGGGCTCCGCCACGCCTCCTCCCCCACCGACCACGCCCTGACCGAACTCCAGCTCTACGGCCACCGACCCTTCGAGGACGATCCCGACCCCCGGCCGCTGCCCGACGAGACCGCCATCCGCGCCGCTCTGGCCGACGTCTTCGACGCTCTGGTCTCCACCCTGATCGACACCCGCCTCGAACCCGACCTGGCCGACCTGCTGTGGTCCACCGTCAACCTGTTTCATCGCGCCGCCGACCGGGTGCAGCGCGAGCTCGATGACAACGAGGACGCCCAGAAGCGCAGCCAGCGCGAACAGGACGGCTCGGAGGTCCGTTCCGTCGAATTGGAGCGGCTGCTGGCCGAGGGGCTGACGCTGATCGAGCGCCGCACCGCTATGGAGACCTTCCGCGACCACGCCGCCGACTTGTTCGAGGTCCACACCGGTTCCGGCTGGCGACCGCGCGCCGGCTCGCTGGTCAGCCACCGCACCCTGACGGCGTCGCTGATCGACAGCCGCGATTTCCTCGCCGCTAGGCGGAGGGCTGAGACCGAGCCGCTGCTGCCGGCCGGCCCCCGCATCGCCTTCACCGGCGGGGTGGAGTGCAACGACCACCACCGTATCTGGGCGGTGCTCGACAAGGTACGCGGCAAGCACCCCGACATGGTGCTGCTGCACGGTGGCAGCCCGAAGGGCGCCGAACGCATCGCCGCCTGCTGGGCTGAGCACCGCAAGGTAACGCAGGTGCTGTTCCGGCCCGATTGGACGCGCCACGCCAAGACCGCTCCCTTCAAGCGCAACGACCGCCTGCTAGAGGCGCTGCCCATCGGCATCGTCGCCTTTCCCGGCTCGGGCATCGCCGCCAACCTTGCCGATAAGGCCCGGCGCCTCGGCATTCCGGTGTGGCGCTTCGGCGACGGTGGCGCCTGAACACCGCCAGTCCGGCGATCCGCATCGGCGGATCGCCGGCTTTCCGCAAATCCGTTACCGTGGGCAACTGGATCGGCGGCTTTGCGCCAGGAGCGGACTTTGAACCTCGCCGACAACCGGAAAGTCGCGCTCAGTAACCTCAGCTCCGTGCATGGTTCGGGTGTTTGAGGTTGCACTGACATTCCTTGGCAACCGGACTTTCGTGTCGGGCGCTGCTGCCAATTCCGCTAGCCCGCGCGACGTCCGCTCAATGCTATACCCCACGCGCTCGTCCAGTAGCGAAGTGATCCCGGGGGATCAGGGTGAAGGCAATGATGCAATGCGGTTGCGGAAGTCCCGCAGGTAGGCTCTGGCGACCGCTGAATGGGGTGCAGTGGGCGCGGCAAGCGACTGCATCTGATCTAGTATGCGGCGCTGGAGCCGGTCGAGACGATCTGTGGCATCAGCGAGTTCTTTGCGTTCAACCGTAATATTCACCGCCGCGAGGTCGCGCGACACCTCACTGATGTCCAGAAACACGCTTTCGAGAAAGCGGAGTTGCTGCAGCAGCCGTGCGCGCTCCTGAACGAGGCGAAGGCGGTTCAGGCCGTACACCTGAATTGATACGGCTCCGCGCACGCTTACCCCGGCAGCGGCGGCGTGGCCGGCGATAGCAGCAGCATCCTCGACCGTTCGTGGCAGAATCAGAGGTCCTGCCGCCGCGCCAACTGTTGGCGCCGGGTAGATTACCCCTGCAGCGCGGTCGCCATCCAGCCAGAAGGCAAGGTGTTCATCAGGATCATCGCGTGTAGGATCCAAGAGCAGTGCCCGCTCGGCAGCGAGGTCTTCGGGTTCCTGCGTCGCGCGTACACCGAGCACTGGGAAACTCTGTTTGGGTCGTGCCCCACGGGGTGGTGTAGGAGCTGTGGGGAACCGGCCCGCCGTAGCGCCCTCCGATGGCTGGCGTAGGCGGGCCGGTTATCCATAGCGGGGCGGTCATCGCGGTTCTTCGATAGAGTCTGGTCACCACACCTCAACCCGACCGAAGGGTGACCACGATGACCGACGAGATGATGGCGCTTCGCGCGATGCTTGAGAAGGGCGCGGATGCCGATGTTCTGCGCGAGATGATCGGCTTTGCTGCCGAGCGGCTGATGGAGTTGGAGGTGCAGGGCCTGACCGGCGCCGGTCATGGCGAACGGTCGGCCGAGCGACTGGTTCAGCGCAACGGCTATCGCGATCGCGACTGGGAAACCCGAGCCGGCACCGTCGAGCTGCGCATTCCCAAACTGCGCAAGGGCTCCTACTTCCCCGGCTTTCTGGAGCCGCGGCGGATGGCTGAGAAGGCGCTGACGGCGGTGATCCAGGAGGCCTACATCCAGGGCATCTCGACGCGCTCGGTGGACGATCTGGTCCAGGCCATGGGAATGTCTGGCATCTCCAAGAGCCAGGTCAGTCGGTTGTGCGCCGAGATCGACGAGCGGGTTAAGACCTTTCTCGGCCGTCCCATCGAGGGCGACTGGCCCTACCTGTGGCTGGATGCCACCTACGTGAAGGTGCGCCAGAACGGACGCATCGTTTCGGTCGCCGTGACCATCGCGGTGGCGGTCAACACCGACGGCCGGCGCGAGGTGCTGGGCATGGACATCGGCCCGTCCGAGGCGGAAACCTTCTGGATCGAGTTCCTACGCAAGCTCAAGCGCCGTGGTCTGAGCGGCGTCAAGCTGGTGATCTCCGACGCCCATGGCGGCATCAAGGCCGCCGTCACCCGGGTCTTCCAGGCGACGTGGCAAAGGTGCCGGGTCCATTTCTCCAGGACAGCGCTCGCCCACGCCGGCAAGAGCGGACGCCGTGTCGTGGCGGCCTTCATCGCCACGGCCTTCGCCCAGGACGATGCGGCATCTGCTCGCACGCAGTGGCGGCAAGTGGCCGATCAGGTCCGGGCCAAGCTGCCGAAGCTGGCCACCCTGATGGACGAGGCGGAAGAAGACGTCCTGGCCTACATGACCTTTCCCAGGGAGCATCGGGCCAAGCTCCACTCGACAAACCGGTATTCGGTAGCAAACACACCCACGGCTGATACCAAATGCACATACAATAGTATGCTATGCATGGATGTGAACGCCAAAGGGATGGATAGAGAACGAAGCGGAACGCCCGCTTGACTCTCCATTCGCGCGTAATCCACAATATTGGATGGTGTCTGCCACGAAAGAGAAAAGGCCGGGGTGCGGACCCCGGCCTCTTTCTGAAGTTGGCGCCGTTGCGGATTGCGGCGACCCGGCAGCTAAGCAAGTCTGAGAGTGCTCTGGGGGTACGCTGGCGTCAAGGCAGTTCGCGCTTGCGAAAAAGCTAGAGCGAAAGGTACAGCCGTGGATACTCGTATTCCTAGCCCGCTCCCGAAGGCCGTTGCTGACGGAACGATCAAACTTGCCGACGCAGAGATAGAGTGCGCCGTGCTGGAAGACGGGACGCGCGTCCTGTCCCAGCGGGGAATTGGGCGCGCTCTCAAGCGCTCACGGACTGGTTACTTCAAGGCTGGGCCGGACGCGGATGGCGGTGCTGCACTCCCCCATATTCTGCGTCCAGCGGCACTTAAGCCATTCTTTCCAAACGATTTATCGGTGGTGCTGAACTATATCGAGTACGTGCCGAGGCAGGGTGGACGCTCGGCACACGGGATCACGGCCAGGGCATTCCTTGAGATCTGCGACATCTGGCAGCGCGCGGCGGCAGCGAAGGCGCTAAGGCCCAACCAGTTTCATGTCGTTGAAGAGATCAAGAGATTAACCGCTGGCCTAACGTACATTGGCCTGATAGCTCTCATTGATGAGCAAACGCGATATCAAGAGCGGCGCTCCCAGAACGAACTGCAAGCCATACTTGAGGCGTATGTTCTGCCGGAACATAGGACATGGGTGCAGGAAATCCCGCCAGAGTTCACACAGCTTCTGTGCCGCGCTTACGGGTGGCGATACACGGAAGACAACAGGACGCCGCGGTACGCCGGGACTTTTATCCGCAAGGTCATTTACGAACAAATGCCCGCTCCAGTACTGCCAAAACTTGACGAACTAAATCCAACAGGTTCAAATGGAAGAAGGAAGCGCAAGCACCACTCTCATCTAACTGTTTCGCACGGTCGTGAGCACTTCAAATCACAACTTATTGCGGTAATGACTTTGCTGCGAGCGACGCCGCCAGGAAAGAAGGAATTCTTTTGGCGATTGTTTGAACGTAACTTCGGCAAGCAGCCAGATTTTGATCTAGGCGATATTGAGTAGTTCCCGCGGGGCCTCATGGATCAGGCCGCCCGGCCGCGCTGCCAGTAGCCACACCAATCCACAGACGGCGGCAGCGCGGCGGCACGGAAGCCCACGGTGCGGAACTGCTCCCCGTTGCTGGTCCGGCGCTGGTCTTCCCGCCACGCCATTTCGGCGGCGTAGCGGTTCAGGTACTTACCGCCGATCCGGTGATACTGTCCCCACTGAGCGCGGCGCAGGCGGGCGAAGTAGCTCTCCGCTTGGTTGGTGCAGGCGTCATCCGCGCTGTAGGCTTCCTGGTGGTTGATGCGCTTCATGTTGAAGCGGGCATGGAGGGAGTTCCAACCGGCGGCTTCATCGGCATGGACGGTCGAGGCGCGATCAACGCGGGCCTTGATGAAGGAGACGCTTTCGTCTTCCGAGCCGAACACCTGGGTCAGGGTCCGCCCGTCGCGCTCACGGGCTACGACAACCACCTGACGCTTGCCCGTCTGGTTCTCGGCAAGGCGACGGTCCTTCCGGTCTTCCTTGCGGTTCTCGGGGCGGACATGGCCACCGACATAGCAGCCGTCAACTTCCACGTCGGCGCCGTCGCCACCCAGCACAACGCCGCGGACTTCCGCCGCCATGGCTTCCCGGAGCTTGTGGGCCAGCACGTAGGCCGTCTTGTACTGCACGTCGAGATCGCGGCCAAGCTGGAGAGCGGAGATGCCCTTGACCGCGTTGACGAAGATGATGATGGCGATCAGGTAATCCCGGATCGGCAGCTTGCGCGAGGCGAACAGGGTGCCGGACGTTTCGGAGAACTGGCGGCGGCACGCCTTGCACTTGAACACGATCCGGGTGGTGTACTCGTAGCACTTCGGGCAATCGCAGTAGGGGCACACGGCGGCGCCCTTGGTGTCGGGCCAACGGATTTGGCGGAACAGCGCGCGGGCTTCCCCGTCCGTCATGCGCGCAACCTGCTTCAGGCTGACCGTGCGTGCGGTGGCGGACATGAGGAAGTGCTGCGGCATGGCATCGTATCCGTGGTTTTAATAACGAATACGTTATCTTCTATAGCGCCCCTTGTCAATGCAGAAAACAACGGATACGTTATCTCAAGAACGTATTCGTTGAGGATTGCGATGGACTCCAAGGATGAATGGGCGGGCCGCTCCAAGCGGTTCTTCAAGGCCGAACTGAAGCGCCGGGACGTGACCTATGAGGAACTGGCCCGCCGCCTGTCCGAGATGGGCATGGATGAGTCGGAGGGGTCGGTTGCCATGAAAATCAACCGGGGCGCCTTTCCGACGTGGTTCTTCCTCGCCAGCATGAAGGCGATTGGGTGTCCGGCTGTGAGGGTAGAGGATCTGTGAGGCTATGCTAAAGGTAGCATTCTCTTGACATAAGCTCCTTACTCTCCTACACTCTTGGGGTCTGGCGTTGAAGCCGGACATTACAAGCTGTGAGCTTGGGCGGCCCCTATGGGGCCGCTTAGCTTTTGGGGTCTGGGATCCACTTTACTCCGAAGCCTAGCACGTCGCCGTCATTGCTGCGACGGTACTTGGACTCGACAAGTACATCTATAATCTGTTTCTCATAAAATCCAATTTTTTTGCGTTCAGCGAATTGTGAAAGGCAGTATATGTGGCTTGGGTTTGCTACGAGATCAGCAATTTGAAGTCCAGCTATGTTGCACTTTTTATCTTTGATCATAAGGCGTTCCGAGGGGAAGCGTTTTCGAACGTCGCTTGCTGAGATATAGTGAAGCCCATTAATTCTGTACTTAGCGTAAAGGCCGCTCAAGCGCGAGTTTTCATCGCCATTACGCGCTTCGATTACAATATCACCTGTGGTGCGTTCACCCTGTAGGAAAAGGAAAAAACGCTCCACAATATTTGTGAATGTAACATGGTATGGGTCGTCGCTCCACTCAGGATAAGCGCCAGCTTTATCAAATTTGTCCATCACAGCCGTAATGACGGTGATTGGTAGCCAGCTTATTAGAGTTCTCACGTCACTGTGGAAGCGAAGCCTAGTGTCCGCATCTTTAAGAGGCTCATAGTGACCGCTCTGGCGTGATATCTCACGCCGATGCAGGATGACATGATCATCAGGATCATCATGGAAATATTTGGTTTTTATGCGACTGACCCCTGAATGCATCTTGGGCCTAATGTCGCATTTTTTTGTAATTACTCCTGTTAGGCTTAGATAACGGTTCTCAGGGGATTGGCTCCCTGGCTTAGACGCATCAATGATTTTGCTGTTACCAACCTCATCAACATACATGCGGTACGTCATGGCTTAAAGGCCCACAAAGGGATGGATGCAGAATGGACGTCTGTCGAGAAGGTCGTCCTTCTCTATCCACTCCCTCGGAGTGCGGACCAGCAGGGAAGGTTGTCTGGAATGCAGGCGATGGGCCGACGAGCTAAGAGCATAGGCGGGAGCTTTGAGCTGGTCCCCGTATCCTGGACAAGTCCGTTGGCTCTGGTTCTGATGTCGCCGACGCGAGAAGGACCGGACGAGATGAGCAAGGGCACGCGCCGCAATCATGGAGCGGCGTTCAAGGCGAAGGTGGCGCTGGAAGCGCTGCAAGGGGAAACGACGGTTGCGGAGATTTCCGCCAAGTACGGGATTCACCAGACGTTGGTGAACGAATGGAAGCGCCAGCTTGTGGACGGCGCATGCGGCGTTTTTGAGAAGGGCGGCGGCCGGGCCGAGAAGGCGACGGAAGCGGTGACCGACGAGTTGTACAAGCAAATCGGTCAGTTGAAGGTCGAAAACGATTTTTTGTCGCGCAAGCTCGGTCGTTGAGCCGGGCGGAGAAGAAGACGATGATCGACCCGACGCACCAGACGCTGTCGGTGACGCGGCAATGCGGGCTGTTGGGGCTAAGCCGCTCCACCTTGTATTACAAGCCGGTCAACGACAACAGCGAGGATCTGGCCATCAAGGCGCTGATCGACCGGCAGTTCCTGGAGACGCCCTATTACGGCTCGCGCAAGATGACGGCGTGGCTGCGGCGCCAGGGGCAGAGCATCAACCGCAAGCGGGTCCGCCGCCTGATGCGGGAGATGGGGCTGGCGGCGATCTGGCAAAAGCCGAACACCAGCAAGCCGGCTCCCGAGCACCGGGTGTGGCCGTATTTGCTGCGCCATCTCGTCATCGACCGGCCCAACCAGGTGTGGACGGCCGACATCACCTACATCCCGATGCCCAAGGGCTTTTTGTACCTGGTGGCGGTGATGGACTGGCACAGCCGTAAGGTGCTGGCGTGGCGGCTGTCCAACACCATGCACGCCGATTTCTGCGTCGCGGCGCTGGAGGAGGCGATCACCCGGTTCGGGACGCCGGACATCTTCAACACCGATCAGGGCGCCCAGTTCACCGGTTCCGCCTTTACCGGCGTGCTGGAGGCCGCCGGGATCCGCATCAGCATGGACGGCAAGGGGCGCTGCATGGACAACATCTTCATCGAGCGCCTGTGGCGCAGCCTGAAATACGAGGACGTCTATCTGCGCGCCTACGCCACGGGCACCGAAGCCCGTCAGGGCATCGGCCGCTGGATCGACAGCTACAACCGGTTGCGCCCCCATCAGGCGCTCGGGTACCAAACCCCCGACGAAATTTTTTCCGCGCCGCGGGTGCCGGGGCTCGCCCCGGCACCCGCGGCCGTCGCCGCATAGAAAACAACCAACCGACCATCGGTCAGAGCCAACGAACGCTATTCCGCCGTCCAGCCCGTGGGGGCCAGCTCACTTACAGCTTTGGCGCGTTTATGTCTAATCCACATTAAATTCAAGGATGCATACTTGAGTATGTTTTTGCTAACCCGTTATCTTCCATGCCGTGACCTTCCCGTCTTCCACCCGCTCCACCAGATCGCTGGCTTGCCGGGTGACGGCGTTGTGAACCAGCTTCGTGACCAGCTTCCCGGTGCGCGCGTCGGTGGTGTCCAGCCCCCGGCGCTGCATCACCTCGACGGCGATGTCTCGGACGGTCATGGGGGCTGGTGCGATGCGGAGAACGTCCAGCACCATGCGGGCCAGTTCGCCCGGCTTGAACCAGTCGTTCCGCTTTCTGACGGCCTTGGGTGCGATCTCTTCGGGGACAACATCCGGGGCGCATAGGCGCAGCACGGCGTCGATGTGGACCAGATCGGCCCGGTGCTGGGCGATGCGCTTTTCAAGGTCAGCGATGATGCCGGAGACTTCGGCGCGCTTGGCGGTCAAGCCGGAGATCAGGTAGGTGTCGCCCATGGCTTCCTCATTGGAATGGAATGGGCTATAGTGTAGCTAAATCAACGGCTTGCCAGAAAGCGGGCCGTGGGTGTGTTTGCTACCGAATACCGCGACAAACCCGATTGAACGTCTCAACGGCGAGATCAAGCGGCGCACCGAGGTTGTCGGCATATTTCCCAACGAGGAAGCGATTACGAGGCTCATCGGCGCCATCCTCTTGGAGCAAAACGATGAATGGGCCGTTCAGCGGGCACGCTACATGACGCTGGAAACCATCGCCCCGCTCGGCGATGATCCCATCGTCAGCCTGCCCGCTGTGGCCGCCTGACCATCCGGCCAGACCGGCCGGAGAACCTGATGAGCGACCCAGATCCTACACCACTCCTCGGGGCATGATCCCTGTTTGCCAGTCTTCATCGCTTGGTAAAGCACCGTTAGGTCCGCCGAGATGGTGGGCGCGAGCTGCTTCCGCCGACGATTGCAGTCCAGGCAGCTTGGGAGAAGGTTGGTCCACTCAGCCGCCAGCCACCAATAGCCTGGATGCGCAGGTTCGCCTTCGACCTGTCCCTTTGGCCGGTAGTGCTCTACGTCGACCGGCGCTTGGGAGGCGTAGAGTGATTCACAGTATGCGCACTTGCCGTGGAAAAGCTCTTCTAGACGTTTCTTTACGTTTTCAGCCTTGTAGGCTTTGAATGGAAATGCCTTCCGCTTCACGTCAGGAGGGAGAGCCTCCTCCATGTGCTTGCGCACACGCTCAAGCTCGGTGCCCTGCTTGCTTCGTGTGGCCAGGGCGGCCGGCGGTGGCTTGTCCCCTCTCGAGACCCGACGCATGTCAGTACGCCTCCAGAGCTTTCACTATGAGTTCGCGTGTGTCGGCCTTGAGGGTCTCAAGCTGGGCGGATCGCAATCCACGCCTTTTCTGGAGGTAGGTGAAAACAGCCTCCTCGACCAAGCGCTGCACCTCCGAGGAGCCAAGCGGAAGCGCATCCATCACCTCTTTGCGGAGCTTTCTGAGCGTGGTCCATTCGGACTCGGTCAGTACTTCTCCGCGCGCCTCTCGCGCGATGAGGTTGCCAAGCTTCGCAAGATTATACTCGGCTGCGGGTGAGTCAGTGCTGAACATTGAGAAAAAATCTGACGTTAGGAGTTGTTCCAAAGTCAGGTTCTCCACGTTTGGCAGCGCCAGAATCGTCTCGACGAAGACCGGTAAGTCGTCTGAATTTGCTCCATCATTCTTCAGAGTGCGATTGAAGACGACCACCTCCTGGTCATGCATTCCCCGCAGACAGAGTGGGTCGTGGGTCGTTGCGATGATGATAGATTTAGGCAGAACTCTCCGTAGCGCCGCCATGATCTGCATCTTCCATCGCGGATGGAGATGAGCCTCAATTTCATCGATCAGAAGTACGGCCTCGAGTTCTCCGAAGCTCTTGCGTCCAGACGTAGGCTGGAGTGCGATCAGCCCGGCCAGTATGTCGCAGACCAGATCATGCCCCGAGGAGTGGTGTAGGATCTGGGTCGCTCATCAGGTTCTCCGGCCGGTCTGGCCGGATGGTCAGGCGGCCACAGCGGGCAGGCTGACGATGGGATCATCGCCGAGCGGGGCGATGGTTTCCAGCGTCATGTAGCGTGCCCGCTGAACGGCCCATTCATCGTTTTGCTCCAAGAGGATGGCGCCGATGAGCCTCGTAATCGCTTCCTCGTTGGGAAATATGCCGACAACCTCGGTGCGCCGCTTGATCTCGCCGTTGAGACGTTCAATCGGGTTTGTCGAGTGGAGCTTGGCCCGATGCTCCCTGGGAAAGGTCATGTAGGCCAGGACGTCTTCTTCCGCCTCGTCCATCAGGGTGGCCAGCTTCGGCAGCTTGGCCCGGACCTGATCGGCCACTTGCCGCCACTGCGTGCGAGCAGATGCCGCATCGTCCTGGGCGAAGGCCGTGGCGATGAAGGCCGCCACGACACGGCGTCCGCTCTTGCCGGCGTGGGCGAGCGCTGTCCTGGAGAAATGGACCCGGCACCTTTGCCACGTCGCCTGGAAGACCCGGGTGACGGCGGCCTTGATGCCGCCATGGGCGTCGGAGATCACCAGCTTGACGCCGCTCAGACCACGGCGCTTGAGCTTGCGTAGGAACTCGATCCAGAAGGTTTCCGCCTCGGACGGGCCGATGTCCATGCCCAGCACCTCGCGCCGGCCGTCGGTGTTGACCGCCACCGCGATGGTCACGGCGACCGAAACGATGCGTCCGTTCTGGCGCACCTTCACGTAGGTGGCATCCAGCCACAGGTAGGGCCAGTCGCCCTCGATGGGACGGCCGAGAAAGGTCTTAACCCGCTCGTCGATCTCGGCGCACAACCGACTGACCTGGCTCTTGGAGATGCCAGACATTCCCATGGCCTGGACCAGATCGTCCACCGAGCGCGTCGAGATGCCCTGGATGTAGGCCTCCTGGATCACCGCCGTCAGCGCCTTCTCAGCCATCCGCCGCGGCTCCAGAAAGCCGGGGAAGTAGGAGCCCTTGCGCAGTTTGGGAATGCGCAGCTCGACGGTGCCGGCTCGAGTTTCCCAGTCGCGATCGCGATAGCCGTTGCGCTGAACCAGTCGCTCGGCCGACCGTTCGCCATGACCGGCGCCGGTCAGGCCCTGCACCTCCAACTCCATCAGCCGCTCGGCAGCAAAGCCGATCATCTCGCGCAGAACATCGGCATCCGCGCCCTTCTCAAGCATCGCGCGAAGCGCCATCATCTCGTCGGTCATCGTGGTCACCCTTCGGTCGGGTTGAGGTGTGGTGACCAGACTCTATCGAAGAACCGCGATGACCGCCCCGCTATGGATAACCGGCCCGCCTACGCCAGCCATCGGAGGGCGCTACGGCGGGCCGGTTCCCCACAGCTCCTACACCACCCCGTGGGGCACGACCCCCGGTTCTAATGATCCGGGGCGTTTGGTGTGTTTGGGTCTTGCGCATCCGGGCGGCGCTCTCGCAGACCGCCAGGATGCCCGCCAGTTCGCCGTGCAGGTTGGCTCCAACCCCGCCCCGGCAGGGGAGGCTCACAGCGAAAGGAAGAGGGAAGCGGGACAGGGGTGGGGCGGAGGAATCGAGGGAGCGCCCGCCGGCTGTCCCGTTTCGCACTCTCGAAGGTGTCTTCGCGGTTGCCTGTAACACGACCGTCGCCGCCGCTTCATCATAGAGTCGCGCAGTTCGGGCATCACCAAGGGAGAACAAACGGGAGGATGGCACATGGCCTTGCGGACTCTGAACGCCGCTCCAGCCCCGACGGCTTTCCCTGCCGTGGCGCGCTTCGAGGTGCGGCTGGCCGCGGGCGCTCGCGAAGTCGATGCCGCGCAGGCCCTGCGCCACCGCGTTTTCCACGATGAACTCGGAGCAACGCTCGCGAGCGGTACTCCCGGTCGTGATGTGGACGCCTTCGACGCGGTCTGCGACCATCTCATCATCATCGACCATGGGACGGGGGGCGCGGTCGTCGGCACCTACCGTCTTCTGCGCCGCTCGGTGGCGGAACGACATGGCGGCTTCTATTCCGCCACCGAGTTCGACCTTGCTCCCCTGCTTGATCATCCCGGCGAACTGCTGGAACTTGGGCGGTCCTGCGTCGATCCGGCTTACCGCAGCGGGGCGACAATGCAGTTGCTGTGGCAGGGCATCGCCACCTACATCCTGCGGCATGACATCTCGATGATGTTCGGGTGCGCCAGCCTGCCCGGCACGGACATCGACGCGCTTGCTCCCACGCTCGCCTACCTGCACAGCCATCACCTGGCGCCGCCGGCGCTCCGAGCCCGAGCCCTGCCGGACCGCCGCGTTGCGCTGGACCGTTTGCCGACGTCCGCCGCGTCGGGTGAGACGGTGGTGATGCAGTTGGGCGCCCGCACGGCGGCGGCGGGGCTTCCACCATTGCTCAAAGGATATTTGCGGGTTGGCGGCTATATCGGCGATGGCGCCGTCATCGACCGGGCATTCAACACCACCGACGTTTGCCTCATCGTCCCGATGGATGAATTGTCGGGCAAGTACGCCAAGCATTTCCTGAACCGCGCCCACTGATGCTCTCGTCCAAGGATGAGCCGATGCGCGGAAGGCGAAACATCGACAAGGTCCAAAGTTTCAGCACCAGCTATTCGGAAGCGCGGGCCAAGTTCCGAGCGGCAGCGGAAGTGGTCGAAGCCGATGTCGAGAGTTTTGTCAGTCCGATGTCGGGGCCGGACGGCGAGGCCTTGTCTGTCGATGTCGCCTGGATCGGACCGCGTGACGCCGGGCGCGTGCTGACCCTGATTTCCGGAGTCCACGGCGTGGAGGGGTATTGCGGCTCCGGCGCACAAATCGACTGGTTGCAAAGCGGCGAAGCCGCGAGGATGCCGGAGGGCACGGCCGCACTGCTCATCCATGCGGCCAACCCCTATGGCTTTGCCTGGACCCGCCGCGTGACCGAAGAGAACGTCGACCTCAACCGCAACTGGGTGGATTTCAATGCTCGTCTTCCGGAAAACCCGGACTACGAGATGCTGCGCGAAGCGCTGTCGCCCAGGGAATGGACCGCAAAATCGCGGGCGGCCAGCGCCAGGATGTTCGGTGCGTACATTGGCGCTCACGGGCTTTCCAGGTTCCAGGCCGTCGTTTCCAGCGGGCAACACACCGATCCTCGGGGATTGTTCTATGGCGGCCGGAAGCCAACCTGGGCCCGACGCACGCTCTCCGACATTCTGACCGGCCGGCTGTCCACTGCCCGCCGGGTGGCGGTCATCGACTATCACACCGGGCTGGGGGCGTGGGGTGTCGCCGAGGAGATCGTCAGCGAACGCCGCGACACCGCCGTCTTCGCGCGTGCGGCCCGCTGGTTCGGCACAGGCGTCACATCCAGCGTGGACGGCGGCTCCGTCTCGGCCGACCTGTCGGGTGACTGCATGATCGGCATCCCTCGCCTGCTGCCCCACGCGGAGGTGACGGCGATCACGCTCGAGTTTGGTGTCCGCGCCCTTGAAGACACGTTCGACGCCTTGCGCGCGGATGCCTGGCTGCACCAGCACGGAGTGCCCGTCTCGACACAGGGACAGCGGATCCGCACCAAACTGCTGGCCGCCTTCTACGACCATTCCGCAGTTTGGAAAGGCATGGTCCTCGGTCAGTCGACGCCTGTCATTCGGCGAGCCCTGGCAGGACTCACCCAGTCCAATTGATACCTGGGTCAGACAGTTCTGACGCGATCGGCCGCGACGGCGGCCGTGCGGGCTCATGCCCGCGAAGCCAAGGCCCGCGGCCCCGATAGAGTATCAATGGGGGGCCGCCCGGCGCTTGAGGGGCCGGAAAGTGCCGACCACAGGTCGGAACTTTCCGGTACTGGCATCAGACGTTGAAGATGAGCTGCGCTTCGCACCGGCCGTCGCGGACCGTGCAGCGGACGGCGTTGGCGACACGCCCGATCAGGAAGGATGCCAGGCGTTGGGCGCCGTCGTCCGAGTCCAGGATTTCCTCCGGCGTGGGGCGCTTGGTTTCGACGGTCAGCGGCAGCCCGCGATAGACGATCGTCACCGAAAAGGTGAATTCGTCGAAGCGTGTCCGCAACTCCACCGGACAGGCGCCCCCGGCTTCCTCCATCACCATCCCGTTGCCGACCAGAAGGTCGAAACTCTCCTGCAAGGCGAAGCGGACGCGGTGGGCGGTCTGCAATTCCACGGCCCACAGCTTGCCCTGCTCCTCGACGATGTCGGCCAGCTTCTCCGCCGACAGGGTGGCGAGGTCCAGTTTCAGATGGCTGCGCGCGCCGGTACCGATGCGCAGGACCGCGTTCAGGATCAGCACCAGCGCCACCGCCACCGTCAGCGCCGACCCGACCCAAGGCTGGATCCAGCCGGGCAGCGTCTCGAAGAAATGCGGATCGACCAACCGGGCAAGGCCGAAGGACATGGCGATGCCCAGTCCGAAGATCTTGCGCGAATCGAGCAGGCGGGAGCTGATGACCTGGATGCCGTTCATCACCAGGAAGCAGCCGCTGGACAGCAGGGCCGCGCCGATGACCGGCGGCGGCATGATCAGCAGGGCGGTGGCGACCTTCGGAGAGAAGGCGAGCACGATCAGCAGCCCGCCGATGCCGAAGCCGATGGCCCTGCTGGTGGCGCCGGTCGCGACCGACAGGCCGACCGCGCTGGACGTCGCCGCCTGCCCGACGCCGCCGATCAGGGCGGCGGCGATGTTGGACAGCCCGTCGGCCAGGATGCCGCGACCGATGTTCGCCATGTCCGGGCGCTTCCATTCGGAATCGTTGGCCTTCTGGGCGGCGGTCACCGCACCCACCGAACTCAGCGTGATGGCGAGCGATGTGATGACGAAGGGCAGGATCAGGTCGAAGTCGAAAGCAAGCCCGAAGCGTCCCGGCTGCGGCAGGGCGAGCATCGGCGCCTCCGACAGCTGGGTCACGTTCTCCGGCGTCAGCCAGCCGTTGACGATGCCCAGCACATAGCCGGCGGTCACGCCGATCAGCGAGCAATAGAGCTGGAGCTTTCTGGTGCCCCAGATGTTCAACCCGACGATCAGCGCCAGGATCGGAAGGCCGAGCGCGGCGTAGTGGGCATAGGCGCCATCCGCTCCGCCCATGCCCAGCAGCTGGCGCAGCGCCAGGATCATCACCGTCATGCCGACCATGAAGACGACGAAACCGGCGATCTCCGTCGGAAACAGCGGGCGCAGCCGATGGATGAAGCGCGACAGCACCACCACCAGAATCCCGCTCATCAGGCTCATGCCGAACAGAAGCGGCAGCCCGCCCTTCACCAGCGCCAGGGCGGCCGGCGGCAGCATGATCGTCGTGGTCGTCGCCGGCACCATGAAACCCGACCCGATGCCGCCGCGTCCCAGGCATTGCAGGATGGTGGAGATGCCGCCGGCGATCATCGTCAGGCAGATCAGCTCGCTGCCGGTCTCGGCATCCAGGTTGGCGAGCTTCGCCACCGTCACCGACACCACAAGGAAGATCGCGACCAGAGCGAAATGCTGAAGGGACAGCAGCAGCAGGGGGATGGGCGGCGGGTTCTCGCTCACCCAATAGGTCAGTTCGGACGGGCGCTTCGTCATGTGGGCTCGCAATCGGAGGGTATCATCGGGCGATGCCGGGTCGGGGCGGCATGTGGGGCAGGGGGGCAGCGATCAGGGGGCAGGGGGATCAGGGGGATCGAGGGGGGTCCGAAAGGGCATGGGACAGAAGGCCGGCCAGCTTCTCCATCAGCGGATGGGCCAGCCGCAGCAGCAGCTCGTCCGGGACCAATCCGGCCATCCAGGCGGCGATGCCGATCAGGATGGCGGCCATCGACAGCGTGACGATGGCCTCGGCCAGCCACACCACCAGCCGGATCGGCGCCGTCGTCACGCGCCAGACCCAGACCGCTCCGATCCCCGCCGTATGGAGGGTGTCCCGGATCGATGGGCGTTCGTCTTCCGGGGGACGGGAACCGCGGGGCGGGTCGGAGGAGGTCATCGCATCGGCCATGATCGAGCAGCGTCGGGAAAAGCGGGCAAGCGGCAGGGCGAGCGGCCCGGCGGCCATCCCGGACATCGCCCCGGCCAGCCGCGACAGGCCGTGCAGCGGCCGGGACAGCATGTGCGGTTCGGCGGTCATGGCAGCCACGGGGACAGCGTATCCGACACCGGGCGCGCGGCCGTCGCGAACCCGGTCCCGCCATATGTGGCTCCGCTCGCAAGGCCTCCCGCCGCGCGACCCTGCATGGCCCACTGCGCCGTCCATGCCGGCGACGTCCAAGCCTGAGGGGGCGCGGCCTGAGGAGCCCAGGCCTGAGGCGTGCGGCTCGCCGCCGGACGGCTGCCCGCGGGCTGGCCGCTGTCGTAGGGGGTGTTGAAGGGCAGCCAATCCTGCGGATAGGCGGCGCGGATCCGCCGGACATAGTCCCGCGTCTCCTGATAGGGCGGCACGCCGCCATGCTGTTCCACGGCACCTTCGCCGGCATTGTAGGCGGCGACCGCCTTGGTGACGTCACCCTGGAAATTGTCGAGCAGCCAGCGCAGATAGCGCATGCCGCCCCGGATGTTGTCCTCGGGGTCGAACACATCGACGACGCCGAAGCGTTGGGCGGTGGCCGGGATCAGTTGCATCAGTCCGGCCGCGTTCTTCGGCGATACGGCGTCGGGGCGGAAGCGCGATTCGACCGAGATCATCGCCAGGACGAGGTCGGGATCGAGGTTCAGCTCGACCGCATGGCGGTTCACGATCTCGCGCACGGCTGCCGGCGCATCCGTGCCCAGCCCGAGGCGCCCGATGCCCGCGGCGCCGGGGGGGCGCTGCCGGAACACAGGGCTGACGAACCGGGCCGGCAGCGCCGCCGGCATGTCATTGGCCATGCCGCGCGGAAGGCCGTTCCCCCTCATGCCGGGAAGAGTGCCCAGGGCGGACCAATGCGCCCCGGCACCCATCAGCCCCGGATCGGCCGGTGGTGGCGCCTCCTTCGGCGCCGGAGCCGGCGGTGCGGCCGGCGATATGGCCGAAGGGGAGGGCGGCTGCCCGGCGGACGACGCTGCCGGCTGCGGGGGGGATGGCACTGCCGGGGCCGGCGGAACGGGAAGCGGGATGGCGACGGCATCCTTGCCGCAGGCCGGCCGCACCGGTGTCGTCGGACCGATGCTGTCGAGCAGCTGGGCGGCATCGGCGTTGCCGCGCTCCCGTGCCACCCGCAGCCAGGCCGCCCCCAGTTCCGGAGACAGCGGCACGCCGGCCCCCGTCAGATACAGCCGCCCGAGCAGGAAGGCCGCCAGTGTATTCCCGTTGCTCGCCGCCCGGCAAAGCCATACCGGGCTGGTGGGCGGAGCGGGCTTGCGAGGCTTGGCCGCGGCTGCCGGCTTGGCGGTTTTGGCCGGTCCGGCCTTTTGGGCGGGTGCGTGCTTTGCGACCGCCGGCCGTGTCGCTGCGGGGCGTGACACGGCCGGGCGCGTCACCGCCGGCCGTGTCACCGCCGGCCGTGTCACGGGATGGGTTGCCGCCGGCTTGCCGGCGGCCGGCGCCCTGTCCGCCGTCTGTGCGCAAGCCCCGCCGGCGGCGATGCCCGCCGCCAGCGCGATGCCGAAAAGCGCAAGCTTCCGCCCGCGGCCCATGCCCGTCGCGTCCGTCACTTCCGGCCGGTCCACTCGCGGATGCCGAGCAGCCCGTAGGTCTTGAACAGATCCTGGTCGCTGCCGATGAATTCCTGGAGCAGCTCGGACAGGTCCATCCGGCCCCAGGAGATGGCGCGTTTGACCAGATAGCCGACCGGGCTGTGCGGTTCGGTGCGCAGCAGATATTCCGCCGCTTCGTTCAAGCGGCGATAGGCGTCGTCGCGGCTGACGATGGGGCCGGGCGGGCGGTTGGGAAATTCGGAGATGCTGCCTCCGGGCAGGGCCGCCGCCGCGCCCTGGAACTGGCCGTCGCCGGCTCCCGCCGCACCGGTCTCCGCGCCTTCGGCCGTTCCGTTTTCCATCCCGCCGATCTCCCTGATCACCCGAATGATCTGTTCAAGCAGCCCGCGCAGCCCGCCCATCGACGGCGCGTCGCGGCCCATCAGCGAATCGAGCTGCAGTTCCAGCGTCACGGCGTCGTTCATCAGCACGACCAGATCGCGGGCGGTATCGGCGAAGAAGGCCGGGCTGGTCATCGACGCGCTGGCCAGCAGCCGCTGGCGCGTCATCTTTCCTTCGGCGGCCAGCCGGTCGTACTGCTTGCTGTCGCGCCGCGCCAGGCCGTCCATCTGGATGGCCTCCTCATACTGCTCGTAGGAACAGGTGGAGGCATCGGCGGTCGACGGGTCGGTGATCGGCACCTGCCGCAGCAGTACGACAAGACGGCGGTCCAGCGCGGCGAAGGGGGCGGCCCGCCATTCCGGATCGCCGTCCTCGTCCTGCGGATGGATGCCGGTCCAGTAGCGGGCGCACAGGTCGTTCAGCAGGTTGATGCCGTCGATCAGTCCGGGGATGCCGTGCAGGTGGAACAGCGCCTCCGTCAGCCAGGCGGCGATCTGCAGATCCTTGGTCCGGGACTGCAGCACCTCCACCGACAGCCGGTAGACGTCGGGCCATTGCGCGCGCTTCAGCTCCCGCTGCCAGACATCCTGCGGCAGGGTGGCGTCCTCTTCGCGCTGGTATTCGCGCAGCCTGTCATAGGCGTCGTCGTAGCGCAGGCTCTCGCCGCAGGGATTGCCGCCGGGGATCGGTTCCAGCAGCGCCGCATAGGGAAGCTTCTCCACGCGGGGCCGGTGGATGCGCGGCTCGGAAGCGGCCGGTTTCGTGTCCATTGGTCAAAGCCCTTTCCACCATTGCCCGGAACCGATTCCGCCAGCCCGGGATGCCATTGTCCATAAGGAATATTTAAATCGTATTATCAGCAGATCGAACGATCGTTCCCCCCGCCTCCCCGATCCGCTGAAGGCGATAGCGCGGGCCACCATCTCCGCCGCCATCTCCGCTCCCTTCCGCCGGTGCGAAGACCGCCAGGGGCGTCGGGTGGGGGAAGCGCGCCAGCAGCCTTTCCGCGTCCCGCGCCCGGATCACGCGCAGGATCAGCGAGAAGAAGCCGCGGTCCATGCACGCCTCCCGGCAGGTGCGGTGGATGGCGCGCTGGTTCATGAGCAGGACGCTGCCGGGCGCGATGACCGGCTGCCACAGCGCGACGTCGGGATAGGCGCGGGCCACCTGCCGCCATGGCAGCTCGAAGTCCCAGGGATTGCCCCCCTCCGGCCCGTCCGCCCACATCAGCCGGTCGACGGCTGCGGCGACGAGCTGGATCGTCGTGCTCTCCAGGCCGGCCGGGGTCAGCGGCATCCAGGCGATCAGCATCGGCACATCCTCCCCGAATGCCGCGCCGTCCTGGTGGAAGCCCAGATCCATCGGGTCCGGACCGGCGGCGTGATGGCGCAGCCCGGAAAAGCCGGCGAGCAGGGCCAGCGGCTCGGCTCCGAAGATCTCCGCCAGCAGGCGGTTCAGCGGCGGGCGGGCGAACCAGCCCAGCGCCGTCGCCGGATCGTTCCAGGGCGGCGGCATGTCGCGGATTTCCAGCCGGCCGGCCGCCACCGCCATGGCGCGGGCGCGATGCGCGTCCGGCGCCTGCGCCGCCAACCGGTCCCGCAAGGCGGGATCGGCCTCCATGGTGCGGCGCCGTTCCGCCATCAGGGCCGTCGCCTCCCCATCGAGACGGCCGAGGTCATGGGCGGGCAGAACCCCCTCCATGATCGCGAAGCCCCAGGTCAGGAAGCCGCGCGCCACCTGGGACGGGGCGGCGCCCGGCCCGTGGCGCAGGCTGCCGAGGCGGATCGACGGCATCATCGGCGCCCATCCTTCCGCAGTGTCGCCAGCCAGCCGCGGACGTCGGTGTCGAGGTCGAAATCGGCGTTGGCGTTCGGCAGGGACGGAGCGGACCGCCGGATCCGCGCGGTCGGATACCAGGCGCTGTCGGCGCGGTCGCGCGGCCAAACCCAATGAACCGGCCGGCTGCCGTCGTCCGTCAGCGCCACCAGCACCGGCTTGCCGGCGGCGGCTGCCAGATGGGCCAGGGGGTGATCGGGCGAGATCAGCGCGTCGAAGCCGTCGAGGAGGGCCAGCAGCTCCACCGGCGACCCGACGGCGCAGCCGTCTCCATCCAGCGTCCAATCCGTTTCCGGTCCACGTTCCAATGCATCGGCGTCGGCGAACCAGCCCTTTGCGCGGTCCCGCAGCCGCCGCCCCTGGACCGCGACGCGAAGCCGGCCGGCACAGGGGGCGGGATCGTCGCCAGGGGGGGCGCCGTCGGACGGATCACCGGCAGTCGGAAGGCCGAGATAGGGCTGCCAGGGCGCCAGCCCGTCCGGCCGGATCCGGAAATCGCCGGGCAGGGCGGCCAGACTGTAGCGCAGCGTACCGGCGTCGAAGGCGCCGGCCCGCACGCGCACCGCCGCGACCCCCGGCAGGCGGGCGAACAGCGGGGCCAGGGCCGGCGTCGTCCGCACCTCCAGCCGTCCCGCCCCCTCGGCCGCCCCCTCGGCCAATGCCGGCAGGAAGCGGGCGAACAGGATGGCGTCGATCAGCGGCAATCGGGCGTCGACCACCAGTGTCGCCCCCTCCAGCGGTTCGCCGCACCAGGGCGGCAGGGCGCGGAACGGCTCCTCCGCATCTCCGCCGGGGCCGCCTGCCTCACCGGAGCCGTGCGCATCCATCAGCCGGGCATAGGCCGGCCACGCCCCGGCATGGTCGCCCTTGACCAGCAGCGTTTCCACCCGGTGCTTTTCCGCCGGCAACAGGGCGGGGTCGCGGTCGAGCGCCTGGGCGAAGCATTTCAGCGCATCGTCCAGCTTGCCCTCCGTGCGCAGAGCCTGCCCCAACCCCAGATAGGGCCCCGCGTCCCCCGGCGTCTCCCGGATCAGGGCGATGAAGATGCGGGCGGCGTCGCGCGCCCGGCCGGCCGCCAGCAGTGCGCGGCCCCGCCACAGCTCGATACCGGGCAGGCGGGGCATCAGCGTCTTCGCCTCGTCCAGCCGGCGCAGCGCCTCGTCGGTGCGGCCCAGCGCCAGACAGTTCAGGCCATGGTCGAACAGGGCGCGCGGGTTGGAGGAGTCGAGCGACAACGCCCGCTCCGTGGTGTCGAGGGCCGCCGCGAACCAGCCGGCCCGCCGGTAGAGCTGCGACAACCCCAGAAGCGGCGCCAGCTTCTCGTCCGCCACCCGCACCGCCTGCCGGGTGAGGGAGATGGCGGCGGCGAGGTTGCCCGCCCGCCCCAGCATCTCCGCCAGGCCCAGCAGCGGCTGATCGCTGTCCGGAAACAGCCGGATGGCTTCCTTGTAGAGGGCGGCTGCCTCCTCCCGCCGGCCGGCCGCGTCCAGGGCGGAGGCATGGTTGCAGCGGATCGCCGGCGATTGCGGGTGCGGCCCCTCCCGTTCCAGTTGGAGGGCGCGGCGCAGGCACAGGATCGCCTCGTCCAACCGGCCGGCGAGGCGGTGCGCGTTGCCGAGGTTGCTGTAGGCGGCGGCCGACCGCTCGTCCTGCAGCAATGCCACGCCCAGCGTCCGGACCGCGTCGTCTAGGCGCCCCAGCGTGACCTGCAGGCCGCCGAGCATGACATAGGCGGGCGTGTAGCCGGGAAACGCCCTGACCAGCTGCGCCAGGATGCCCACAGCCTGACCGGGACGGCCGGCCCGCTGCTCCTCGAGCGCCCGGTCGAGCGCATGGGCCGGCGTGTCGAACCGCTCCGTCGTCATGCCGCCAACTCTTCGCAGGCGCGGATCACCGCTCCGACCGGGGAGGGGGCGCGGCGTTCGGCGATCCGCCTTGCGGCGGCGGCGGCGCGGTCGAACAGCGCCGCATCCTGCAGCATGTCGGCCAGCACGGCGCCCGCGGCCTCCGCCTCCGCAGCACCGGCGATGTCGCGGCTCACCCCCTGCCGGCCCAGCGCACCGGCGTTCAGCCGGTGTTCCAGATGCTGGCCGACGATCAGCTGCGGCCGGCCGGCGGCCAGAGCGGTCGCGGCGGTGGCCGAACCGCCATGGTGGACAGCGATCGCATGGGCGGCCAGCATGGCATCGAGCGGCGGCGGCGTGTCGTGCACCACCGCGCCGCGGGCGCGCAGCCGCTCGCGCAGGGCGGCCGGTGCGCGGCGCAGATGGACGGCGACCGGCACGCCGGCCGCCAGGATGGCGTCCATCACGCGGTCGGTCGGCGGATAGTCCGCACCGAGATAGACGAAGGCGCCGGCCTCTGTTGGCGTGGCCGGCGGCATCGGGGCCGCCGGCATCGGGGCCGGCAGCGGCGTCAGCGGCCCGAGCGCCGGCTCGAGCCGCAGATCGGCATAGGGGTCCAGCTCCGGCAGGGTGCAGACGAACTGCCGCCGCCCGCCCAGCAGGGCCGGCAGGCCTGGCGGCACCGGCTGGCCGCGCAGCGTCTGGAGATGCTCCATCGCCTCCAGGATGCGCTCTGTCTGCACGCCGGGCGCCGGGCCAAGTGCCGTGCCGTGCGGCGGGGATCCCAGGTCGAGCAGCGGCATGTCGTCCAGATGCAGCGGCGGCTGGGTATAGCCGTCGCCCACCGTCACCAGCGGGCAGCGGCCATACAGCGCCAGTGCCAGGAACGGGCTGCTGTCGGCGATCACCAGATCGGGCCGGATCAGCGACAGCTGGGTTTCCCAGGCCGCCAGGATCGGCAGGGCACAGGCGGGATCGGTGAAGCCCACCGCGTGCAGGATGTCGTTGTAGGAGCGCACCGGGACCGGCGATGCCCGCCGTCCGCGTTCGGGATTGACCGACGGCGCCTGGACAAGCGAAGTGTAGCCCAGGATCTCGGCCGCCTGATCGATGTGGCGGACCGCGAAGATCAGGTCGTGACCGGCGGCGGCCAGCGCATCGCCCACGATCTTCAGCCGGGCGGCGTGGCCGTATCCGGTGCCGAGTTCCCAGGCGAGGAGAATGCGTGCCATGTCAGCTCCAATCATGCACCAGCCGCACCCAGCAGATGCGGATGCGGCGTGGCGTGTCCTGCGGCAGGGGCTTGCCGAACAGGCCGAGGGGATGGCGGCGGCGGCCCTGCGCCGCCCGGCGCGCGATGTCGCCGCGGACGGGGAGTGGCTGCTCCTGCGCGGCGAAGCCGTGTTGGCCCAGGGACGGGCGGGCGAGGCGGTCCGCTGGTTCCGTCTGGCCTGCCGCCACGCCATGGAGGATGCGCGATCCGGCGACGGTTTCGACGGTTTGGCCCGCGCGCTGGTGGCGTCTGCCAATATTGTGACCGATGTTGCGGCCAATGAGGCGCACCATGCGGCCCGCATGGCGCTGGCGCTCGCCCCGGCGATGGCCGACGGCTGGGCGGCGCTCGCGTCCGGCCTGGAGGATGGTGCGGCGGCGGATCGGGCGGTTGCCCGCGCGCTGGTCCTCGTTCCCGGCCATGGCGCGGCGCAGTGCCGGCAGGCGCGCGGCATCGCCCGTGCGGCAGGGGCTGCGGCGGCCTGCGATTTCCTGGTCCGCCAGGGCCGGCTCGACGCCGTCGGGCGGCAGGCAGGCAGGAGCGCCGACCGGCGCTTCCTGGTGCTGCTGCACGACGCCGGGCTGCATGCCTACGATGCCGGCCGGATGGGAGAGGCGGCGGAGCGGCTGCGGCAGGTGGAGGCTGCTGCAGCCGGCTCCGCCCCCAGCGCGCTCGTTCTCGGCTTCCTTGCCCTGCGGCAATGGCGGCTGGACGAGGCGCTGGACTGGTTCGGCAAAGCGGTGGTGCGTGCGCCGCGCGCCCCCGGCGGCCATGCCGGGCGGGTGCGTGCGCTGGTGGCCGCCGGGCGGCTGGGCGAGGCGCTCGACGCCCTGCGGGCCGGTTGCGCCGCGGCGCCCGGCGACCCGACATTGCTGATGCTGTTCGCCGATCTGACCATGCGGCTGCCCGGTGCCGGTTACGCGGCGGACCGCGCCCTGGTCCTCGACTGCCTGACCCGCCCCGGCATCGAACCGGAACGGATCGCCCCCTGCGCCCTCCGTCTGGCCCTGGCGGAGGACGGGCTGGGGGATTTGCTGGCGTTGGCCGGAGAGCAGGATGAAGACGGGGGAGCCGCCGCCGGAGATGCGCTGCGCGCCTGCTGGCTCCGTCCCGCCCGGCTGGCGGCGCTGGAGGGAGAATTGGCCCGCCCGCTGTTGCGGCGGATTCCCGTACCGGACATCCGGCTGGAACGGCTGCTGACGGCGTTGCGCGATGCCCTGGTCGCCCTGCTGGACGAGGGGATGCGCCTGCCGGCCGCGGCCTTCGGTCCGGCGGTGACATTGGCGATGCAGGCCTTCAACACCGGCTTCGCCTGGGAGGAAACCCCGGGACTTGCAGCGCGGGCCGACCGGCTGGCGGAACGGTTGGCCGAGCGGTTGGCCGACCGCGCCGCCGGACCTTTGGACGATGCGGGCCGCCTGATTCTGGCGGCGCTGGCGCAATGCCGCCTCCTGCCGGAGGCCGCCGAGCGGCTGGCCGAGGGCGACGAAGAGCTCGGCCGGCTGGTCGACCGCCACATCCGCGAGCCGGCCCGCGAACGCATGCTGGCGCAGCGGCTCGCCCGCACGGAGCCGGGCGACGACGTCACCCGGCGCGTCGCGGGACAATATGCCGAGCATCCCTATCCGGCCTGGACCGACGTGTTCCGGCCGCCGCCCCATTCGCCCGGGCTGTTCCTGCGCTGGGCGCTGCCCTGCCGCAGCGATCTGCCGGCGCCGCCGGACGATCTGCGGATTCTGGTCGCCGGCTGCGGCAGCGGCATGCATCCGGTCGGCATCGCGATGCGGTATCCGCGGGCGCGGGTGGTGGCGCTCGACATCAGCTTGCCCAGCCTCGGCCGCGCCATGCGTATGGCCGAACGGCTGGGGGTGGGCAACATCGCCTTCCACCATGCCGACCTCCGCCACTGGCCGGGAGACGGTGCGCGGTTCGACCTGATCGAATGCGTCGGCGTGCTGCACCATCTGGAACGACCGCTGGAGGGCTGGCAGGCGCTGCTGCGCCATCTCGCCCCGGACGGGCTGTTGAAGATCGGCCTCTACAGCGACATCGCGCGGCGGCAGGTCACGCGCGCATCGGCGTGGCTGGCGGCGGAGGGCCACCGCCCGACGCCGGCCGGAATCCGCGCCGCGCGCGCCGCGCTGGCCCGCCATCCCGACCACAGGGCGCTCGCCGGCTGGCGCGATTGCGCCACCGCCGGCGGCTTCCGCGATCTCCTGATGCATGCGTGCGAGCACCGTTTCACCCTGCCGCAGATCGGCGAGACGCTGGACGCGCTGGGGCTGGAGTTCCTGGGCTTCGATTCCCTCGACCCGGCGCTGGCCGCGTCCTACCGCCGGCACATGCCCCAGGACGCGCCGCAGGGGATGGCGCCCGATCTGGCGCCCGATCTGACGATGGACGACCTGCGGTGCTGGGATCGGTTCGAGCGGGATCATCCGGCGAGCTTCCTCGGCATGTACCAGTTCTTCTGCCGCCTCAGATCATCAGCAGGACGGACACCTGCGCCGGCACCAGCGAGAGGCCCGGCGCGTTCGGGCTGAGGCCGTTCTGGCCGGTCAGCCCAAGCATCTTGGCGGCGGGCGGCCCGTTGAGGAAGATGCCGAAGCTGCCGAGCAGGTGCCTCGTCGGTCCCATCACCATGCCGGAGGCGACCCCCATGTTGACGCCGGGGGTGTCGCCCATGCTCATGGGCGTGATGGTCATCAGGTTGTGGCCGGGCGCGCAGGACATCAGGATGTTCGGTGCGGTCGGGATCGCCATCGGCCCCATCGAGATGTTGGGGTAGGGGATCGGGACCGGCACCAGGATCGGGGTCAGGCAGACGTCGGGAAAGCCCAGATTGAGGCCGCCGAGCTGGCAATTGGCGAACATGGCGTGTCTTTCCTCAGCCCAGGTTGACGCGTTTGCCGCGGATCACGGCGTCTTCCTCGGCGCCGACGAAGCTCTGGCGCCCCTTGACCACCACCGTCTCGGTGGCTTCCAGCACCATGTGCGTCGCCTTGACCGTCTCCACCCCGTCCACCGTCCGGGTGACGCTGCGCGCCTGTTGGAGCAGCCGGTCGATCACCGAATGGACCAGCGTCGCCACCGCCGTCAGCCGGCCGACCGTCGCCGCCGCTTCGTCATACAGCACGGTCAGCCGCCGGCCGGCGGCCTTCAGCGTGGTGGCGTCCAACTGCGCGTCCTCCGCCCTCAGGGTCAGGCGGGGCGCCTGGATCAGCAGGCTGCCGGCGTCCGCCACCGCGATCTCCGCGGGTGCGGAGGCCGCGCCGCGGTCCAGCACCGCCAGGATATAATTCTCCCCCCCGAGGTCGGCGGTCAGCACGCGGTCGCCCGCGCCGGGCACCAGCAGGCAGGAGGCGGCACGGCGGGCGACCGTCATCCGGCCCCGGCACTCGACCAGCCATTCACCCTCGCGCCCGCCGGTCAGGATGCCGTCTTCCAGGCGGGGTCCCATCATCGATGCCGTCTTCACCGTTGCCGCGTTCAGCGGCTCCGCGAATTCGCCCTGCATGTGTCCCATGGTTCCTACCCCCTGCCAGCGGTTCCCGGCCGCCGCCGGGGAATGAAACTCTGTGCATCCAGCTTTTCGGCGTCGGTGTCGAGTGCCTTGCGGCGGTTGGTGCCGGCCCACAGGGCGCCCGTATCGGTCAGCCCGTGCAGGTCCGCCAGCGCGACCGTGCAGCCGCTGAGGTCGGCGCCGCTGACGTCGGCGTTGGCCAGCGATGCGGCATCGAGCTTCGACCCGGCGAACACCGCGCCGCCGGCGCGTGCGCCGGTGAATTGCGCCTGTTCCAGGTTGCAGCGCGAGAGGTCGGCGCCGGTCAGCAGCGCGCCGGAGAAGTTGGATTGGGCAAGCATGCTGCCGGAGAGGTCGGCGCCGGTCAGGTCGGCCTCGTCGAACAGGCAGCGCATCGCCTGGACGCCACGCAGCCGGGTGCTGCGCAGGTTGGATTTGGAGAACAGCGACTGGGTGATGTCGGCGCCGGTCAGGTCGACCCCCTCCATGTCGCTTTCCATCACCGTGCATTGCCGCAGGCTCAGCCCGGCCAGTGACAGCCCGCGCAGGTTGGCCTTCAGCGCGGCGATGGCGTGGAAGCGGGTGCCGGCGAAGCGCAGCCGGGTGAAGTCCGGCTCCGTCAGCGTCATGAAGGACAGTGCCGCCCCACTGACGTCCATGCCGTCCAGCCGGCAGGTCAGCATGGTGCAATTGTCCATCGCCGCGCCGCGGAAGCTGACCCCGCCGAGGTCGCAATTGGCGAAGTTGCAGCGCGACAGGGTGGCGCCAGTGAAATCGGCCCCCGCCAGCGCGCATTCGACGAACATCACGCCGTCCAGCCGGGCGCCGCGGAAATCCGCGCGCTCGAACCGGCTGAGGGTGAAGACCGACAGCGACAGCCCGGCCTGCGACAGGTCGGCGTCCCCGCAATCGCACTGCACCAGCGTCATCTTGTTCCAGCGGCCGCGGGCCATGCGGGCGCCTGCGAGCCGCACCGAATTCAGCATGGCGACGTCGTAGGCTTCGCCGGCGAGGTCGGCGCCGGACAGGTCGCAGCCGTTCAGGCAGCGGTGGACGTCCACCGCGTCGCGCATCACCGATCGGGGATCGCCGCCCCGGTGCAGGCCCATTCCCATCATGCCCGTCACCATGGCTTCTGCCGGGTGAAGATGGTGCGGCCGATCCGTGCGCCCTCCAGCACCGCATCGGTCAGGTCGGCATTGTCCAGCATCGCCGAATAGAGGTTGGCCCCGGTCAGGTCGGCGCCGGTCAGCAAGGCGCGGCGCAGGATCGCCTCCATCAGGTTGGCTCCATAGAGATCGGCTCCGGTCAGGTTGGCGCCGCCCAGATTGGCGCGGACCAGCGACGCGCCGCTCATCCGCGCGCCGCTCAGGTCGGCATCGCCGAAATCCGCCTCGTTCAGCCGCGCGCCGGTGAAATCGGCCCCGCGCAGGTCGATGCCGTGCCACGCCGATTTCGTGCCGTCGGCGTCGCTGGCGTCGGCGCCGGCCAGCATGGTGGTGCCGCCGACGATCAGGGTGGCGATTTCGGCCTGCCGGAAGCGGGCACCCGCCATCCGCACATTCAACAGCTGGGTGCGCGCCATGCGGGCGCGTGAGAAGTCGGCCTGCTCGGCCCGGGCGTCGATCAGCACCGCCCCGTCCATCACCGAGCCGGTCAGGTCGGCGCCGGTCAGGTCGGCCTGCAGCAGGGTGGCGCCGGCAAGATCGGCCCCGGCCAGCCGGGCGCCGCGCAGGCTGGCGTCCAGCGCGAACAGCTTGCCCAATGTGCAGCGCGACAGGTCGGCCCCGTCCAGGCAGGCTTCCATCGCATTCACCCCGGCCATCGCCGATCCGGCGAAGACCGTTCCCGTCGCCCGGACCCTGGCGAGGTTGGCCCCGGTCAGGGAGCATCCCGCCAGCGACGCGCCGTCGAGCAGCGTCTCCACCAGCACCGCGCGGTCGAGGATGCAGCCGTCGAGCCGGGCGCCGCGCAGGTCGGCCCGCTCCAGCAGGATGCCGGTCAGGTCGAGCCCCGACAGGTCGGCCCCGGCGAGGTCCGCCCCCGCCAGGTCGCGCCCGGCCAGCGGCTCCCCCGCCGCCTTCCAGGCCAGCGCCTGCGCCCCCAGCCGCGCCGCGGTCTCCGGCAGCATCGGCTGCATCGGCATGGTGGCGACGGGCGCATGCAGCCTTGCGGTCGCCATGGCGATGCGGGCCTTCTCCGCCCCGTCTTCGATCGTCGCCACCGGTCCCGGCCCCAGGAGGTCGGCGTCGAGGTCGAGCCCGGCCAGGAAGTCCAGCGGCGCCGCCGCTGCGGCTCCGGCGCTGCGGCGGTCCGGCGGCAGCCAGCTGGCGCGGGTCAGCGCGTCGGGCCATTCCCGCTCGGCGCGGGCAGCACGCTGTTCGGCGCTTTCCTCCTCGCCGGGCCGGGGAAGGCCGGCGGCGTGGCGCTGCTCCGCCAGCTGGGCTTCGGCCTCCGCCCGCTTGGCGTCGGCGAAAACGCGTGCCTCCTTCCCCTTTTCGTCGGCCCAGGCCATCAGGGCGACCAGATCGACCTCGTCCGCGATGTCGGGAGCGGTGGGAAAGCCCATGTCCTTGCGCCCGATCACCGGCTGCGGCACCACCACCGGCCGGCCGTCGCGGTCGACCGCGCCGTCCGCATCCAGCTTGGCCTGGATGTCGGCGACACGGCGGTTGGCCGCTTCCTGCATCCGCGCCACCTCACGGTCGATGGCGGAGTCGTGGCGGGCCCGCTTGGCCGCCTCGGCCTCGGCCGACGGCGGCGGGGAGAGCTGGTGGTCGGCCAGCGCATGCAGGTATCCCTGCTTGGGATCCAGCCGCAACGCCATGATCTCTTCGTAATAGGCGGTCGGGCGCGGGGGATCGGCGGCGCGTTCCCAGGCCAGCATCAGCGTCCTGACGTCCCGGCCGTCCATGTCCGTCACCTCGATGGCGCCGCGGAACAGCAGCGCGCCGAGCGACGCGTTGGGGAACAGCCAGGCGGTGTCGATGGTCAGCGGTACGTCGAGCCGCCGGGCGATGCCGTCGCGCACCACCTCCAGCAGGCAGCGGCAGCGGATCGCCGGTAGCCGGCCGCGCTGCACGCGGTCGCGCGGGTGCATGCCGGTGATCGAGAACGCCTCCCCGCCCGACAGGTAGCCGCCGAGCCACTGGTCGCGCGGGGCGGCGTTGAACAGGCTCCAGTCGACGTCGGCGGCCAGCGCCGGGAAACGGGTGTCGAGCCAGTGGCGGTCATAGGTGCCGGCGCGGGCCATCCGCTCGCTCCATGCGAGGTCCAGCGGGCCGAGCCCTGCCGGCGGCGGCCGGTCGCCGGGACGCAGGATCGGCTGGCGCGCGTCCTCCACATTGGGCAGCCGCACCGGCACCGTGCTTCCATGCAGCTCGGCGAGGCCGGTCAGGCCGATGCCCACCGGGTTGCGCGGGTCGGACGGGCCGCCGAAGGCGTGCGGGTAGTCGAGCGGGATGCTGTCGAAGGGCAGCGGCTCGCTGATCGAGAAGCCGCCGGCCCCCGGCATCCACATGCGGTCGCCGAACACCAGCAGCCGCTTGTCCACCGTCCCCAGGGCGAGGTTCACCTCGGCGACCCGGTTGCCATGCGCCGGATCGGCGAAGGCGGATCCGGCCACCAGCACCTCGCCGAAGGGCTTCGGCATGCCGGCGTCGAGCACGGTTTCGCCGATGGCGGGCATCGCCGTCTTCCAGAAATCCACTTCCGCCGTCAGCTGGCCGGGGTCGGCGAAGGAGAAGGGGGCGATGCCGGTGACGGCGAACAGCGTCTTGGGCGGCACCGGGAAGACCCGGGTCAGCAGGCTGAGGCAGGCCGGCTTGATGATGCGCATGATCTGTCCGGTCCCCGTCAGGTGAGCAGCTGGACCGGGGTGGTGTTGGCGGTGACCGTCGAGTTGTTGACGGTGGCGCCGCCGGCATTGTTCGCGTTGACGCCGGCCGTGTTGCCGGCGGCGACGGCGTTGTTGGCTTCCACGGCGGCTCCGTTCCTCATGGTGACGAAGGCGCCGTCGTCCTGTTCGATCTTGTAGCCGAAATAGATGTCGATGGCACCTCCCAGGAACAGCGCGAAGACGCCGGCCACCGTCAGCTCCACCTTCAGGCCGGCGGAGATCTCGGTATCCGCCGACAGCGAGATCGCCAGCGAGGCGCCCAGCCGCAATTCCATGCTGCCGCCCATGAAATAGTCGCGGGTCTGGCCGTGATAGGTCGAGGTCGACAGGCCATAGGTCTCGTCCCAGCTGTCGCCGTCATGGACCGACTTGGCATAGCCCTTCTGGTAATCGTCGGTGTCGCCGTAGGTTTCCGACTTCGCGTTGCCGCTGGTGTAGCCATAGGAATAGCCGTACATCGCCTCGCGGGCCTCGCCGTAGAAGACATCCTCGGTGGAGCCGTAGAACAGCGAGTTGTCGGCGCCCCAGTTGGTCGAATTGCTGTTGCCGACGAAGGTGTTGTTGTAGTCGCCGTTCACGTAGACGTTCTGGTTGCCCTCGATGAACAGGAACTCGCTGCCGCCGACATAGCGGTAATCGTTGCCGGCGACCCGGACCTGGCGGTCCTTGTCGACCACCTCGTGCAGGTCGCCGTCGGTGTAGTCCAGCCGCTTGCCGCGGGCGGTGAAGGCCATCATCGGCGCGTCGGGATTGTCGTCCAGGACGATCTCCTGGAACTTCTCCGCATAGTCGCCGCTCCCGCCTCCGCCGTCGCCGCCTCCCGGCCGCACCTTCGACCGGATGACCGAACGCCAGCGGTTGGTGGACGGATCGGGATGCACCGCCTGCCTGCCGTCCTTGCACGACTCGTCGTCGGGATTGTCCTTGAACTCGTCGTAGGTCGGGATGGAGAAATACTTGCCCGATGGAAACGGCCCCATGTTCAGGCCGTTGTATCCCTTGATGTCGTGGGTGAAGAAGGGACCGCCGTCGGCGTCGTTGGCGATGTTGTCCTTCCATCCGTCGTCGGGATAGGGGGCCAGCGCCTCCAGCCCGTCCTTCACGTTGGCCAGCTTGGCCTGGACGGTCTCGGTGCCGGTCGGGTTGTAGACGGTGTGGCGGGCGTCGTTGGTGTCGGAGGCGACGCTGGCGATCACGATGGGCCGGTGGGTGACGTCGGTCGGGTAGATCAGGACGACGGTGTCGCCCTGCCGCGGGGTGAAGCGGGCGCCGAAATTGTCGCCGACCCAGAATTGCGCGACGTCGGCCAGGATCGGGCCGCTGTTCTCTGGCAGCATGGTGGGCCGGACATAGAGCCGCCCGCCCTCTTCCGGCTCCGCGCTGACGACGGTGGCGAGTTCGACCTGTGACATGGCGCTTCCTTCCTTGCGGTCCCGGTCCGTCGGTTACAGGTCGCGGGCGTTGTTCTTGCGGGCCAGAAGCTCGCCGAAGGGGGCGATGTGGTTGTCGTCGATATCCAGTTCGTCTGTCGGCATCAAGGGGACGTAGCGGCAATCGATGGGGAAGGCGACGAATTCGTTGGAATAGCCGTCGCGGTCGATCTGGTGGCGGATGCGCTTCACCACGAAATCGCCGTTCAGGTCGGCCCTGGTCGCCCCCGTCGTCCGGACGCTGTAGCCGGGGCACAGCAGCGGGCAATGGCTGCGGGCGCGCATCACATGGGCCGACGCCTCGAAGGAGGCCTGCCGGCGGTCGCTCAACGCCTCAAGATGGTCGGCGCTGGTGGCGTTGCCGTGCGCCCATTCATAGCGCAGGTCGTAGGGATCGCGGCCGTCCGTGACGGCCGGGCGGCGCAGGATGGCGTTGGTGTTGACCGGGATGGTGATCAGCCGGCTCGGCACCACGCGGCGCTCCAGGCTGCAGCATTCGATCTCGTCGGGGCGGAAGCGGCGGGTGCCGGTGTAGGCGTGGTTCAGGGTGACGCCGCAGCTCTCGAACGGCATGCCGTAATCCTGGACGATCAGCGTGTGCTGCCGCTGCCCGTGCCGGTAGAAGTAATAGACCCCTTCGTCCGCCATGATCCGGCGGACGAACTGGAAGGAGGAGCAGTTGTTCTGCGTGTAGTGCCGGAACTTCGGAAAGCTGCCCGCCACCAGGAAGCTGCGGTCGGCGATGCCGTGGCGGTCCAGCACCTCCTCGACGATGTCGATCACGGTCTTGTTGGTGAAGACCCAGCTGCAGCGCGTCATCCGCAGCAGGCTGAAGGCCGGGACGATGCGGATGTTGTAGAAGGCGTTGCGCGGGTTGTCGCCCAGGAAGGTCGCCGACAGCACGACGCCGCTGAAATGGCGCTCCGGCATGGTTTCCGCCCGCAGGGTCAGCGTCGCGGGCATGGTCAGCAGCGGCCGGAGGTCCAGCGTGTGGTCGGGCGATGCAATGATGACGTCGAAGGCATAATCGCCGAACAGCGCCTCCTCGCCGTCCAAGCCGACGATGCCGAAATCGCTGCCGATCCCGTCGAGCGTCAGGGTCATGTCGAGCTGGTTCATTGCTGTCCACCCGTGCTCATATGGCCGTTCACAGGGCGCCCGTCCCGGTCCAGGACGGCCCGAACAGGATGCCGCGTCCGCTCCGCCTTTCGGCGTCCCCGCTTCCGCCCTCGCTCCCGCCCTCGCCCCCGCTCCGGGTCCGCAGCTGCGACGTCCAGCCCAGCCGGGCACCGGTCCGGCTGCTCAGCATGGGCGGCGGCAGCGCGTCCTGCGTCGGCTGCAGTTCGATCTCCAGGTCGAGCGCGCGGTCGCCGATGCAGAAATGGCCGAGTTCGCACAGGGCGGCGAAGCCCTCGCCGTCCGGCAGGAACCGCGCGACCTGATCGCCGGTCAGTGGCCCCAGCACCAGCCGGACACGCGAATCCTGCTGCCATACCCGTGTGCCGGCCATGACGTCGCGGCCGAGCCGGTTGTTCCGGCCGTTCCGGCCGAGGGTGGTGCGGTCGCGGGCATCCACCGTCTGCCAGGCGCCGATCAGCTTGCGCCCGGTCACCGGCACGCCGAAGATGGCGGAGACCAGGCTGCACAGCGCGGCCAGCGACCGCGGCCGGTGGGTCAGCATCCCGGCATGCTGGAGCAGCGAATGGTCGGCCACGCCCATGCGGTCGCGCAATCCCGGCGTGCCCAGCCCGATCAGGCTGAACAGGTAGCGCGCGGTCGCCGTCCGGTGGGGCGGGGTGCGCTCGAAGCCGGTGCGGTGCCTGCGGCGGATCTGGTAGAGCAGGGCGATCAGCCGATGCTCGAAGATGCCGAGGAAATCCTTCATCCCGCGGTCGCGCCGGCTGCTCCGCTCCAGCAGCAATTGGCTGTAGGGCGGCGGCAGCGGCCCGTGGGCGCCGGACAGGCCGAGGAAGCTGGTGGAGACCTGATATTGCCCGCCCTCCTCCTCCGGCGGGCTGACCGACAGCACGTCGGACGCCGGGAAGGCCTGCGACGGCACATGGACGAAGCGCAGCGGCTCCTGCGCCGGCATCGCGCCGACGCCGACCGGGGCGGCGTCGGGTCGCATCGTCTCGATCAGGTTGACGACCTGATAGAAGTCGAAGCGGTAGGATTCCGCGGCCAGCTGCTGCTCGACGGTCGGCATGGGGGGCCTGGCCGGAGGCTTGCCCGGGGAGTTGCCCGGGGAGGCGGCCGGGCCGTCGGTGCGGGGATCGCTCATACCAGCCCGCCCGCGCCTTCACGGATCGGCCATTCGCGCAGGATCCCTTCGCGCTGGACGCTGCGGATCGCGAGCTGGGTGAAGGAGTTCATCGAGGCATGCACCGCGAAGAAACGGTCCAGCACGCCGGCGAAGGGGAAGATGCTGGACCCCACATAGTTGCGCTCATCGAAGGTCAGGACGATCTCCGACCCCCGGCAGAAGCCGCGCCAGGCATCCGCCCCCAACCGCCGCACCACCGGATTGACCGCCATGGCGCGGATGCCGTCGATCTGCTGCTCGACCACCGCGGCATGGGCGAGGTTGAAGACCCGCAGGATCTCCTTCAGCGCGTCGAGCCGCTGCGGCGCGTTGCCGAAGGACAGGCGGTTGACCGCCAGCGTCGACACCAGCCGCCACAGCGTCTGTCCGTG
The DNA here is from genome assembly GCF_001305595.1 of Azospirillum thiophilum. NCBI lineage: Bacteria > Pseudomonadati > Pseudomonadota > Alphaproteobacteria > Rhodospirillales > Azospirillaceae > Azospirillum > Azospirillum thiophilum. Next base: position 504,129 of record NZ_CP012402.1, read on the forward strand.
GGCCGGCGGCGACAGCTGGCGCGACGGCTTGGTCAGCAGCAGGATGCGCGATGCCGGCACCGTCTCGTCGGTCTGCAGCACGCTCAGCGCCGTCATGCGCTCGGCAAGGCCGCGGTTGGTGCAGGTGACGTCGGCATAGGCGATCTTGTCGGCGACCTGCGAGGGGTGGAAATCGAGATCGACCAGGCTCAGCAGCATGTCGGTGCCGGACTGTCCGGGGGCGGATGCCGACAGCCGACGCGCCAGCCAATAGACGTCGCGGTCGGCCTGCGCGGCGGGATCGCCAGATTGCCGGGAAGCCGGCCCGCCCTCTTGATGATCCAGCGCGAAATAGGGCTTCACCGCCTGCGGCCGGGGGCGGCCGGGGCTGATCAGGTGGACGGCGTCGATGCTGTGGATCTCGGTCGTCGCCTCGCGCCGCAAATCGGCGATCACCCGGTAGTCCGGCTGGCGGTGGGTGATGCGGATCGGATCGCTGGTGCGCTTGAACAGGTTGATGACCGGGACGCAGCCCAGATGGAAGCTGTTGGCGTCGATGGCGACGTTGCGCTTGGGCATGTGCGAGAAAAGCAGCGCGATCCGCAGCGTTTCGCCCGCCGGACGCCGGTCCAGCCCGGTCAGGTCGAAGAAATAGAACTTGTCGGGAAAGGTGAAATATTCCTGCAGCAGCCGATGCGGCGTGCCCACCATGTCGCTGCCGGGCAGAACCGTCTCGTCATCCTCCAGCCCGACGAAGCGCAGGCTGTCCGGCGGCAGGACCACCGTGCGGCCCGTGCTCCCGCCGATCAGCGCCACCCCGGCCAGCCGGGTCGCCAGCATCTCGAAGATCTGGCTGGCCTGCACGCGGTCGCCGCCCATGAAGAAGCGCAGCCGGTCGAGCGGCAGGCTGTTCAGCGAGGCGCCCGCCCCGGTGACGCTGATCTCGATCGCGCCGGCATAGCGGCCTTCGCCGTCGGGCAGTTCGTAATCCAGCATGTTGCCGGGATGGGCATCGACGACCCGCACCGGCTGGAGGTCGAGCGGCCAGGCGGTGCGGAAGCGGCACGGCACGCCTTCGCCGGTCTCGGCATAGAGCGGCAGATCCTTCGGTATCACCGTGCCGGCGGACGGCCCGCCGTCGGTGCCGACGACGAATTTGGCGATCGCCATCGACGGAACCGGCGCCATCAGCTGCGGGAACAGCACGCTCAGCAGGCTGGCGGGAATTTCCAGGAATTCGGAATCGAGGTTGTGCTGAAGGCGGGCGACCAGATAGGCGAAGGATTCGATCATCCGCTCGACATGGGGATCGGCCGACTCGTCGGCCCCGAACTCCAACCGGTTGGCAACCTTGGGGTATTTCGCCGCGAACCAGCGTCCTTCGCGGCGCAGGTAGGCGATCTCGCGCAGATAGTGCGGTAGAAGGGGATCCTGTTCCTCACCGGCCATGCCCGACCTCCGCTTGACCGTCGCCGTCGAGATAGATGGCGAAGGAAACCGGCAGCATGATACGCGCGAAACGCATCAGCGCCGACAATTCCATGGCGACCCTGCGGTTCTTCAGCGTCGCCCAGTCGACCGCGACCGTGACCGAGGTCAGCCGCGGTTCGAACGCCGTGACGGTCGCCGCGATCTCCTGCGCCACCGCCAGCAGTTCCTCGCGGTTGCGCTCGCCCGACCGCCCGACATCCGGCCCGCCGTAATCGACGGTGCTGCGGAAGGGGGCGGCATAATCCGACCTGACCGACAGGGGCGCGCGGGTGTTGAGAAGCCACGACAGCTCGCGCGAGATCGAGTCGAGCATGCCGCGCTCATCGACGACACGGAACGGCGCAGGCTCCGCCGTCCGTTCCGGCTCGTCGTCGACGAGCCGTTCGAACAGCAGAGCCCGCCCCTTGGGCGCGCGTCCCGGATAAGGCAGATGTGGCCTGGACGGCGACACGGTGGATTAGGCCGCCTTGTTCTGCGCCAGATCCCAGCCGGCCGACACCGAACCGTCCTTGGTGCCCTGGTTGTTGTACAGGCTGTAGGTCCACTTGATGGAAGTGTAGTTCAGGGTCACGGTCTCCTGCGGGAGATCCTGGCCGCGACGCGACACGTTCTTGACCGACGACACATAGACGTCGGTGATCTCCACTTCCCAGAACAGCTCGAACTTGCCTTCCAGGGTGCGGGCGTAATAGAGCTGGACCTTGCCGAGATCGACGCCCTTGGAGCAGGCTTCCAGCAGCTTGGCCGAGGCCTTGTCCAGATATTTGTTGATGATGATGTCGCCATGCTGCGAACGGCCGCGGGTGCGCGAGTTGCCCGACTTGTCGAAGGTGACCGGCAGGGTGATCTCATGCTCGACCGCGATCAGGTCGATTTGCTTGGCGTGACCGTCCAGGGTCGACTCGCCTTCGATGGCGAACTTGTCGCCGATCTTCATGATGATGGCGTCCATATCTCTGGCCTCCTAGGGATTGTCGGTTCGTTCGATGAAGGGGAGGCGGCGCGCCCCGTCCGCCCGGGTCGGACGGAGGGATGCGCGCCGGGGACTGGTCAGAGCGACGCGGCCGGGGTCGGCAGCTCGGCGACCAGACGGATCGAGGTGGTCAGCTCTTCCAACTGGAAGTGCGGGCGCAGGAACACGGTGGCGCGATAGGCACCCGGCTTGCCGGGCACCTCGAACACGTCCACGCGGGCCTCGCGCAGCGGCAGGCGGGCCTTGGTCGGGTGCGACGCCTGGTCGTCCAGGTTCACGTACTGGGCGATCCAGGTGTTCAGGAACTTCTGGATGTCGGCACGCGACTGGAAGGAGCCGACCTTGTCGCGCATGATCGCCTTCAGGTAATGGGCGAAGCGTGACGCGGCCATCACATAGGGCAGGACCGCCGACAGCCGGGCATTGGCGTTGGCCGAGTCGGTGTTGTAGATTTTCGGCTTGTTGACCGTCTGGCCGCCGAAGAAGGCGGCGTAGTCGGTGCCCTTGCAGTGGATCAGCGAGATGAAGCCGAGGTCGTTCAGCTCCTTCTCGCGGCGGTCGGTGATCGCGACCTCGGTCGGGCACTTCAGCGCGATATCGCCGTTGTCGGTCTTGAAGCTGTAGGCCGGCAGGCCTTCCACCAGGCCGCCGCCCTCGACGCCGCGGATGGCCGCGCACCAGCCGTACTTGGAGAAGGCGTCGGTGATGCGGGCGCCCAGCGCCCAGGCGGCGTTGCCCCAGACGAACTTGGAATGATCGGCGCCGTCCACGTCCTCGGTGAAGTTCACGCCTTCGACCGGCTTGGTGTCGGGACCATAGGGCAGGCGCATCAGGATGTGCGGCAGCGCCAGCGTGACGTAGCGGGAATCCTCGCTCTCACGCAGCGACTTCCACTTGGCCAGTTCCGAGCTCTCGAAGATCTTCGACAGGTCGCGCGGGTTGCCCAGCTCGGCGAAGCTGTCCATGTCGAACAGGCGCGGCGACGCGGCGGAGATGAAGGGCGCATGCGCGGCGGCGGCGACCTGCGACATGGACTTCAGCAGTTCCATGTCCTGCGCGTTGCGGCCGAACTCGTAGTCGCCGATCAGCATGCCGTAGGGCTGGCCGCCGAAGGTGCCGTATTCGGCCTCGTAGATCGCCTTGAACAGCGAGCTCTGGTCGAATTCCGAAGCCTTCTCGAAATCGGCCAGCAGTTCCTTCTTCGAGGCGTTCAGGAAGCGCAGCTTCAGGGTCGGGCCGGTCTCGGCGCGGCTGACCATGTAGTGCATGCCGCGCCAGGTGGCTTCCAGCTTCTGGAGGTCCGGCTCGTGCAGGATCTCGTTCAGCTGGCCGCTGATCAACTCGTCGATCTCGGCGATGCGCGCCTTGATGACGGCGGTTGAATCCTTGCTGACGCTGACGCCGCTGTCGATGACCTGGGCAATGAACTGCCCGATCAGATCCTTCGCATGGGCCGTCTGCGACACGTCGCGGGCCATCTTGCCTTCGGTCAGGATGCGGTCGAGGATCGACCCGCTCTCCATCTCGGTCTTCACCAGCATGCCCTGGGCATCAAGGGTCTCGTTCGCCATTCTATTCTCCGGGTCCCGGTGGTGCAGGTTCGAGTGTCTGGAGCGCGTTATTCGTCGTCCGCCGGCGTCGCGGCCGGAGCGGCGACGGCAGCCTGCGGGCCTTCCAGCGCGCCGCGCAGGGCGGACTGCTGGTCGCTGCTTTCCATGACCGACACCAGCAGGGCGTTCAGCTCGTCGTTGCCTTCGAGCTTGGCGAGCAGGTCGTTCAGCCGCTCGCGGGCGTCATAGAGGCGGCGCAGCGGCTCGACCTGCTTGATGATGGAGACCGGGTCGAAGTCTTCGAGCTTGCTGAAGCGCAGTTCGACATTCATGCGGGAGCCGTCGCCCGCCAGGCGGTTTTCCACCTGCAGCGGCAGGCGGGGAGCCAGCGAAGCCAGCACGTCGTCGAAATTGTCGTTGTCGATCTCGACGAAGCTGCGGTCCTTCAGCTTCGGCAGCGGCTTCTCCGGCTTGCCGGCGGCGTCGGCAAGGATGCCGACGATCAGGGGCAGTTCCTTGTTCTGGACGGCATCGCCGATCTCGACGTCATAGGTGATCTGGACGCGAGGCGGACGGACGCGGTCCAACTTGTGCTGAAGGCTGTCGCTCATTCTAGGGTCACTCCCGCTTCAAGAGTTGGTGTCAACCGCGACAACGGCAATGTCGATAAACTCACCGTCAGTGGTTGTAGTGCCGGCTGGCTACAATTCGATGAAAATCGATTCCAAATAAAACAAAAGCTGCCTGAGATATCAATTCAAATCAAGGCAAAGAAGAAGGTTAATTTTTCATTCATAATCCATTGGAGCAGACTGGACCTATCCGCGTAAAGAGTGCGGATTCCCTTATCCTATACGACGATATGAAATCGAGAAAGGGTATCCCATGAATATGGTATGATGGCATTTTGCTGCTGTAATCCGTTCATGATGTTTCGCTTGTGCGCTCCATTCATTTTGCCTTGTTATGTCTCTGCAACATCATGGAAGAGGTTGTAAAAATCTGCAGGACTCTCCTCGACGCCCGTTCCGATTCGCTTGTTCTTCAACTGGCGAACTTTGCTGGACATCTATGAGAAGTTGTAGGTGAAGCCGATGTCGTTGACGTCGACATCGATGGCCGTGAAGGGCAGGTCGTCGACCATCCGGCGCAGGATCCCGTCGGACAGTTCGGCCAGCAGGGTTTCGGTCAGCACGGCATCGATGGAGCGGGCTCCGCTGTCCACCTCGTTGGCGCGGGCGACGATGGCGTCGATCGCCGCCGGGCTGACGGTCAATTCCGCCCGGTGATTCTCGCGCATCCGTCTCTGGATCCTGGCCAGCTTCAGCCGTGCGATCTCGCCGATCTCCCGCGGGGTCAGCGGGAAGAAGGGAACGACCGTCACCCGGCCCATGAAGGCCGCCTTGAAGTGGCGTGTCAGATAGGGGCGGACGATGTCGGCCAGATCGGCGGGATCGGGCTTGGCGGTGGCGCGCAGGCAATGGTCCATCACCGCGTCCGACCCCAGGTTGGAGGTCATGAAGATGACGGTGCTCTTGAAATCGACGACCTCGCCTTCGCCGTCCTCCAGCGTGCCCTTGTCGAACACCTGGTAGAACAGTTCCGTCACGTCGGTGTGGGCCTTCTCGATTTCGTCGAGCAGCACGACGCTGTAGGGTCGCCGCCGCACCGCCTCGGTAAGGACGCCGCCCTCGCCATAGCCGACATAGCCCGGCGGCGCCCCCTTCAGGTTGGAGACGGTGTGCGCCTCCTGGTATTCGGACATGTTGATGACGACCATTTCGCGGGTGCCGCCATACATCAGCTCGGCGATGGTCGCGGCGGTCTCGGTCTTGCCGACCCCGCTCGGTCCCACCAGCATGAAGACGCCGGTCGGACGGTCGGGCTCGGACAACCCGGCGGATGCGGTGCGGATGCGCTTGCAGATGACGTCCAGCGCGTCGTTCTGGCCGATGATCCACTCGGCCATCCGGGCGCGCAGGTCGAGCACGCCCTTGATGTCGTCGCGCACCATCCGGCCCGCCGGGATGCCGGTCCAGCCGGAAATCACCGAGGCGACGGCGGCGCTGTCGACGCACAGCGGCACCAGCGGGCTCTCGCCCTGCAGCGTTTCCAGTTCGCCGGTCAGGCCGGTCACGCCCAGGCGCAGCCCGTCGATCTCGGCGCGGGCGATCTCGTCCCGTTCGGCGAGTTCCGACTTCTCGTAGATGCCCCGGCGCAGCTGGCGGATGCGGCCGACCAGCAGCGACTGGGCGTCGAAGGCCTGTTGAAGAGCAGCCTGTTCGGCCTGCAACGCCGTGCGGCGGGCGATCAACGCCTCGATGCGGTCGGGATCGCCGATGCCGACATTGCGCTCGCGGCGCAGCAGCGACAGCTCGGACTCGATGGTCATCAGCTCATGGCCGATCGCCTCGATGGCGGGCGGCGTGCTGCTCTGCCCGACGGCGACGCGGGCGCAGGCGGTGTCCAGCACGCTCAGCGACTTGTCCGGCTGCTGGCGGCCCGACAGGTAGCGCGACGACAGATGCACGGCGTCCGTCACCGCCTGATCGGTGATCGTCACGTTGTGATGGGCTTCCAGCCGCGGCAGCAGGGCCCGCATCATCCGCACCGTGTCGGCGTCGGACGGTTCGGGCACCTTGACCACCTGGAAACGGCGGGCCAGCGCCGGATCCTTCTCGAAATACTTCTTGTATTCGGCCCAGGTGGTGGCGGCGATGGTGCGCAGCTCGCCCCTGGCCAGCGCCGGCTTCAGCAGATTGGCCGCATCGCCCTGTCCGGCCTGTCCGCCGGCGCCGATCATGGTGTGCGCCTCGTCGATGAACAGGATGATCGGCACCGGCGACTTGCGCACCTCGTCGATCAGGCGGCGCAACCGGTCCTCGAACTCGCCGCGCACCCCGGCGCCGGCCTGCAGCAGGCCCAGATCCAGCGTGCGGACGGCGATGCGGCGCAGCGGTTCAGGGACATCGCCCGCCACCACCTTCTGGGCGAAGCCCTCGACGATGGCGGTCTTGCCGACGCCGGGCTCGCCGGTCAGGATCGGGTTGTTCTGGCGGCGGCGCAGCAGGATGTCGACCAGCTGGCGGATTTCCCCGTCGCGGCCGATGATCGGATCGATCCGCCCGCTCCGCGCCGCGGCGGTCAGGTCATGGGTGTAGGTGTCGAGCGCCGAATCCGATGCCGGCGGCGCGGTCCCACCCGCGTCAGCCGCGGCGTCGGCGGCGGAAGACGCCGCCCGTCCGGTTGCCGTGCCTTCGCCGGTGCCGGCGGCGCACAGCGGCTTCAGGTCGGCCTTCAGCCGGTCGAGCGGCAGCCGGGCCAGCGCCGGGGCGCGGCTGGACAGCGGTCCCATCGCCGACTGGTTCTCCAGGATCGCCAGCAGGACCGCACCGGAGCGGATCTGCTGTTCGCCCAGCGTCAACGACGAGATCATCCACGCCGATTCCAGCACCTTCGGCAGATCCTGCGAGAAGGTCGGCGTGCGGGTGGAGCCGCGCTTGAACTCGTCGATGACCAGCGACAGCTCGCTCTGGATGGCGCCGGCCGTCGCGTCGTACTGGTGGAGGATGGCGCCGACGTCGGACTGGCGCGCGTCCAGCAGCTTCACCAGGAAATGCTCGATCTCGACATGGAAGTTGCTGCGGGCGACCGCCAGCGCCGCCGCCTCTTCCAGGGCGCGGCGGCAGGTGGCGTTCAGCTTGTTGACCAGAAACTTCATTTCCATGCTGTCGGCCCTTTGCGTGGCGGTCGGTTGGCGGTCATGGCCGGACGGTCGTATGATCGGGGTGTGATCGGGGTCAGAAGCCGGCGACGCGGATATCGGGGAAACGGGTCGGGAAGACCGGGATGCCGCGGACCGGCGGCTTGCCCTCGGCGCCGGCCTTCACCCTGGCGGCGATGAAGACCACGGCGTCCTGCGGGGTGACGCCGGTCAGGCTGCGGGTCGGCACCGCGACGCGGACCACCTGCTGGCCGCGCAGCGTCGGGTCGGCCAGCTCCGGGTTCGCGATGCCGCGGCCGACCAGCAGGCGGAGCAGCGACCATGGTCCCTTCTCGACGATGATGGCGCTGTCGCCGTCGACCATCGGCGCACCCGGCCGGTTCGCCTCGCGATATGGCCGTTGGTTGGACCCCGACGCCCAGCGCAGGCGCAGTTCCACCGGCTCCGAATAGGACCATTGCAGGGTCCGGCCGCCGGCGGTGCTGGCGGTCGAGGCGCCGGCCTTCATCGCCCATTCGATGATCTGGTCGCCGCCGATCTCGTTGATGCGGTTGACGCCGAAGGTGATGTCGGCGGTCAGCCGCATCGTGCCCGACCCGGCCGGATCGACGATGTCGGCGAAGAAGGCGCGGGCGGATTCGATCTGATCGACGAAGCCCTTCAGCGGCGAAATACGGCCCTTGGCGGCGGCCAGCTCCTTGTCGATGCGCGGCTTCAGCTCGTCGTACAGCGCGTAGAAGCGGCGGATGTCGGCCGGGTCGGCGTCGGGCGCGGTCGGCGCCTGCTGCGGCGTGACGAAGGGGAAATGCCCGGCCAGCAGCTGGTTGAAGCTGTTGCCCAGCTGTCCCATCGCCATCTGCACCTGCTGGTTCTGGAACATGGAGCAGCGGTCGTTCAGCTGTCCCATCGCCCGGATATGGACGCGGGCGAAGTAATCCCCGCCGCCGACGGTTCCCAGCCGTTCGGCCAGCACGTCGCGGCAATTGTCACGCCCCACCGCATTACCGACGAACAGGACGAACTTCTCCAGTTCCGACAGCGAGTTGTTCGGGATTTGCTGGTCGTAGCGGTCGAGCGCCCCGAGAATGTCCCGCCAGTCCTGCGCGGTGCGGTCGATGCCGAGCGCGCCCAGCCGGTAGGGATCCTTGATGTAGTCGAGCGCCGGCTTGGCGTAGGAGCGCGCCAGCACGCGGATGCGCTGGCGGGCCGCACCCAGCAGGGCGGCCAGCTCGCCGCCGTTGGCGGCGCTGTAGGCGCGGGTGAAGGCGCCGGGCTCGCCGTCCCAGCGGGCGGTGTTCTCGGTCAGCGGGCGGTAGGGATCCTCCGATGCGATGATGCCGCTGACCCGCTTCAGGATCTGGACGCTCTGGGCGCTCAGCAGATCCTCGAGATTCCTGGTCGCTCCCGGCTCGGCATGCGGCCGGATGCCGTCTGTCAGCTCCTGCACGGCCGGTGCCACGGTCAGGAAGGACGCCACCTGATCGGCCAGCGCCCGGTCGCTGACCACCGCCGGCCCCTTCTCCTCTCCCTCCGACACCGAAACGGCGCGGGCCGACAGGGTCAGGACGTTGGACACCATGCGGCGCCCGGCGGCCAGACGCACCGCGGCGTGCAGCGGCTTGGGGAAGTCCGACAGCCGCTGCGCCACATAGGCCGAATAATCCTCCCGCAGCTGCTTGGCCTGGTTCAGCAGGCTGGTGTCCCAGACGAACTGGCTCCCTTCTCCGGGGGTCGGGAAGGGCGCCTGTCCCATGTCGGTCATGAAGCCCTGGGACAGCAGCACGTCGATCGGGTCGAACAGCTCGAGGAAGCGGTTGCTCAGCTGGAAGGGCGCGCCGGCCTGCCCCTGCATGAACACGCGGCCGACCAGGGGCATCTCCAGCCCGAGCATCTCCTCGCGCAGGGCCAGCGACCGGGTGGCGAGGGTGCGGGAGATGTCCTCGAACGTGTCGTTCGACAGCAGCACGGACACGGCGATGCGGCCAAGCAGCGTTTCGATCTCCTTCGGGATCGTCGGCTCCGGTGCCAGCAGCCAGCCATTCACCGACGCCTCGGCGGCGGACCGCAGCTGGCGATAGGAATATTGCAGCTCCTGGATGTCCTTGGCCGAGATGTGGTTGGTCACCGCGTTGGCGCGCAGGTCGCGAACCTGCCCCTCCAGCCGCTTGGTCCAGAAGGCCAGCCCGTTGCGCGCGAACAGGTCGTCGTAGAGATCCTCGGCGAACTGGCGGGCACCGACCCCGGCGGCGGCCTGCAGCGGATCGACGTTGATCTCCTGCAGGTTGGCCTCACGGATGGCGGCGGACCGGAACCGCTCGTTGTCCTTCAGGATCGACGGCGGCGACACGCCGAAGACATATTGGGTCAGGCTGGCCAGGTCGGCGAAGGAGCCCGAGCGGCGCAGGCGGTCGTAGCGGTCGAGATTCTCGCGCAGGGCCGACAGATGGTTGATGTAGCCCGACAGGCGCTGATAGCCCGGCAGCTGCTCGATCGAGCGCGGGGCGGCGCGGGAATCCATGTTGACCGACCGGCCGGCATCGCCGCCGCCGGTCGCGACCGCTCCGCCGGGGCCGGTCCCGCTGACGGCGCCGCTCAGCTGCTGCAGCAGGCCGCTGCGCAGCGGCTTCAGCATCATGCGGTCGGCGGCGATGCCGACGAGCCGTTCCATGTTGCCGTCGACGCCGCTGAACAGCGAGGTGGGGAATAGCGGCGTCGACAGGTCGTCGCGCTCGACCAGCACGATGGAGGCCAGCAGGCGGCTGATCGTCAGCGGGTCGGCGGCGGGCTCGGCACCCAGGCTGCCCAGCTTCGCCCGCTCCTCGAAGCGGATGATGTCGCGGCGGGTTTCCTCCACCGTGGTGTCGACGATCCGCACGCGGTCGGCCAGGGCCGCGCTTTCATAGATGGTGACGGCGGTCAGCGCGGCGGCGGTGCCGGCCAGCGTCGCCTGGGCCAGCCGGGTGCGCCGGGTCGAGACGTAGAGCGCGCGGGAGATCGGTTTCGCCAGCCCGGTTTCCTGGAAGATCTTGCGGTCCAGCAGGTCGCGGACGAAGGCGATGGACGGCACGCCGCCCTGTTGGCCGGCCAGCGCTGCGCGATCCTCCGACCAGGGCGAGCGGGCGGGGGCGGACAGCACCGGATAGCGGTCGGCCACCTCGGCCATGGCGCCGGTGAAATAGACGCCGCGCAGGACGAAGACCTCGTGATAGGCGGTCGGCATGAAGATGCGGGTCAGGAACTGCTCCATCGGGCGGCGCAGCGCGCGGAAGCTCTCCGGCAGCAGGGCCATCCGCCCCCAGCGGTCCTTGACCGACGGGTTGAGGTACAGGTCGGTCTCCAGCGCGCCGATGTCGCCCAGCGTCTCGTCGAAGATCTCGTTGATCCAGCGCGGGTTGTAGGCCGCCTCGACGCCGTAGGGGCTGGACCAGCCAAGCATGCCCAGCGAAAAATCGGCCGGCAGCGCCGCGCAGAATTCCGGGAAGCCGTCGAGAGCGTCGCACTGGGTGACGATCACATAGATCGGGAAGTTGATTTCGAGCAGCTTCTGGAGTTCCCAGAGCTGGTTGTGCAGCGTCTCGGCCTTCTGCAGCAGCGCGTTGCTGCCTTCCGCCCCCTGGTCCAGCAGGTCGCGCGCCGACACCGACAGGATCAGCCCGTCCAGCGGCCGCTGCGGCCGGCTGGCCTGGAGCAGCTTGATGAAGCGGCGCCAGCCGGTGCCCTGCGGTGCGCGTCCGCCGGTCGACAGCACCGTCCGCCCGGCGACGTCCAGGACGATGGCGTTGTCGTAGAACCACCAGGAACAACTGGCGCCCGCCTGCGGCAGCGTGCCGGGATCGGCGAAGGGGCGGTGGATCGGGGCGGAGGCGAACAGCGTGGTCTTGCCGGCCCCGGTATCGCCGATGGAGACGAACCAGGGGATCTGGTAGCGGAACTGCCGGTTCGGAACATGGCGCTTCAACAGGTCGAGCACGTCGGCGAAGGAACGCTCCAGCGACGCGGTGGACACGCCGTCGGGCAGCACCGCGAACCGCTCGATCTCGGCCGCCGCTGGCACCACGGCCGCCGTGGCGCCGGCAGCCGGCCGCTGAGCCCGGAACTGCCGCGACAGCACGCGCCGGCGGATCAGCGCCGCGACCATGGTCACCAGCAGATAGAGGGAGGCCAGAACCAGCAGCAGCAGCAGGATGGCGGCCACATAGGGCCAAACCGGGTTGATCACCGTCATGGCCGGCTGGAACAGCCGCCAGATGCTCGTCATCAATTCGGCCATGTGATCCCCAGATTCTCGATGGCGGCACGGGCACCGGCCAATTCGTCGGCGATGGACCCGACGCTGACGAGCCAGATGGCATGGGTTACGAGCAGGAAGAGCGCGACGACGCCGACGATCGCCAGATACCAGGAGCGCGCCGTCGGCAGCAGCTTGGGCCTCGCGTCGCTGATCAGCCGCTCATAGGCCCGTCCGCTGGGCTTGGCCGGCGGCGTCCGCCCCTTGGTCAGCAGGCGGTGCAGGCGTAGCTGGTAGTCGGCGATGGCGACGGCCGCATTGCCGTCGGTCGAGCGGAACTTGCCTTCGAATCCGAGGCCCAGCGTGGCGAGATAGACCGCGGCGAGGTCGGCGTTTCCGCCGTCGGGCTGATGGAACAGGCGGTCGATCCGCTGGAACAGCGCCTCGCCGGCGACGTAGGAGTTGAACAGACGCTGTTCCAGCAGCACCGATTTCCAGGCGGAACGGCCCGGCCAGTCGAGGCTGAGGAACACGTCGTCGGCCAGCGCCGCCATCGCATATTTGGCCTCGCCGTAGAGCGCGGCGGTGAAGGCCCCGCCCATGCGCGCGATCTCCAGCCCCAGTTGTTCCAGCATCATCAGCAGATGGTCGGACAGGTCGGCGGCGAGCTGCGCCGGACCGCCGACCGCCGAGGTGACCGGGGCGTGGCCGTGATAGGCCTGGATGCCCCCGGCGGGTCCGGCCGCCTGATCCGCCGGCCCCGCCGGTCCTGCCGGCGGACCGCTCATCGCGGCCGCGACCATGGCCGGCATGGCGTTTGCCGACCCTGGCCCCGTCCCCGGTCCTGCCGCTGGTCCCACCCCCGGCCCCGCCATCGGCCCCACGTCCGGCTGACGGAAGAAGGATGTGGCCGGCATCGTGCCGGCGGCCAGCGCGCGGGCGCGGCATGCCAGCAGCTCGGCGTAGAAACGCCGGAACGCCGTCATGACGGAGGTATTGCCGTACTGGATGCTGTCCATGCGTCAGGCTTCCTTCCGATCCGCTGACGATCAACCGGGCGGGACGAACAGCATGATTTCCGACGGCTGCACGGTCCGTCGGGTATCCTGCTGCGAGATCACCAGTGGTTCGCCGGGGCGAACCAGATCCGGCGTGGCGTCGATGGAGAACAGCAGCATGCCGCGGCCCGGCATGACCTTCAGCTCCTCGTCCCGTTCGATCAGGCGACGGCGGGCACCGAGAATCCGGCGGGATTCCATGTCCGGCATCGTCGACACCGATCCGATCAGGCAGGAGTCCAGCCAGCTCACCGCCTCCGCCTGGGTCATGCCGCTGCCGTGACGCAGGCCGACGGTCAGCGCCGGCCGCACCCAGGCCTCGCGCAGGAACAGGCTGAAGGCGGTGGGGGTGCGGTTGAAGGTCACCGCCAGATAGGTTTCGCTGATCCGCTCCAGCACCGAATGGATGTAGCGGGCCGCCGTGTCGAAGGATGGCCAGGGATCGGCGTGGACATAGGCGGGCAGGATCGGCGGCATCATGTTCTCGGTCATGGTCGCCACCTGTCCCGCCAGCCCGGCAAGTTCGGCATAGAGGGCGAAGGGGTGGATGCAGCCCGACCGAGCCATCACCTCGAACCGCGGCAGCGATGCGACCAGCGCCTGGATCATCGCATGGTCCTGCTGGGACACCGCTCCGCCTTCGCGCAGGCTGGCCTGCAGCCGTTCCGACAGCATCACCGCTTTCTGACGCATCCGCTCGGCCACGCCGATGCACAGCGTCCCGATCCGCGATGCCGGCTCCACGCTGGGCGCCGGGGGAACGAACCCGGTGAGGGAGAAGGATTCGTTGCAGAATTCGACCTCGGCCAGCGGCAGGGAGACCACTCGCGCCGACGGCTGGTTGGTCACCTGGAGCCGCAGGTTGGACATCAGGCGCGGGACGCGCATCCGGTTGTCGGCCAGATGCTCGTCGACGGTTTCCGGCCCCTCCACGCTCTGGAAGCGGGCGCTGTCGCCGACGGTCAGCGTTCCGTTGGCCGCCGGGACCGGCACGGTCAGGTGGATGCGCTGCGGCTTGGCCTTGATCTGCTCGACATGCTCGTTCAGGTCGATGTCGAGCGTCCGCTCGGCATAGCCGTCGCGCGGTTCGCTGCCGTAGGTGACAACCAGCCCGTCCGGCATCACCGCCTTCAGCCGGGTGACCCGGAACAGGCCGTTGACCAGCAGGGCGCTGTCGAACTGAAGGTCGACCACCCCCCATGATTGCGGGGCCGCGGTTTCCAGCCGATGGAACAGCAGAGCTTCCATGCGCCGGTCCTGCTGCTGGAAATGCTGTGGCGACAGCATCATGCCTTCATGCCAGACGATGGCGTCTTCCAGACGGGGAGCGCTCACGATTCGGTTCCTGCCGGTGTTTGGGGGGCCGGTGCTTGAGAGGCCGGTGTTGACGGGCTGCGGAGCAAGGCCGGTGCCTGGTGCTGGATTCGCCGGATCCTCACTAGGGCGCCAGTGTGGTGACGGTGAACAGATCCTTCAGCAGGTGGATGACGATCGCGTCCTCCGACGCCACGCGATAGCGGTGGTCGGCGGGCGTCCCATAGCGGGCATAGACGATGATCGCGACCGTGCGCCCGTCATAGGGCGGCAGGTCGCGCAGGTTGATGCGCTGGCCCGGCACCACTTCCCACGAGACGATGCCGATGGAACCCGGATTGTCCTGCTGTATTTGCCGGCGGTTGTTGAACCAGTCGGCTGCGGGGACGGTCGCCAGCTTCTCGGCCAGGGGCAGGGAGCCGACGCGGACGAGGTCGACCGGGATCGGCCGGCGGTCGTTGGCGTCGGAGTCTGCGACAATCTGGATCCGGTCGACCTCGACTTTGGGCGGGCGGCCGAGAGTCCAGTCGACCACCGAGCATCCCTGGAGCACGGTCCCGGCCAGCAGGGCGGTCAGCGCCATGGCGATCCGGCGCCTGCCGGTCGATCCGGGCGCGCACCTGCGCACATCCTGTCCGCCATTCGGCCCGGTCGCCGTTTCCATGCGCATGCCGCCTCCCGTCACGCTGTCGCTCCAGCCGCCATCCGCAGTCATCAGGTCGGCTCCGCCCGCCGCGGGTCCGATCGGCGGAAAGGTTCCGGTATCGCAGCCGGCTCTTCGGCGGCCGGTTCCGCTCCGTCCTGCGGCGACACCGCCGGCGCGGCCGTCATTCCCCGGTCCAAGGCCGCAATCGGCCGGCCATCGGACGGACGGCTGTCGGAGGGCCTGTGATCCGGTTGGGCCTTGGCCAGCAGTTCGACGATAAGGCGTTCATGGTCCATCAATGTCCTGCGAAGGGTGTAGCTGGATTGGGCCAGCCGGTCCTTCAGGTCGGCGTGGAGGTCGCGAAGCTGGAGCCGCACGTCCTGCAACTTCTGATCGGAGAAGGCGACCGTCTGGCGAAGCGCCTTCACATGGTCCGACATCTCCTTCAGGACGACGCGATCCTCCTGAACCTCCGGCCCGTTGCGCCGTGCGATCTCTTCCCGAAGCTCATGCGCCATCTCCCGGAGTTCGTCCGTCAGCCGGTCCATTCCATGGCGCAGCCGTACCGACCGCCGCAACAGCAGGATCAGAGCAACTGCAGCAATCGTGACAGCACCCGCAACGTAGGAGAGCAGCGCTGCGAGCAGAACCTGATCGGACATTCTCGCCGTGGCCTTCGCGTTCGATTGGAGTGGACCGGAAATCCTGAATTCTATCTGTTGGCCTTTTGGATAAATGGTATGAAACCTAATCGTTTAAGGATAGTTAACGAGGTAACATTGCAATATTGTTACGCTGAAATATTTCCTCATGTTTCCAATGGACATATGGGAAATAATTATGTTCGAAGGGAATATTACAGCCTTTGCGCCCGATGGCGATCTTCGCGTCAAGCTCTCGCAACGATTGATCTGATTCTGTCAAAATCTGCATATTTGATTGTCGGGATGCCATTTCGCCACCTCGATTGCTTGAGCTGCCGCTTCGGCGGCATCAGGATGGGGCGTCAGGACGGGAGGTGGGAGTGCAAAGGAAATCGCCGCCGTCCTGTTTGATC
The DNA here is from genome assembly GCF_001305595.1 of Azospirillum thiophilum. Taxonomy (NCBI): domain Bacteria; kingdom Pseudomonadati; phylum Pseudomonadota; class Alphaproteobacteria; order Rhodospirillales; family Azospirillaceae; genus Azospirillum; species Azospirillum thiophilum. The sequence continues at coordinate 520,149 of NZ_CP012402.1, forward strand.
CAGCGACCGTCGGGGCAGTCGCGGATTTCCCGTCGGGTTCCTTCCGCAACCGGTTCCGGAGCCGGTCCGCCGATGCACACGAAACCTTGGGAGGTGTAGCGGAACCAGCTTGCGTCGCTCGCCTCGCACGGGATGGTGACCCGGCTGTTCATCCGCGGCTGGAAGGTGCTGGAAATCCGTCCCGTGGAGACTTCCGCGGAGAGGGTGGTCGTCCCGGTCGGCGGAGCCGCGGCGTTTTGGCCGTCGCCCGCCGTCGCGGCGCAGGCCGACAGGGACATTGCCAGCGCGATGACCGGCAACCGCCCAGCCAATCCATCACCCCTTGACCGTCGCTGGATTTGCCGGGTGCCGCGCCTTCCGTTCGTTTCCGTCATGATGACGATCTCTTCCAGGATTGGCACAGCCTTGGGCTGGCACATGGGATCGCCGCCGGCTGCGACCGGGCGATGGTCCGGGCGAACCCGTGCCGTATCGCCGGGCTGCGCGTTGCCGTCGTAATCCCTTTGTATTTGCTTCAACTCTGAATCGTTAATCCCATAATCATGGGAGCCGTGCGCTTTATCGCGATCCGGGTCGTTTTTGCCGATGGTGAATCCGGACCGGTCGGGCTATCGCTCGGTGCAGGCGTAGGTCACCGTACGCCACAACTCGCCGCCGTCGGTTCCCCGCAGATAGGCGAGGTCGATCTGGCGGGCATGACGGAACGAGCGTTGGCAATGCGATTCGGCGGCGCGCAGCATGGCTTGCCGATCGGCCTTGGCGACTTCGTAATCGAACCGGACATAGTCGCTGCTGCTCGATTCGATGCCGAATCCGCTCGACGATGCGCAAGCCGCCGGCAGCAGGCAAACGGCCGACAGGGCGGCCAACAGGGCGGCCAGCCGGTATGGGGATCGTGATGTCGGGCGCGGCTGGGTCATCGGCGGCCTTTGCGGTGATCGCGCCCAGCCTGCCCAAATACGCGGCCCGCGTCCAGCCGCCAGTCGGGGGCGGTTCCCGACCGGTGGCGGATTCGGCTCAATCCCGGATTTCGAGGGAGGGGCCACCCCGGCGCTGGAGATGCTCGAACTGCACCGCAACCCGGTGGGCGTCGAAATGCGCCATGGTCGGCTGGCGGACCGACAGCGTGGGATCGTAGGGTAGCCCACGGTCGCGGATCAGCCAGACCAGCAGACCGATGGCGAAACCGTAATCCTCTTCCCGCATCTCGGGAATGGCGGCGGCTCCAGCGCACAGCAGGCGGTTGCGTACGCGCAGGACGGTGCGCTGATCGGGCACCCGTCCGCGCAGGTCGTACGTGGCCGCCAGAAGGCCCAGCAGATCGTCCCACAGGGACTGTATGACCGGGCTGGCGGATGGCCCATCGGTTTCCATGCCGTGCAGCAGGTCGGCGACCAGCAGCGCCACGCTCTCCCCACGGTTCATTTCCATGATCCGCCTCCTTCGATGCCGCCATTCTTCCTTCATCAGGATGATGTCGCGGCCGGGGCACGGCAATGGTACCGATCGGCGGGGGCATCGGCGAGGATGGTCCACCCCGGATGGTCAGTTGGTCGGCAGCAGCCCCGTTTCACGGTAATACCGGACGGCGCCGTCGGCCAGCGGCGCGGTCAACCCGGCATACGCCATGGTGTTTCTGTTGAGCCGGCTCAGCGCCGGATGCATCGACTGGATGCGGGGCAACTGGTCGAGCAGCTCGCGGGTCACGGTGTAGACGACGTCGTCCGACACCGCCGTCGTGGTGACCAGCGTTGCCAGCACGCCGAAGGTGGGAATGTCGCGGTTGCTGTTGCGATAGAGTCCGCCCGGGACGACCGCCCCGCCATAATACCGGTTCGCCCTCAACAGGGCATCCCGTTTCGGCCCGTCGATGGGGACGATGACCGCGGCGCAGTTGTTGGTCACGTCCTGCACGGCACTGTTCGGATGCCCGGCGAGGATGACCATGGCATCGATCCGGTCGGAACAGAGCGCCTGGGCCAGCGCGGCGGGCGGCAGGTCGGTGGCTTCGGCGAAATCGCCATAGCTCCAGCCATATTGCGCCATCAGCCCGTCCAGCGTAGCGCGGGCGCCCGATCCGGTCGGGCCGATGTTGACGCGCTTGCCGCGCAGATCCTCGAAGCGCTCGATGCGGCTGGCGCTGTTGGCCAGCACCGTCAGGGATTCCGAATAGAGCGACAGGACGGAGCGGAGGTTCCGGAACGGTCCCTGTTCCTTGAAGGGGCCGGTGCCGTTGACCGCGGCATATTGGGTGTCGGACTGGACGATGGCGAATTGGCTGCGGCCTTGGCGCAGATCCTCTATGTTCGCGACCGATCCCTGCGATGGCCTGACCTTGCAGCGGATCCGGTGGGTCGGCCGGTCCGTGTTGACCGCGGCGCAGATGGCGCCTCCCGCCGGATAATAGACCCCGGTGATGCTGCCGGTTCCGACCGCGACCTGCGTCCTGTCGACCGACGGGAGGGCCGCGCTGTCTTCCGTCTGGGCGAAGGCGGTCTGGGCAATGCCCGACGCCGCCAGCAGGCCGAGAACGAGGAGCGACCGGACCGCCAGGTTAAGAACGTTCATTTGGGCCTCTGGGCGATGTGGACGGCAGCGTGCCGGTGTGCGCTCATGCCTTTGCGGGGGCGGCTGGCCGCCTCTCCCCCTCCAAGCCGGTCAGGTTTGGTTGGATGTGCTTCTGGAATTGCCGATGAACCGCTGCAGCAGCCGCCGGGCTTCGATGATCGAATGCATGCGGCGGTCGCAGCCGGCCAGCCCGGTGTCCGGATGGAAGACCCGCGCCATTTCCCGGAACCGCTTGTTCAGGTTGGTCTCGTCCACGCACCATTCGTTGGGGAATCCAAGCAGCGCCGTTGCCTCGCGCAGGTTGCGGGGCGGAATCTCGGTCACGTTCGGGTGCTGCTGCCGGACGATGTCGATCAGCGACTGGATGCGGGTCTCCAGCTTTGCGATCTGCTGATGGGGGCGCGTCACCTCGTCGGCGGGAACCAGGCGCCACGACTGGTCGTCGTCCAGCGCCAGGGCGAAGGAGAGCAGGCGGCGGATCAGCGGCGCGTCGAGGCCGAGCACGCCCCGGACCTTCAGGCAGGGCTTGCGGCGGAAGGTGCGCGTTTGCCCGTTTGCAAGTGCAACCACCGTCACCGCGATGTCGTCCGCTGCCGGTTCGCCCGGATCGGCGATTGCATCCAACCTTGCGGGTGTCGCCAGCAGCATGGCGGATTCGACCAGATCGCCCGCGGTGACGCCATTGCGTTGCGCCAGCCCGTCCACCCGGTCGCGGAACCAGGACGGGCAGAGTACTTGGTGATTCGCCAGCGGTTTGGCCGTTCGCCGCCGGGAAGCCGGTTCCTGACCGGGATCGCCCTCGCCGTCCTCGGAATCGGTCAGGGCCGGTTCGGCCATGGCGGCAGCCGACGGTCCGGCCACGCGGTCGGCGGATGCCGTACGCGAAGCGCCGGGCCAGTTGCCGGAGAATGCGGTCGGGAAAATGGTCATGAAGGGATGGGTATGTTCGTTCCAATCTGGACGGTGGCGATCATAAGCTCTCGGGGACCAAGCGTCTATGGGCGACGTTGGTTAGGAATCCGGGATGCGGGTGGAATCGGGGCTGCGCCTGGGTGAATGAACCGGCCGCCACGGAAGGTGACGTCCACCGCCGCTGAAATGGCCGGTAAAGGCGCGCGACAGCGCACGTCCCGACGCTTCGCCGCTGCAGAAGACACGGGTGAAACTGGTGCGGACGGGGGGTGTCGAGGCAAAATCCGGATCGGTGCGGCCGTCAGCCGTCAGCCCGCATGCGCCGTTCCGCCGCCAGCGCAGCGATGCGGTCGCCGGCGCGGAAGATCAGCGACAGCACCACCGGCAGCACGGTCACGGTCACGATGCTGGAGATCAGCAGGCCGCACAGCACGACCAGCCCCAATCCGCGATACAGCTCGGTTCCGGCGCTGGGCACGCCGACCATCGGCACCAGCCCGGCGATGGTCGTCACCGTGGTGATCAGGATCGGGCGCAGGCGGCTGTGCAGGGCCTCGGCGATGGCGTCGGCGCCGCCCATGCCATGGAGCTTGCGGTTTTCCGCCGCGCGCTCGACGATCAGGATCGGGTTGTTCACCACCGTCCCGACCAGCACCAGGAACCCCATCATGGTCAGCACGTCGAACGGCTGCGGCGCCCCCATCCAGTCCCAGCTTCCGGCGGCCAGATTGTAGAGCCACAGCCCCACCAGCCCGCCGCCGATGCCGGTCGGCACCACCGCCATGATGATCAGCGGCAGGCCCCAATGGGCGAAGACGGCGACCAGCACCAGATAGGTGATGGCCAGGGCCAGCAGGAATCCGCCGGTCATGGCCTCGCGCAATTCCTCCAGCGCGCCGCCGGCCCCGGTGATCCGGGTGGACATCGCGGCGGGAATGACGCCCTCCGCACGCAGGCGCCCGACCAGATCGCGCTCCACCGCCGCGATCCCGGTTTCCAGCGCCACGTCCCGCGGCGGAATGATGGTCAGGGTGACCGTGCGCAGCCCGTCGATGCGCGAGATCATGGAGGATCCCACCGTCTCCCGCAGGTCGGCCAGACTCGACAGCGGCACCGGGGCGCCGCGCCCGGTGTGCAGCACCAGATCGGCGAAGCCCTGGCGGTCGCGGCCGATGCCGTCGGCCACCCGCAGATAGACGTCCAGCTTCTCGTCGTTCAGCAGATACTCGTCGGCGAAGGCGCCGTCGGAATAGGCGCGCAGGGTGTATCCCAGCTCGGCCAGCCCGATCCCCATCTCGCCGGCCCGGTCCCAGTCGGGACGCAGCTCCAGGAAGGGCTGCGACATGGCGAGCGTCGGCGGGGTGGGGTCGCTGTTGACCTGCCCGTCGGGGAACAGGTCGCCGGCCCGGTCCAGCACCGTCAGCGCCGTGGCGTAGAGCGGCTTCAACTCGCCGCCGCTCAATTCCAGGCTGATGGCGCGGGCACCGCCGCCGTTGCCGGAAAAGATCGAGCCGCGCGCCGCAAAGGCCCGGATGCCGGGAATGGCCCGCATCCGCTGGGTGACGGCGGCGATCAGCGCATCGGTATCGGCCGGATCCAGCGGCTCCGACACGAAGCGGATGAAGCCCGGCCGGATGAAGCTGAGATTGACCCGCAGCGGCGGGATGCCGTCCACCGTCCGCTCCGCCCCGACCTGACGGCTCAGCAGCGGATCGATCTGGCGCCAGAGCTCCAGCATGGTGTCCATGTTGTAGCCGGGCGGGGCGGACATGAAGCTGAAGACGGTCGCCTCCTCCCCTTCCGGCAGATACTCGGCGGGCGGAACCATATAGAGCAGAGCGCCGGTCATGGCGGCGGCGGTCGCGGCGAGGATCGCCAGCTCCCTCCGGACGCCGCGCAGCATCCAGCGGACCGCGCCATCCAGCCGGCCGTCCGTCTCCAGCCGCCCCCGTTCGGGCCGCTGCCGTTCCGGAGGACTCCTTTCCGGCGTCGCGACGGACCAGCGCCCGGCGACGACCGGCACCAGGGTCAGCGCCACCAGCATCGACGCGGTGACGGCGCCGGTGATGGCGATGGCGATGTCCGAATAGAGCTGGCCTGCCTCCATCCGCAGGAACATCACCGGCAGGAACACCAGGACGGTGGTGAGCGTGGAGGACAGGATCGCCGGCCAAACCTCGGCGATGCCGTCGACCGTGGCGGCGGCGCGCGATTTTCCCAGGCGCAGATGGCGGGCGATGCTGTCCAGCGCCACCACGCTGTTGTCCAGCGTCATGCCGATGGCGAAGGCGATCCCCGACAGCGAGATGACGTTGATGCTGCGCCCGCTGGCCGCGAGCACCAGCAGGGTGGCGAGCGTGCAGACCGGCATGCCGGCCGCCGCGACGGCGGTGGCGGGGACCGAGCGCAGGAAGGCCAGCAGCACCACCCCGGCCAGCAGGCTGCCGGCGATCAGGTTGTCCAGCACGGTGTCGATCGACCGCACCATGTAACGCACGTCTTCCGAGAGGAGCCGCATCGACAGGCCGCGCTCCTTCAGCGCATGCCGGTTCAACTCCTCCACCGTCGCGTCCATCGCCTGCTTGATGGCGATGACGTTGGCGCCGGCCCGCTTGCCGATGCTGATCATCATCGTCGGCCGCCCATCGGCGAAGGCGAAGCTGCGCGCCTCCCGCGTCGCCATCCGCACGGTGCCGACGTCGCGCAGGCGGACGGCCGTTCCGTTCTCCCGCGCGACGATCAGGTCGGCCAGATCCTCCAGATCCTCGAAACGGCCGATGGTGCGCAGGAAGTAGCGCCGTTTGCCGAAATCGCGGTCCCCGGCCGACATGTCGCGGTTGCGCGCCCGGATGGCGTCGCGCACGGTTCCCACCCCCAGCCCGCGGGCGGCCAGCTTCAGCGGGTCGAGGTCGATGTGGATTTCCTGGGCGGCGCCGCCGCTCACCTCGGCCTTCGCCACGCCGCTCACCCGCTCCAGCCGGGGGCGCAGCGTGTTCTCGATCCAGTTGGTCTCGCGCTGGAGCGATGCCGCGTCGGAGGCGCCGTCCAGCCGCTCGATTCCGTAGAACAGGAACGGGTTGGCGGAGGAGGATTCGGCGACGATGCGCGGCCGGTCCACCGTTTCGGGATAGTCGGTGACCTGGGACAGGGCGTTGTCGATGTGGACCAGCGCCTCGTCCACCGGAACGCCGGCCGGAAACTCCATCTCCACCAGCCCGAAGCCGAATTCGGCGCGGGAATAGAGGCGGACGAGGCCGGGCACCAGCCGCAGGTATTTCTCCTGCTCGATCAGGATTTCCTGTTCGATGTCCTGCGGGGTGGCGCCGGGCCAGTCGGTCTCGACGCTGATCCAGCGCGGGCTGATGTCGGGGATCATCTGCACCGGGATGCGGAAGACCGAGACGGCGCCCAGCAGGCACAGGATCAGGATGGAGACCACCGCCACCAGCGGGTTGCGGAGGATCAGGCGTGTCATTCGTCTCGTCTCCCCTCAGCCGACCATGTCCGGCACGACCGGCTGGCCGGGGCGCAGCCCCTCGTTGCCCTGGACCACCACCAGGTCGTCGGCGCTCAGGTCCGGGCTGGCGATCTCCACCTGTCCGCCGACATGGCGGCCGGTGCGGACCGTCACCGGACGGGCAACCGCGCCGTCGCCGCTGCGCAGGACCACCCAGACGCGGGCGCTGCCGTCGGGCTGCCGTTCGACCGCGTCGGCCGGAACCTGCAGGGCGACCTCCGGCCCGTCGCCGGTCCAGTCCAGCGCGAAGGTGACGCGCGCCGACATGCCGGCCATCAGCCGCCCGCCGGGATTGGCGAGCGTCACATGGACGCGGAAGCTGCGGCTGACCGGATCGGCGGACGGGACCACCCGGTCGACCCGCGCGGCGATGGCGTCGGCGGCCGGCGCATCGGCCACCTGGACGCTGGCCGGCGTCCCGGCGGCGATGCGGCCATGCTGGCGCTCCGGCACGTCGATCTCGACGCGCAGCGGGTCGGTGGCGGTCAGTTGCAGCACGGACGCCCCGCTCCCGACCCATTGTCCCCGCTCGGTCCGCCGTTCGGTGACCACCCCTGCAAAGGGGGCGGCGACCGTGTGGCGGTCCAGCCTTTCGCGCTGCATGGCGACGGTGGCGCGCAACTGCCGGACCTTGGCCTCCTCGATGGCCGCCTGGGCCTGCAGGGTGCCGTAGCGCGAGCGCGACACGCCCTGCACGCCGACCAGTGCCCCGGCCTCGCGGGCAAGGCGCTGGGCGTCGCGCTGCACATGCCCGGCCTCGGCCAGGGAGCTCTCCAGCCGTTCCAGCTCCAGCCGGGCGAGCGTGTCGTCCAGCCGCAGCAGGGGCTGGCCGGCCGCCACCGGGTCGCCGGCCTCGACCAGCATGGCGTCCACCTGGCCATCCACCTGTGCGGACAGGGCGCTGCTGCGCGGGGATACCAGCGTGCCGGGCAGTTGCAGCGTCTGGCGGACGGGGGCCGCGACCACCGCGGTCACCTTCACCCGCATCTGGGCGTGGGCCGGCAGCGACGGAAGCGCCGGCAATGCCAGCGCCGCGACGATGAGGGCGGGGAGGGCAGGGAGGGCGTGTCTCAAGGTCCGGCTCCTTTAGCCAGCAGGGGATCGGCCGGCGGCGCACGGCGGTCGGCCAACAGTCCGCCCGGCAGCAGGCCGAGGTCCAGGAGCGGGATCGCCCGGGCGGTCGGCATCCGGCGGGAATCGCGATTGGTCCTTGGCAGGCCGGTATCGACGAACAGTTTGGAAAGCGCCATCGCGGATCTCCCGCAGCGTGTGCAGTGAAAGGCCGCCTGCCACCGGACAAACCGGGACGGGCGGCCGAAAGGCGGACCGGACCTGCTCAGAACCGGTAGTTGGCGCTGACGTAGAAGCTGCGCCCCATCTCCACGGTCTGGAAGCCGGTGTTCTTTTCGGACAGGATGACGTTGGTGATGTTCTTCACGCCGGCCCCGACGCGGATCGCGTCGTTGACGTCGGCATTCACACCCAGGTTCAGCAGCGTGTAGCCCGGCATCTTCGACGCGCCTTCCAGTTGCGGGCCGGTGTAGGTCGCCGACACCGTGGCGCCGAGATAGTCCAGCGCCTGCCAGGTCAGGTCGGCATTGAGCTTGTGGCGCGGACGGTTCTCCAGCTCCGCGCCGCTGTTGTTCTTGGTGTAGAGGTACGCGTAGTTGCCCGAGGCCGTCAGGTCCCTGGTGATGGTGACCGACCCGGTCACCTCGATGCCGGAGATGTCGACGCTGGAGATGTTGCTCCAGTTGCGGGCCACGGTCACCGGATCATAGACCGGCTGGATCATGTCCTTGACCTTGTTCCTGAACACCACGACGCTGGCGTCCCAGCGGTCCTGACGCACCTCGACGCCGGCTTCGTAGTTGGTGCTGGTCTCGGGTTCGAGATCGGGATTGCCAGACAGGAAGCAGCGCCCGCCGCAGCTGATGACCCGGTATTCGCGGCTCAGCTGATAGGCGTCCGGCGCCTTGTAGCCCTGGCTGACGCCGGCCTTCAGCGAGACCGACTTGGTCAGCGCATAGACGGCGTTCGCGCGGCTGGTGAAATTCCCGCCGAAGATTTCATGATGGTCGTAGCGGGAGCCGAGCGTCAGCGTCAGCTGGTCGGTCAGGTCGATCTGGTCCTGCAGATAGGCGGCCTTCTGCGCGATTTCCGACCGGCCGGTCTGCAGGAAGGTGTCGGGGTCCTCCACCGTCTGCTTGCGGTATTCGACGCCGGCGGTCAGATGGTTGAAGGCCAGCCGAAAGTCGGTGCGGCCATGCAGGAAGATGTTCTTCTCCTTCATGTGCCGCTGCTGCGGCGCATTGTAGGAGCTGTTGTAGTCGTCGATGTTGCCGCGTTCGTAATTGGCTTCCAGCAGCGTGTTGCCCCAATCCCACTTGCCGCGGTGGGCTATGCCGACCGTGTTGCGGACCACGTCCTGCTCGCTGTAGGAGCTCCAGCGGTCATAGACGTTGTAGGGCCGGTGGTCGTGGTTCAGGCCGTAATTGACGTCCAGGGCCTGGTTCTCGGTCACGTCCCAGGTGACGGTGGACAGGAAGTTCTTCAGGTCCTTCTTCTCCAGGACCGGGACGGTCCCATTGTTCTTGGAGTCGTGATACCAGGGCTGGCGGCGGTAATATTCCGCCGCGACGGTTGCCGAGACCTTGTCGGTGACGGGACCGGCGGCCGACAGGGTGGTGCGGAACTGGTTGCCGCCGCGCCCCTCCGGCACGAACCGGTATTCGGCCCCGACCTCGCCGGTCCACTTGTCCGTCGGCTTCTTCGTGATGATGTTGACCACGCCGCCGATGGCGTCCGACCCGTACAGGGCCGACATCGGGCCGCGTACCACTTCGACCCGCTCGATGGCGGACAGCGGCACCGCATGGTAGTCGAAGTCGCCGCCGCGCCACAGCGCGTCGGAGGTGGAAACCCGGCGACCGTTGACCAGCACCAGCGTGTAGTTGGCGCCCAGGCCGCGGACGACCATCTCGTCGCGGCCGATGGCGTCGGTGCTGTCGTTGACGCCCACCGTGCGGCTCAGGATCTCCGGCAGGCCGGTCGCCGGGCCGTCCTTCTTCAAATCCTCCGACGTGATGACGGTGGTGAAGGCCGGCGCGGTCAGCGTGCTTTCCGGCGTGCCGGTCGCGGTGACCGTCACCGGACCCAGGATCTGGCCGCCCAGCATCCGGGTCTTGTCGCCGGTGCCCGTCTGTTCGCCGGTTTGAGCCAGTGCCGGCGTTCCCCCCGCCAGCACCGCCGCCACCAGTACCGCACCCATCGCGACACCGTTCCGCGCCCGAACCTCCTCAGTGCGTTTGGTCATGTCGATATCCCCTGATTGTGCCCATGCAAGTTAATAATGCGAATCATTCGCATATCCCCCGCGAGCTTGTTATCGTATGACCACTTTCGCCGCAAGGATTATGACGTGCGGATAAGATAAAAATGCAAATCATGTGAATATATTTGAGTAACTTGTTGGGAAAAGTGATTTGATTCCGAAATCATCAGTGGTACCGGCAGATAGATGCCGAGTATTTCATTTCAAGCACCACAAATTATTCCGCTCTATCCTTCCATTTCTGAGGTTCTTGGCTGGGATATGGCAACGGAGTCCACTTCGGATCCTGCCAAGGATGACGAACGGCCGGGACAGGCGGTGCTTGCGCTCGTTGCCCATACGCTGTCCTGCGGCCCGGACTGCGCGCGCCGGGCGGTGCGGCGCGCCATCGATGCCAGCGCCAGCGCCCCGGCCAGCGCCACCAGATCGACGCCGATCAGCCCGGGCGAAGCCCACAGCCCGAGGCCGGGCACCACCCATCCCAGCAGGCTGGTGGCCGGGATCGCGGCACTGGCCGCCGCCGAGGCCCACAGCAACTCCACCCCCGCCCGCGCGGCGCCGCGCAGAAATGCCCAGATGCAGGCGGCGAGGAACGTGACGTAATAGATGCCCCAGTGCCAGGCGTGCAGATCGTCGACCAGCCCGTTCAGCCATTTTCCGGCGGCGATGGTCGATGACAGGCCGCCGACGCAGCCCAGGCAGACACCGACCGTACCGGCGGCGAGCAGACTGGTGGAACGGCTCTGCGCCACCGGTCCGCCGGCCCGCCGTTCGGTGCGGCGCCTCGATTCGATCCACAGCAGATTGCCGGTATAGAACAGCAGCGCCCCCGCCAGCCCCAGCAGGAAATAGGTCCAGCGCACCACGCCGCCGCCGAAGCTGCCGAAATGCAGCGCGAAGAAGGCCGAGACGGTGGACGACCATGGTCCCTGGTGCCCCGGCATGTATTCGGTGTCGATCACCCGGCCATCGGTCGCCCCCAGCAGAACGAAACCTTCGCGCCGTACCAGATAGCGCGGGTCGTGGCCCCAGACGCGCACGGTCGCGGCGCGGGTGCCGGCGTCGTGATACTCCAGGCTGGTCGGGGTGAAGCCGGGCTCCAGCGCGTGGACCCGCTCCAGGAACGCCTGCGGCGCCAGCATCGCGGCGGGGCCGGTGTCCTTCCTGACGCCGCGGAAGGGGCTGCTGGCGGCGATCACCGTCCGCATCCGCCCATCATAGACGACCTCGTCCAGCGCGTCGTAGATCTGGTCGTGCAGCCCGAACACCACCGCCGACAGGGCGATCACGATATGAAAGGGCAGGCTGACGATGCCCAGCACATTGTGGACGTCGAGCCACATCCGCTTCAGGTTCGCGGTGACGCGCAGGACGAGGAAATCCTTGACCAGCGACGGCAGCAGTACAATGACGCCGGACACCAGCGCCACCACGTAGAGCGCGCTGGCGATCCCCGTCACCAGGGTGCCGATGTCCAGGTCGCCGGGAATGCCGGCCGTCCGGTGCAGAACGTCCACCAGCAGCCCGATGCCGGCGGGATCGAGCCGATCCACCGTCACCGAGCCGTCGGGGCCCAGCGTCGCCGCCCAGGGGGCGGGATCGATCCGTTCCTCCGTCCAGGTCAGGCGCAGGGGCGCTTCACCGGCCAGCACTGGATCCAGCGCCAGGGTGAAGTCGCGCACCTCCGGCCGCAGGGCGCGGGTGGCGGCGATCAGTTCCCCGGCCCCGTCCAGCGCCATCGGCGACACGGCCTCGGGCCGGGTCATCCAGCGTTCCAGCGGCTCCTTGAACATCGTCACGGCCCCGGCATAGAAGCAGACGAACAGGATCAACCCGGTCAGGATGCCGGTCCAGCTGTGGACCTGACGGTAGAGGCGGACGATGTCTGCGCGCATGGGGGCGTCCCGGAAGGATGACGGCGGGGAGATCAGTGGGGCAGGGGGCCGCGTCCGGCCAGCAGCAGCGCGTAGGCGACCAGATTGGCGCCGCCCAGCCATAGCCACGCGCGCAGTCCGCTGCGGAACAGGAAGCAGAAACTGACCACCCCGAGCCAGAGGGGCGCCACGATCCACATGGTGAACTGGAACTTGTTCGCCGCCGCCGGTCCGCCGGGACCGAACCAGGTGAACAGCCCCGACAGGGCGATCGCCAGCGTGAAGCCCAGCAGCGTTCCGGCGCAGCTCTTGCTCCACCAATCGGAACGGATCGCGGTTTTCGCCCGGGCAACGGGGCGTCGGGCATCGGGGCGTCGGGCGGCGGAGTGTTGGGCGGCCATCCGTCAGCCCTTCCGTGCCGAAGCGGACGTGTGCGCGACCGCCGCAAAGGTCAGGGCGGTCAACAGCGCCATCGATACGGTCAGGCTGGTGAAGAGCGCGGTCACCGGGTGCAGGACCACCGACCAGGACAGCCATCCCGCCACCAGCGCCACCGCCCCGGCGATCCGGCCGGGCCGGGCGGACAGGGGCCGGGGCAGCCATTGTTGGCGCGGGGCTGCCAGATAGATGCAAACCGCACCGGCGGTCGTCGTCGCCAGTGCCAGTCCGTGAACGAGTGTGGCCACCATCGGCATGTTTCTCCGGCGCGACCAATTCCGATTAGGATGACATGCGCGATCTTGTGCCTATTTATGATAGATGTTGCAAGTGATTATTATTTGCGTGCTTAGGGCGTGGTGAGATACCACGCGGCCCGACAGCGAAGGCGCGGTCGACGGGGCACGTCTCACATTCTTAAGTTGTGGGTGATGGCGAAGCCGGCACCGGCACCGGCACCTCCCCCCGGCCACCGGCCTTTTCAGAAGCGGTCGGAGAACATGAATCCGACGGCGGCGATCAGGCAGACGAAGGCGGCGAGGTGGTTCCATTTCAGCGCCTCTCCCAGATAAAGGGCGGCGAAGCCGGCGAAGGTCACCAGCGTCACCACCTCCTGGATCACCTTCAACTGTCCGGCGCTGAAGCCCGAGGCGTAGCCGAGCCGGTTGGCCGGCACGGCGAAGCAGTATTCTACGAAGGCGATGGCCCAACTGACGAGGACCACCTTCCACAGCGGTGCGCCGGGATGCTTGAGATGCCCGTACCAGGCGGCGGTCATGAACAGGTTGGAAAAGCACAGCAGCAGGATGGTCGTCATCGCGATTTCCGGGAAAGCGGACAGGGTGGATCAGGCGCGGCCGTAGACCGGGATCACGGCGGGCATCGCCTCGCGCCATTTGGTGTAGACCTTGCCGATGTCGCCCAGCGGCTTGGCGAGCAGGGCGAGGTTGACGGCGAAGCTCGACGCAGTGGCGACGTCGCCGCTGCTGGGAATCAGGCCGAGGTCGAGCGCCAGCGAGACGCCGACGAACAGTCCGAAGCTGGCCCACAGCACCGCCCCCATGCCCCGGTCGGCCAGCCAGCGCAGCACCTCCAGATGCATCACCGAGCGGAAGAGCCGTTCCTGCGACCGCTCGAACCGCTCCTTGTGCAGACGCCTGGTGCGGGCGGCGAGCACGCGGTGGGTGGTGAGGACCAGACGGCTCAGGCGCTGGATGGCCGGGCCGACCAGCCAGACGATCAGCAACGCCGGCAGGATGGACAGCAGCAGGGCCGGCAGCCAATCCGGGCCGATGGACAATTGCCAGAGGATGATCGCGCCGATTTCGGCGGTCAGCCGCCAGGCGTCCTTGTAGATGACCTCGAAGCCCTTCTTCGCCAGTTCGCTGCCGTAGAGAATCTGGGTGACGTCGCGGGCCTGGCTTTCGCCCCGGCGGCGGTCGAGATAGGTGCGCTGAAGCAGGATGATGAGCCGTTGCTCGACCGCCTTGGAGCCGATCCGCTCGGCGAATTCGGCGAGCCCACCGGCCAGCGCGACCAGCAGGAAGGGCACGCCGACGGCGGCGATCACCGTGGCGACGGTCGCCCCGGCCATCTGCACCGCGCCGATGCCCTCCTTGGCGATCCACGAGAAGCTGGGGGCGACCGCCGCCTTGAAGGTCAGCGCCAGCAGCAGCGCACCGATCAGCCAGCGGATGCCGAGCAGGGTGCCGAGCATCTCGGTCAGCAGACGGGGGATGGCGGGAGGCCGGGAGGGAGGGGTGACGGGCGGCGGCGCCGCGGCGTCGGAACAGGCGGAAGGGGGCATGGGAACCCGCTTGGCTGGAAACGACTCCGCCGGACGGGCCGGCGGAGTCCTTGCGGTCAGGCGACCGGACGCCGGTGGATGGCCTGACGGTCGGTGGCGATCACCGATCCGGCGGCCGGAACGGCGCTCTTCACGCCGGGCGGCCAATCCGGCACGTCGCGCCAGTCTTCGGCACCCGGTGCGGCACCCGGTGCGGCACCCGGCGCTGCGAGCCACGCGCGGTCGCCGCGCCACGCCAGAAGCCCGCCGTCGCCGGCCGAGGCGTGCAGTTCGCCCGGCCCGGCCACCGCCTCGACCAGGACCGGCATGCCGCCGTCGAGACGGAACAGCCCCGCCTTGCCGGCCAGCCAGATCCGACCGTCCGCCGTCGCCACCGGCTCGGTGCCGGGCGGCAGATCGGCCAACCGCTCGACCGTGCCGTCCAGCGGATCGATGCGGTGCAGCACCCGCTCGCTGGCGACGATCAGCCGGCCCTCGCCATCGACCGCCAGACCGTCGATCAGCTGCCGCCCGAAGGCGGGCAGCGCCCGCAGATCCTTCGGCCCGCCGGAACCGGACAGGAACAGCCCCGCCTTGGTGGCGAGCGCCAGCCGTCCGCCCGCGAAGGCGATGCCGGTCAGCTCGGCGAATCCGTGCGGCCGGCCGGTCACCTTGACATGCTTCCAACTCGCGCCGTTGTCGGGGCTTTGGAACAGGCCGCGCTGCGCGGCCAGCCACCACACCCCGTCCGGCGCGCGGGCGACCCCCACCGCGTCGAGCACGCTCCAATCGGCATGGACCGGATGCCAGACGCCCGGGCCGCTTGCCTCCGACAGGAAGGTTCCGAAGCTGGCGGTCGCCAGCAGCCGGCCGCCGTCGAGCGCGAACAGCTTCTTGATCTTGGCGGAGGACGGGTCCGCCGCCGTTCCGTCGAACAGGTCGCGGAACAGGCCGGTGGACAGATCGACCAGCAGCGCGCCCTGGACCCCCGCCACCAGGGCGCGGTCGCCCAGCAGCAGCAGGATTTCCGCCTCGGCGAAGGCGGGATGCTTCATCTCCATGTGGCAACGGCCGCCATGCAGCAGCTCCAGCTTGCTGCCGCCGACCAGGGCCACCGTGCCGGCACCGGTGGCGGCTGCGGTCACGGGTTCCTTGCGCGGGACCGCCGCGTCGCCCAGCCGGTGCGGACCGCCCCATTGGGTGACGATCAGGTCGCCGGCCGCGGCACGGGCGAGGTCGGCGTAGGAGCCTTCGTAGACATGGCGCCAGCGGTCGCCGCCATCCGTCGACACGGCCAGCGCCGGTTCGCTGCCCGGTCCCTGTTTCTTGACGAAGGCCAGGATGCGGCCCGGTTCGCCGGCGAGTCCGATCACCTCATAGGGGCGGCCGGAGCGCACCGCCGTCCAATGCTCGCCGTCCAGCCGCCAGATGCCGGTCTTGCCGCCGGCGAAGACGACGCCGTCCTGGACCAGCAGCGATTTGGCTTCGGGCACCGGCAGATCGGGGAGCCGGCGCAGGATGGCGCCGCTCTCGTCGCAGACCAGCAGCGGGGCGCCGCGGTCGCCGGTCGCCAGCAGCACGCCGTCCGGGGCGGCGGCCAGCGCCCGCACCGGCCGTCCGGCGAAACCGGGAACCGGCTCCAGCCGGTCGTCGCGCCAGCGGAACAGGCCGCCCAGCGTCGCCAGCCACAGTGCGTCGCGGTGGAGAATGGCGCCCTTGACCTCGGGGCGCCGGTAGGGAGTGAAATCGTCCATCACAGGGGATTCCTTGCGGCTCACAGCGCGATGCGGAAAAGGCGGGCACGGTCGGTCGCCAGGGCGACGCCGCGCGCGGCGTCGATGGCGACATGGCGGACGCCGGCCGGCCAACCGGCCACGGCGGTCCAGTCCCGTCCCTCCCGGTGGCGCATCCACGCCCCCTGCCCATCCCAGACGAACAGCCGGTCCCCGGCCTCGGTCAGATGGAGTCCGCCCCTGGCGTCGGGCGGGGTCACGTCGGTCGGGGCGCGGCCACGGATTTCGGTCAGCCGGTCGCCGCAGGCGAGCCAGGCGATGCCGTTCCCGGCCAGCATCGTCGATTCGCCGATGGGCATCTCGGCCAGGGCCTGCGGAGCCGTCGCCCAATCCCAGCGCCACAGCGTCCCGGCCGCCGTGCCGACGACCAGGGTGCCGTCGGAGCGATCCCAGGCCAGCGCTTCGACCGCCCCGGTTCCGAAGGCCTCGACGCGGACGAAGCGCTCGGGATCCTCGGACGGGCGGTTGACGAACAGCCCCTGCTTGGTGCCGATCGCCACCCGGTCGCCGGCCACCGCCAGGGCGCGCAGCTCCGCGTAATGCGGGCCGTCCACCTTGATCTTGTGGTAGTCGATGCGGCCGCCCCGGTCGTCGGTGCGGAACAGCCCGCGCTGGCAGGCGATCCACCAGCGTCCGTCGGCGCCGCGCGCGGCGTGTTCGGCGTCGAGCACCCACCATTCGGAATCCGCGCGCTCCCACGACACGCCGTCGTCGAAGGACCGGAAGGTCCCGAAGGTGGTTGTCGCCAGCAGCGCGCCGTCCAGCAGGAACAGGCGTTTCAGCTTGCCGGGCCGGCGGTCCAGGCCGTGGGCCGGCAGCAGGTCGGTCAGGGTGCCGCTGGCCGGCTCGAACCGCCAGGCCCCCTGGGCGCCCGCGACCACCGCGCCGCCGGGCACGAGGTGGAGATGCTCCGCCTCGGCGATGGCCGGGTGATAGGCGGCGAGCTTGGCGGCGCCGGGCCGCGCGATCTCCAGCTTGTCGCCGTCGACCACGGCGGTGGTGCCGTCTTCGGCGATCTGCCCGGCGGTGATCGGGTGCTTCTTGTAGCCGGCGCGCTTGTCGATCGGCCGCGCCCCGCGCCAGCGGGTGATGATCGACCCGGCGGCGGCGGCGAGCACGAGATCCTGATAGTCGGGCTGCGGCAGCACCGTCCAATGGTCGCCGTCATCCGCGCTTTCGATCAGGGCGGGGCGGTCGTCGGGAGCCAGCTTCTTGACCGAACCGACCAGGGTCCGGCCGCCCCGGTGCCACAGCCGCAGGATCTCGGCCTTGCCCCCGGCAGCGGAGAATTCGGCGCCGAAGACATGGCTCCAGCCCTGTCCGTCGTGGCGGAAGACGCCGCGCTTGGTGCCGATCCACAGCATGCCGCCGCAGGCCGCCAGCGTCTTGACCTTCTCGCCCGGCGGCGGGGCGATCCGCTCGCCCGGAATGCCGTCGTCGTCGCAGCGGGTGACGGCGGCGCCGTCCGGCCCGTAGACGGCGGCGACCAGCCGGTCGCCGTCGGCAGCCAGGGCCTGCACCTCGACGCCCCTCCAGCCGGGAACCGGCTCGGCGGTGGCGGCGGCGCCGGAATCCGGGTTCCAGCGCAGAAGCCCTGCGGCGGTGCCGATCCACAGCCAGCCGCCAAGCTCCAGGGTGGATTTGACTTCCACCCGTGCAAACATATCCAGTGATGTCATTGATTGTGCAAAGACGGGCTTGCACCGCGGCGTCCGAGTGACGGATTGCCAGGTGTCTCCAACGGTCACGGCCGCGGTGCGCGCCGGTCCATCCTCATCATCTTGCCCAGGGTCGTCAGGTCACGTCCCCACCGGGAAAAAAGCATGAATTGCGACTGACTGTCAATCGCAATTCATGCTCCGATATTCGAACGGCTATGGGCCGCTCAGAACCGCATGCGGCCGCCGACCAGCACCGTACGGCCGGTGGCGATGACAGCATCGCGCGACCGCAAGCCGTTGGTCACCTCATACTCGTGGCGTGCCTTGTCGGTCAGGTTCTCGGCACTGGCGAACAGGCTGAACCCCTCGACGATCCGCTGTTCGGCGTAGAGATCGACGAAGGCCTCGGCCCGGCGGGTCTTGCGGCGGATCTGCCCGGCCCCTTCGTTGCTGACGACCAGCCGTTCGGTGCTGGCGTTGACGGTCGCCGACAGGATGGTGCCGCTGTCGGGATCGTTCCAGGTCAGACCGATGTTCGCGGTGATGTCCGGTGTCTCGGCGAAGGGCCGCTTGCCGGTGTTGGGGTCGTTCACCTCGGTCTTCAGGAAGGTCTGGTTGGCGAAGAAGGTCAGCGGCCGCAGCGCCTCGATGCCGAGCAGGGCCAGGTTGAAGCGCTGTTCCAGCTCCAGCCCGCGGGCGTAGCCGTCGCCGACGTTGCGGATCACAAGCGTCGTGTTGTTCACCTCGTCGGCCTCGATGACGTCCCGCACCCGGCGATGGAACAGGTTCGCCGCCAGGAAGAAGCCGTCGCCATGATATTCGGCCCCGGCATCGACGCTCCAGGACCGGGTCGGCGTCACGTCGGGGTTGCCGTAGATGGTGCGCGACCCGCGCACGGTGATGCCCGGCGCCATGTCCTGGAAGTTCGGCCGGTTGATCTGCCGCGACAGCGCGCCCCGCAGCACGATCGCATCGTTCAGCCGGTAGCGGATGGGGAGCGAAGGGAACAGGTCGGTGGCATCGGTGTCGAAGCGGCCGTTGTAGCCGGTCATCCGGTCGGTCACCCGCTCCACCCGCAGGCCGGGCGTGAGGGTCAGGGCGCCCAGCGTCACCTCGTCCTGGACGAAGGCGGCGTAGTAGCGCTCCTCGATCTCGTAGTCGGACTGCCGCGAGGTCAGGCGGTTGGCCGCGGTCTGCGAGCGCGTCCCGGCGGCGTTCAACGTGTAGCTCTCGCCGTCGCTGGTGCGCTTGGCTGCCCGGACCACCACGCCGGCCTTGAGCACCTGCGGCACGCCCATGGTCAGCGGCACCGTCAGCGTGCTGCCGCCCTGGACGGTCCGCTCGTCATAGTCGGATTCACTTTCCGTCGCCGAGCCGAAGGCGAGCGCCGGGGTCAGCGTCACCTCGCGGTTGCGGGTGTCGTAACCGGCCGTCGACAGGTTGGCGAAGGTCCGCAATGACACCTCGCCGGCGAAGCGGTGGGTGTGGTCGAGCGTGGCGCCGACGTTGGTCGCCTCCTCGCGCCCGGTGGTCAGTACGCGGTCCTGGAACTGGCCGGTGACGCGGCGGTACTGGTCGCGCCATTTGTCGATGTCGGAGGTTTCGCGCAGCAGCATCGGCTTGAAATGGATTTCGCCGCCGTCATAGAAGCCGGCGAGGTCGAGCGCCGCGTCGAGATTGGCGACGTCCTTGGGTTCCTCCTCGTTGCGGCGGAATCCCTGGCCGCCGGGGCCGCCGGAATAGGTGAACTCGCTGTTGTGCTTGGTCTTGGTGAGCCGGCGTTCCTCGTAGGAGACGGACCCGAGCAGGCCGAAGCGGTCGATCCGCCGCCCATAGGCGCCGCCGCCCGCCCTGGCGGTTCCGTTCAGCCCGTCCAGCCCGCCGTAGCCGACGCGCAACTCGCCGGTGGGTTCGTCGGGGATGGCGCGCGTGGTGACGGCGACCCGCCCGGCGATGCCCTCGGCGTCGTGCTCGGCCGACGGGTTGCGCAGCAGCGTGACCTCCCCGGCCAGGAAGGACGACATGTTCATCAGTTCGAAGCTGCGGCTGGGCGCCGGCATCTGGATGCCGTCGACGCTGACGCGGGTGTAGTCGGTCGGCAGGCCGCGCAGGGAGAAGGTCTTCTTTTCGCCCGGCGGGCCGGACACCACGACGCCCGGCAGGCGCCCGACGATGTCACTGACGCGGTCGTTGGGCAGTGTGTCGAACTCCTCACGCGTCACGGTCACGCTGGGTGCCACCGACTCCAGGCGGATGGCCTCGCCGGCCGGTGCCGAGCCGGTGACGGTGATCGACGGCAGG
Organism: Azospirillum thiophilum; assembly: GCF_001305595.1. Lineage (NCBI taxonomy): Bacteria > Pseudomonadati > Pseudomonadota > Alphaproteobacteria > Rhodospirillales > Azospirillaceae > Azospirillum > Azospirillum thiophilum. The sequence continues at coordinate 540,333 of NZ_CP012402.1, forward strand.
CGGGTGGAGGATGAGTCCTGAGCTTGGGCGGGAGGAGTCCCGATGAAAAGGCTCAAGGCCGTGAGAGCGATGGCTTTCGGCCAGTGACGAATCGTCGTGAAGCGGCGCCGGGCATGGACCCGGTGCGCCCACTGCCCGCTTGCGTGCGGCATGGGAACACCTGTTTCAAAAAGGGGGGTCGACACCTGGCGCTTTCTGATTAGCGCTAATGCGAGTTATTCGCAATATCTTACGTGCACGATGCGTATTGAAGCGGCCCCTGTTCCCTGGGCGGGTTTGCCGTACCGCTTTGCTTCGGTAAACCCGGCAGGGCGACGCGATGAGGCTCCGCGCCTCGATGGCGTTCTACTTGATGATCCGCCCCTGGATCGGGTCGCGGAAAATCGGAATCGACTTGAAGCGTGAATCCGCGGCGCCGGACTTTCGTCCGTCCGCGCTCCGGCGCAAGGGCACCGCGGTCCGGCAGATCGTCGCGCACATCTTGCGAGACGGGACGCGAGCCATCAAGACCCTGTTCGCGCCGGGCCGGTCACGAACGGGGGCTCAGACGTTCTTCACCGCTCCGATGAGGAACTCCTTGTTTCCCTCCGGTCCGGTGATCGGGCTTTCGGCAATGTCGATGACGCGCCAGCCCGGCAAACCCTCCAGCCAGGCCCGGATGCGGTCGCAGACTTCCTGATGCAACTCCGGTTCGCGCACCACGCCACCCTTGCCGACCCGGCCCTTGCCGACCTCGAACTGCGGCTTGATCAGCGCGACCAGGCGACCGCCGGGCACCACGAGGTCCAGCGCTGCCGGCAGCACCACCTCCAGCCCGATGAAGCTGGCGTCGCAGACCACGAGGTCGATGGGATCGGGAATTTCCGCAACCGTCAGATGGCGGGCGTTGGTTTTCTCCAGCACCACCACGCGCGGATCGTTCCGCAGCTTCCAGGCCAGCTGGCCATGACCGACATCCACGGCGAAGACCTTGGCCGCGCCGCGGGTCAGCAACACGTCGGTGAAGCCGCCGGTGGAGGCGCCGACATCGACCGCGGTCAAGCCGGCAGGGTCGATGGCGAAACTGTCCAGCCCCTTCACCAGCTTCAGCCCGCCGCGCGACACCCAGGGATGGTCCTGCCCCTTGACCGCAAGCGGCGCCTCGGCGGCGATCAAGTCACCCGCCTTGTCGATGCGCCGGGTCTCGGAATAGACCAGTCCGGCCAGGATCAACGCCTGCGCCTTGGCGCGGCTTTCCACCAGCCCGCGCTCCACCAGGGCGACATCCGCCCTCACTTTTGCCATGCCGTCCGCCGCCTTTCCTGCCTGCGCGGACATTCCTGCCCCGGAACGGCAGGAAGGGCAAGCCTCGCCACCGGATCGGAGCCACGCAAGGCACCGATCGGGACGGACCCGTCCGGAACAACACCCGGAACGACGTCATTCGCCGGTGAAATTGGCCGGACGCTTCGACAGCATCGCATCCACCGCCTCGCGATGGTCGGCGGTGGCATGGGCAAGGGCCTGCATGGCGGCGGACATCTCCAGCAGCGTGTCAATGCGGACATGGCGGCCTTCGCGCAGCAGGCGCTTGGCCATGCGCACCGCATGGCCGGGGTTGGCGGCGATGCGCGCCGCCAACGCCCGGGCGGCGGGAAGCAACTCCGCCGCCGGCACGATTTTCGACACCAGGCCGCAGGCAAGGGCTTCGGCGGCGTCGATCGGGTCGCCGGTGAAGGCCATCTCGCAGGCCTTCGAGAAGCCGACGACGCGCGGCAGCAGCCAGGCCCCGCCGTCGCCGGGCACGATGCCGACCTTGACGAAGCTCTCGGCGAAGCGGGCGGTTTCGGAGGCGATGCGCAGGTCGCACATGCAGGCGAGGTCGCAGCCGGCGCCGATCGCCGGGCCGTTGACCGCCGCGATGACCGGCACCTCCAGCCGCTCGAAGGCCAGCGGGATGCGCTGGATGCCGCGCTGGTAGTTCTGGCGGGTGCGCGCCGGCAGCGGGTCGTTCAGGCCGCCGCCCTCGCGCATGGTGTTGAGGTTGCCGCCGGAGGAGAAGGCGCTGCCCGTGCCGGTCACGATGGCGACCCGCACCGCCGGATCCTCGTTCAGGCGGTCGAGCGCCTCCACCATCGCCTCGACCATGTCGGGGTCGGAGATCGGGTTGCGCAGCTCCGGACGGTTCAGCGTCAGGGTGACGATGCCGTCTTCGATCTCGTACAGGACTGGGGTGCTCATCGCTGGATCCTCTGGTCTTGTCAGTCCGGTCGCCAGGTTGGCGCAGGCTTGGTCAGCGCAGGCCGAGGCCGCGCGCGATGATGCCGCGCAGGATCTCCCGCGTGCCGCCGCGCAGCGAGAAGGCCGGCGCGTTCATCACCGTGTGGGCCAGCACGGCGGAGAAGTCGCGGGTCGAGTCCAGGTCTGGCTCGGCCTCGACCAATTGGCGGGCGATCTCCGGGATCTCCTGCTCGAACAGCGCCCCCAGATCCTTGACCAGCGACGCCTGCAGGGTCGGGTTCTCGCCCTTGTCCAGCATCCCGGCGACCGAGCGCGACAGCCGGCGCAGCACGATCAGGTGGCCGACCAGCCGGCCCACCGCGACGGCGGCGTGCCCCGACGGCGACGGACCCAGCGCCCGCACCAGCTCGGTCAGCAGGGCCATGGAGGACAGGAAGCGGTCCGGCCCGCTGCGCTCGAAGGCCAGTTCGCCCATCACCTGGGTCCAGCCGTCGCCGCGCTGTCCGATCAGCGCGTCTTCGGGCAGCAGGACGTCCTCGAACACCACCTCGTTGAAATGGTGCGCGCCGGACAGGTCGAGGATCGGGCGGATGGTGATGCCGGGCGTGGAAAGATCGACCAGGAGCTGGCTCGTGCCGCCCTGACGGTCCTCGGCGCCGCCGTCGGTGCGGCAGAACAGGATCATGTACTGGGCATGGTGGGCGTAGGTCGTCCACAGCTTGGTGCCGTTGACGCGCCAGCCGCCGCCATCTCCCTTTGGCACCGGAACCGCACGGGTGCGCACGGCGGCGAGGTCGGACCCGGAATCCGGTTCGCTCATGCCGATGCAGAAGGTGCAGTCGCCCGATGCGATGCGCGGCAGGATGCTCCGGCGCTGCTCCTCGGTGCCGTTCTTCAGCAGCAGCGGGCCGCTCTGGCGGTCGGCGATCCAGTGGGCGGCGACAGGCGCCCCGGCCGCCAGCATTTCCTCCAGCACGACGTAACGCTCCAGCGCGCTGCGCTCGTTTCCGCCATAGCGTTTGGGCCAGGTCATGGCGATCCAGCCGCGCGCGCCCATCCTGCGGCTGAACGCGCGGTCGAAGCCGTTCCAGGACTCGGCCCGCAGGCGCGGCGGGCGGTCGGCCAGCTCGGTCTTCAGGAAATCGCGGACCTCCGCGCGCAATGCCTCGGTGGCGTCGCTGGCGGGCGGGGGCGGGAAGGCGATGCGGGGCATTCTGGTCTCTTTCGCGAGCGGGCGGCGCGGAGTCAGGCGGCGGTGACGAGCGGCCACAGGCCGTCGGCCCCGGCCCCGGCCGCCGCCGCCTCGCGGCCGAGCTGCCGCGCCCAGGAGGCGTCGTTGCCGTACTCGTCGCGCCAGGACCACAGCCGGCGGGTCGAATGGTGCAGGACATGTTCGTGGGTGAAGCCGATCGCGCCGTGCATCTGGTGGGCGATGGAACAGGCGATCCCGGCCGCCTCGCCGCAGCGCATCTTGGCGGCTGCGACCGCCAGGCTGCGCGAACCGCCGGCCGCCAGTTCGGCGAAGGCCTCGGCGGCGCCGTCGGCGGCTGCCCCGGCGGCGGCGGACTGTCCGGCGAGCACCGCCAAATTCTGCTGCACCGCCTGGAACTTGCCGAGCGGCCGGCCGAACTGCACGCGCTCCCCGGCATACCGCACCGTCAGGTCAAGCACCCGCTCGACCGCGCCGGCCATGGCGAGGCTGCGCAGTGTGGCGCCCATGGCATGCAGGACGGCGGCGTCCAGCCCCGCCGGCGCGGGAGCGACGCGGCCGTCGGTCAGCGCAAGCGCGAAGCGCAGGTCGTCGCGCGGCTCGCCGGCGATGTTGCGGCCTGCCTCGGCGACCTGCCAGTCTCCGGCGTCGAGGCGGACGACATGGGCCCGGCCGTCATGATCGGCGAGCAGGACGACGGCCGCCGCGTCGCGGCCCCAGGGAACCCGGCGGGCGATTCCGGACAGGTGCCAGCCGTCGCCGCTGCGGGTCAGCGACGGCGTGTCGCCGTCGGCCGGCGACGCCGGGCGGGGCGGGACCACGGTCAGCGGTCCCGCCGCCACCTCCAGGCGTGCGTCGGCCAGCAGCCAGGCGGCCAGCATGCTGTCGGCCAGCGGCAACGGGGCGGCGAAGAAGCCGGCGATGCGGACCAGCCCGAGCGCCTCGACCATGTCCAGTCCGAAGCCGCCCGCCTCCTCCGGCACCAGGGCGAGGGGAAGGCCCATCTCCTCCACGGGGGCCCAGAGATCGGCGGGCCACTTGCCTTCGTCGGCCCGCCGCAGGAGGTCCGGCGTCACGCGGTCGGCGAAGAGGCGCTCTGCGGTGTCGGCCAGGATGGTGTCGGTCATTGGCCTTCAGTCCTGCTGGTGGGTCTTGATGAGGTCGCGGGCGATCACGAGCTTCTGCACTTCCGACGCGCCCTCGTAGATGCGCATCGGCCGAACCTCGCGGTAGAGCTTCTCCACCACGCTGCCGCGCATGACGCCGGCTCCGCCGAAGAGTTGGACGGCGGAATCGACCACGCTGGCGGCGGCCTCGCTGCCGGTCAGCTTGGCCATGGAGACGTCGCGGGTGCAGCGTCCGCCGGTGGTGTCCTTGGCCCAGGCGGCGCGGTAGACGCACAGCGCCGCCTGCTCCAGCGTGGTCGCCATGTCGGCCAGCCTGGTCTGCACCCCGTCCATCTCGGCCATTGCCTTGCCGAACAGCCGGCGCCTGGTGACGCGGGAAAGGCTTTCGTCGAGCGCCCGGCGCCCAGCGCCGATCCCCGCCGCCCCGACCGAGGCGCGGAAGACATCGAAGGTCGCCATCGCCACCTTGAAGCCCTGTCCGGGCGCGCCGACCAGCCGGTCGGGGCCGACCCGCACGGCGTCGAGCCGCAGCGGGGCGGCGGGGTGGGGGGCCATGAAGTCGATCGGCGGGCCGGCGCTCAGGCCCGGTGCGTCGGCGTCGACCAGGAAGGCGGTCAGGCCACGGGCCCCCGGCGCCTCGCCGGACCGGGCGATCACGATGTAATGATCGGCGAAGCCCGCGTTGGAGATGAAGGTCTTCTCACCGGTGATTCGCCAGCCGTCGCCGTCGCGTTCCGCTGCCGTGGCGATGTTGGCGACGTCGGAGCCGGTCTCCGGTTCGGTCAGCGCCAGCGCCGCGATGGTTTCGCCACGCCGGGCGGCGGGCAGGTAGCGGTGGCACAATTCGGCCGAGCCGGTCTGCCACAGGGCGGCGGTGCCGATGCCCTGCATGACGAAGACCGAATCCGCCAAGTCTCCGAAGCGGTAGGCCAGAACCTCGCGCGCCAGGCAGACGCTGCGCAGGTCGATGCGGGCGCTTCCCGTCTCGGCGCCGGGCGGAACGACGATGTCGAGCAGTCCCCGGGCTCCCATGGCGCAGGCCAGGACGCGGCTGGCGGCGCCGAGGTCGCGGCTGTCCTCGTCGATTTCCGGAAGCTCCAGCTCCAGCAGCGTGTGCGCGAAGGCGCGGTGACGGTCCTCGAAGAACGGGGTGTCCCAAAGCGGCCAGGATTTCATGCGGGCCTCCTGCACGGCGGCGGGCCTCAGCCCAGCAGTTCGATGATGGTGGCGGTGCCGAGCCCGCCGGCGCAGCACATGGTCTGCAGGCCGAAGCGGGCGTCGCGCCGCTCCAGCTCGTGCAGCAGCGTGGTCAGCAGCCGCGCGCCCGACGCGCCCAGCGGGTGGCCCAGCGCGATGGCGCCGCCATTGACGTTCAGCCGCCCGGGATCGGCGTCGAACTCGCGTTGCCAGACCATCGGCACCGGTGCAAAGGCTTCGTTCACTTCGAACAGGTCGATGTCGCCGAGCGCCAGCCCGGACCGCTCCAGCACCCGGCGGGTCGCCGGGATCGGACCGGTCAGCATCAGGGTCGGGTCGGCGCCGAGCGTCGTCACCGCGCGGAAGCGGGCGCGGGGCTTCAGCCCATGCGCCTTGGCGACCTCCGCCGCCATCAGCAGCAGCGCCGCGGCGCCGTCGGCGATCTGCGAGGAGTTGCCGGCGGTGATCCGGCCATTCTCGCGGAAGCTGGTCTTCAGGGTGGACAGCTTTTCGCGGCTGGTGTCGCGGCGGATCGTCTCGTCCCTGGCCAGGGTGACGCCGCTCTCCGGCAGGTCGCGCTCGCGCCACTCCTCCACCGGAACCGGGACGATCTCGCGGTCGAACCAGCCGGCGTCGGCCGCCGCCGCGGCCTTGCGGTGGCTGGCGATGGCGTAGTCGTCGATCTCGTCGCGGGTCAGGCCCCAGGCGTCGATGATGCGCTCCGCCGCTTCGCCCTGGGAGATCTGCGGGTGGGCCTCCAGCAGCTTCCAGCCGAAGGGTTTGCCGTGGATGTCGCGGTTGCCGCCCATCGGCACCCGGCTCATGCTTTCCACGCCGCCGGCCACCACCACGTCGTACTCGCCGGACGCGATGGAGCCGAGGGCGGCATGGACCGCCGCCTCCGACGAGCCGCATTTGCGGTCCACCGTCATGCCGGGGATGGCGGCCGGCCAGCCGGCGCTCAGCAGCGCGGTGCGCGCCGGGTTGGTGGACTGCTCGCCGACCTGGGTGACGCAGCCGAACACCACGTCATCCACGAGTTCCGGCGCGATGCCGGTGCGGCGGACGAGCTCCTGGAGGACGAGCGCTCCCAGATGGTCGGCGCGCACCGGAGCCAGCGCCCCGCGGAAGCGGCCGATGGGGGTGCGGACGGCCTCGACGATGACGACATCCCGTGCGTTCAAGGAGGGCATGGTCAGTTGCCCCCCAGCAGGCCGGAGCCGGGCAGCTTCGCCCCGTTCTCGTACCTGTAGACGCCATGGCCGACCTTGCGGCCGGTGCGGCCGGACTTCACCATCTTGGCGATCAGCGGACAGGGCCGGAACTTCTCGCCGAGCGACTGGTGGAGATATTGCAGCACCGCCAGCCGGGTGTCCCAGCCGGTCATGTCGCCCAACTCCAGCGGTCCCATCGGATGGCCGAGGCCGAGCCTCAGCGCGGTGTCGATGTCCTCGGCGCTGGCGACGCCGGATTCCAGCATGTACATCGCCTCGTTGCCCAGCATCGCCGACATGCGGCTGGTGGTGAAGCCGGGCGCCTCGTTGACGACGATGGAGGTCTTGCCCAGCGCGTCCGACCACGCCTTCAGCCGCTCGACCACGTCGTCCTCGGTGGCCAGCCCGCGGATGATCTCCACCAGCTTCATCTTGTGGACGGGGTTGAAGAAATGCATGCCCGCGATGCGCCCCGGCCGGGCCGAGGCGGCGGCGATCTCGGTGATGCTGAGCGCCGAGGTGTTGGTGGCGACGATCGCGTCCGCCGCCACCACCGCGTCGATGCTGCGGATGATGTCGATCTTGACGGCGAGCTGCTCGGATGCGGTCTCCACCACCAGATCGGATCCGGTTGCTGCGGCGGCGAGGTCGCCGGCCGGGGTGATCAGCGACAGCGTCCGCGCCGCCTTCTCCTCGGTCAGCTTCCCGAGCCCGACCGCGTCGGAGACGATCTTGCGGATGTTGCCGAGCGCATCGTCCAGCGCCGCACCCTTCACGTCGAACAGCACGGTGGGATAGCCGCGGACGGCGAAGGCGTGGGCGATGCCGCGCCCCATGATGCCGGCGCCGACCACCGTGACCTTGGCGCCATCGGGAATGCTTGCGTTCATCGAATGGTTCACCTTGTCTCAACGCCCCGTCTACGGGGCGGCGTTTCAACGCCCTGTGAAGACGGGGCGGCGCTTTTCGCGGAAGGCGGCTGCCGCTTCCATCCGGTCCTCGGTGGTCAGCAGCAGCGTGAAGAGGGTCTTTTCCAGCGCGATCCCGGCCGCGAGGTCCAGGTCGGCGCCGTTCTTCACCGCCTCCTTGACGTAGGCGGCGGCCGTGGGCGACTTGGCGGCGATGGCGTCGGCCAGGGCCAGCGCCTGTTCGTCCAGAGCTTCGCGCGACGGCGCCAGCCGGGAGACGACGCCGAGCCGCAGCGCTTCCTCCGCCCCGAAGCGCTCGCCGGTCAGCATCAGGTCGAGCGCCCTGCCGGAGCCGATCAGGCGGGGCAGCCGCTGGGTTCCTCCGGCGCCGGGGATGAGGCCCAGATTGACCTCCGGCAGACCGAAGACCGCATCGGGCGACGCGACGCGGATGTCGCAGGCCAGCGCGATCTCGAAGCCGCCGCCCAGGCAGAAGCCATGAACGGCGGCGATCGCTGGCTTGGTCAGCGCGGCCACCGCGTCGATGTAGGCGATGTCGGGGGCGACCCGGCGGGCGGCAACGGCGGATTCCACCTGCCGGAACTCCTTGATGTCGGCGCCGACGCAGAAGCCGCGCGCCCCCGCCGCCCGGATCAGGACGGTGCGGATGTCGGGATCGGCCTCCAGGTCGCGGCAGGCGCGGGTGAGGCCGCGGCGCACCGCCATGTCGATGGCGTTGAGCGCATCCGGACGGTTGAGCGTGACGATGCCGACGCCGTTGCGCCGTTCGACGAGGACGGCGCTGCCGCCGTGGGACTCTGGGGCGATGGGCATGGGGGGTTCCCGGAAAACCGTGAGGGCCGGCGGGGGGCCGCGCGCCGCCGCGGGTCGCGGTCGTGAAGGCGCTGCGTGTCGCGGACTGTCCGTTCCGCCACCGTTACGCTATGCCGGGCGAAGATGTGGCGCAAGTAGTTTTTCTCCATAGAGAAAGATTTTCTGATTATATAAATTAATTCCGTGAACGCCGGGCACGCCCCATAAGACGGGGGCGTGCGGACGAGACGAAGGGGAGTGGACCGTGCAGGCAAAGCCAGGGGAGACGGTGACGATGGCCGAGGCGGCGGTGGCCGACGCCGACGCTGCCGGGGCGCCCAAGCCGTCGCGCCCGCGCGGCCGGCCGCCCAAGGATCCAGCAAAGAACGCCGCCCAAAATGCCGCCAAAAATCCGGCCAAGGCTGATTCCGCATCTGCGGACGGTGATGGGGCGGAACTGCCGGACGGCGCCGACATGGAGGCTGCATCGGACACCACCGCCAAGCCGGTCGGCGCGGTGCTCAACTGCGTGAGGATCCTGAAGCTGCTGAGCCGCGCCGCCGCACCGGTCAGCCTGACCCACATCGTGCAGGAGCTGGGGATGAACACCAGCACCGGCTTCAACATCCTGCGCACGCTGGTCCAGGAGGATTACGTCCGCTTCGACCCGCAGGCCAAGGTCTACTCCATCGGGCTCGGGGTGATGGAGCTGGTGCGCGGGGCGGCAACGGTCGCCAGCGACATCAACCTCGTGCGCCCGCTGATGGAGCGCATCGCCCGCGACCATGGCGTGACGGTGACGCTGTGGCGGCGGATTTCGGCCGACCGCATGATGCTGGTGCTGGAGGCGATCGGCTCCGGCAACATGCGCATCAAGATGGATGTCGGGCAGCGGCTGCCGCTGATGATCGGCGCCGCCGGCCGCGCCATGGTGCCGCATGCCGGGTTGCCGGAGGCGGAGCTGCGCCGCCAGTTCGCCGCGCTGCGCTGGGACCGGCCGCTGTCCTTCGAGGCGTTCATGGCCGAGGTGGACGAGACGGCGCGGCGCGGCTGGGCGCTCGACAACGGGAACTATGCGCTCGGCACCGCGTCGGTCGCCGTGCCGATCCTCAATGCCGAGGGCGGACCGCTGATGGCCTGCACCGCCACCATGTTCCTCAGCCGCTTCGACGAGGCGCGGGCTGAGCGCATCGCCGGGGCGCTCGGCGAGGTCGCCCGCGCGCTGGCCCCGGCGTTGCCGCATCTTTGAAGCCGGCAGCCGGTCAGCAGGCCAGGGCCGCGACCGGCTCCGCCGGCCCGCCATTCCCGGCCCCGCCGGTTCCGGCGCGGGTGGCGGCGCGCACCGCGGCATAGGCGTCGTGGACGGCGTCACCGATGCGGCCGACCTCGCGGCTGTCGCCGATCACATGGGTCGGCACCCCGGCGGCGCCCAGCGCGGCGGCCAGCCCGTTCTCCGGCACCCGGCCCAGCGCCAGCAGCACCTGCGCGGCCGGGCGGCGGTGGCCGGCTCCGTCGCGGTCGCGCAGCACGGTCTCCCCGTCGCCGACCGCGGCGAGCTCCATGCCGGTCTCGATGCGGATGCGCGGGTTGTTCTCCAGCCGGGCAATCAGCTGCCGGCGATAGACATACTGCGCCCGGCGCGCCAGCCGCCGTTCCGGCGACCGGCTGACCAGGACGACGTTGCGCCCCATCTCCGCCACATACTCGGCGCATTCGCAGCCGGTCTCGCCGCTGCCGACGATGACCACCGGCCCCTCCGCGGGACCGGCGACGAGCGGCTCCTGCCCGGTCAGCAGGTCATGGGCGAAGCCGACCGGGACGGAGGCGCCGCCCGTCACCGCGATCTCCCGGTTGGATGCTCCGGTGGCGACGATGGCGAGCGCCGGCCGGAGGGCGAGGACGTCGTCCGGCCCGGCTTCGCAGCCGAGCCGGAGCTCGACCCCGGACGCCTCCAGCCGGCGGACCAGGTAATCGCGATACCAGAAGAACTTGTCCTTGCCCGGCGGCGTCGCCGAGGCGACGAGCCCGAGACCGAGCCTGTCCGCCTTCTCGAATAGGGTGACGCGGAAGCCGGCATCCTGCAGAAGCAGTGCCGCCGCCATTCCGCCGGGTCCGCCGCCGACCACCGCGGCGGCGCGGCCGGCGCCGCTGCGCAGGATCGCCGGCTCGGTTTCGCGCCCGGCGAGCGGGTTCTCGGCGCAGCCCAGCCGCTTGTGGGCGAGAAGCTGGTCGACGCACCAGTTGCAGGAGGTGCAGGGGCGGATGTCGGCCACGGCGCCGCGCCGGGCCTTCTCCGGCCATTGCGGGTCGGCCAGCAGGGCGCGGCCGAGCGCCACGAAGTCGGCCGAGCCGTCGGCGACGGCCCGCTCGGCGACCTCGGGCTGGCGGATGACGCCGACGGTCAGCACCGGGACGCCGGCCACCTCACGCAGCCGCCTTGCCAGGGGGATGCGCCATCCCTGGGGGGCCGAGACCGGATCGACGTTGCAGTCCATCCGTTCCGCCGTGCCGGTCGACACATGCAGCGCGTCGGCCCCCGCGGCGACGAGGTCCGGCGCCATCCGCACCGCCTCGTCCAGGGTGGTGCCGCCCTCCACGAACTCCTCTGCGGACAGGCGGAAGATCACCGGCGCGTCGCCGGCTCCCCGCCGGACGGCCGAGACGACCGCCAGCGGGAAGCGCAGCCGGTTCGCCAGCGTTCCGCCATACAGGTCCGTCCGCCGGTTGCTGGCGCCCGACAGAAAGCCGCCGATCAGGTAGCCGTGGGCCCCATGGATCTCGATGGCATCGTAGCCGGCGGCCACGGCGCGCGCGGCGGCATGGCCGAACTTCGAGACCAGTTCCTCGATCTCCGGCAGGGTGATCTCGCGCGGCTCCTCGCGGTAGACGCGGCAGGCGACGGCCGAGGCGGCGACCGGGGCCAGCCCGCCGGTGAAGCGGCGCAGCGTCTGGCGCCCGGCGTGGAACAGCTGGAGGCAGGAGCGCGCACCCTGCGCGGCGATTGCGGCGGTCAGCCGGCGATGGCCGGCGATGAGGGCGTCGTCGTCGATGCCGAGCTGTGGCGATCCGCCGAGGCCGAGCGGACGGTCGACGCAGGCATACTCGACGATCACCATTCCCACGCCGCCGGCGGCACGGGCGGTGTAGTAGGCGAGCATCCCGTCCGACACCGAGCCGTCCGCGGCCGCCATGTTGGATTCCATCGGCGCCATGACCAGCCGGTTCGGCAGCACGAGGCCGCGCAGGCGGCCGGGGGAAAAGAGGTGGGGAAACGCGAGTTCCATCGTGGCGTCCAATCTTGGCCGTGGCGTCCGATCGTGGAGTCCAGGGCTGTGGGCCGGAAGGCGGAGCTGGCGGCAAATGACGGCCGGGAAAATACAATCACATATGACTTTTTTTGCCGTCAACGGTCTTCTGTGAAATGTGATAGGATCCGCGATGGTTGCGTACGGACGACCTGCTGCGCCAGTTCCACGCAAGGGCGGTTCGCGCTGGGGAAGTCCGGGCAGAAGGGAGACGGTCGGGTATGGGGCGGGTGATGCAGGACGAGACGGCGGAGGCCGGCGAGGAAGAGGGGCGCAAGGCCAAGCGCAAGCCCCAGCAGGAGCGGAGCAACGCCACGCGCCGCAAGCTGGTGCGCGCCACCATCGACCTGCTGCGTGAGCGCGGCTATGCCAGCGTCACCACGCCGGACATCGCCGACCGGGCCGGTGTGTCGCGCGGCGCACTGCAGTATCACTTCGCCGGCAAGGAGGAGATTTACTTCGCCGCCATCCAGGAAATCACCGCCTGGATGGACAAGGAGATGAATCTGGCCGAATTCGTCGGGCTTCCGATTGCCGAGCGGGTGGACCGGGTGGTCAACCAGCATTGGGAGGTCTTCGGCAGCGACGACTATGTGGCCGCCCTCGAAATCCGGCTTTACGAGCGCTTCAACGACTGGCTGCACCAGAGCATCCGCACCCAGCTCGGCAAGGTGACGGAGGCGCGCGACCTCGAATGGGTGCGGCTGTTCGCCGATTCCCCGGCGGACACCGCGACCGTGGTCCGGCTGCGCCGCATGGTGCTGGACACGCTGCGCGGTTTCGCCCTGCGCAAGATCCAGGAGGGGCCGGCGGTGAATTTCGGACCGCAGCTCACCCTGCTCAAGACCTTTCTCGTCAGCGTGCTCCAGCCGCTTCCGCGTTCCGCCGATCCGCACAACATATAAAATCATTTGTGAATGATTCCTGTTGAAGGGCCGATCCGCCTCTCTTATGGTCAGCCTTGCTGACAATTCGTTGCGGTGCTTGTGTGCGAAACCGTGCCCGCCCTTCGTCCGGCCATTTCCGCCGTGACGGTTCCGACGGCTTTCCGCAGCATGCCCCATCCGCCCGGCCTCGGGCTGGCGGCGATCGGCTGCATCGTCGTCGGCGGACCGTTCGTCCGCCTGCCCGTCCGCCCGCCCGCCCGTCCGCCCGTCCGCCGGGGTGACGCGGGGCCTTTTCCCTCCATCTCGAACGGGACATCCATCATGACGGAATGGGCGGTCGTCACCGGCGGCAATCGGAACATCGGCGCGGGCATCGCCCGCCGGCTGACCGAGGACGGCTTTCAGGTGATCGTGGCGTCGCGCACCCCGCCGGAGCATGATTTCCATGCCGCCTACGTGCCGTTGGACCTCGCCGATCCGGACGCGGCGGCGGCGGCGCTGGCCGAGGCGGTCGGCGACCGGCCGGTGACGCGCTTCGTCCACAACGCGGCCATCGCCCCGCTGGCGCCGGGGGCCGAGCTGTCGGTCGCCGAACTCGCCCGGGTCTATGCGGTCAATGTCGGTGCCTTCGTCGCGTTGACGCAGGTGCTGCTGCCGTCGATGCGCCGCCAGGGGGTCGGGCGGATTGTCGCCATCGGCAGCCGCGCCGCGCTGGGCAAGGAGGGGCGGACCGCCTATGCGGCCAGCAAGGCGGCGCTGTCCGGCCTGGTGCGGACCTGGGCGCTGGAACTGGGAAGCGACGGCATCACCGTCAATGTGGTGGCGCCCGGGCCGGTGCGGACGTCGCTGTTCGATGCCGCCAATCCGCCCGGCCATCCGATGACGGAAAAGCTGATGCACGGCGTGCCGGTCGGCTTCATCGGCACGCCGGACGACATCGCCCATGCGGTGTCCTTCTTCACCAGCGATGCCGCGCGCTTCGTCACCGGACAGGTGCTGTTCGTCTGCGGCGGCACCTCCATCGCCTTCAAGGAGCCTGGCGGCCGTCCGCCGGTGGTCCACCGGCACGCCGCCGCCTTCCCCGGAACGCACCCCCGAACGCACCCCCGAACGCACCGGTGACCGGCTGCGCCGATCAGGACGCCGATCAGGACAAGGTGGTGTCGGCGGTCAGCCCGGCGCTCCAGGTGGAGAGCGAGCCGGTGAAGCCGGACAGCGACCGGCGGTGCAGGAAATGGCCGTGCTGCACTGGCGCCAGCGTGAAGCCGGGGTCGATCCCCAGCTTCTGCGCGGCGTCGATCGGCCAGTTCGGGTTGTGGAGCAGCTCGCGGGCGATGGCGACCAGATCGGCGCGGCCGTCACGGACGATCGCCTCGGCCTGGTCGGCGTGGATGATCAGGCCCACCGCCATGGTCGGCAGGTCCGCCTCGCGGCGCACCCGCTCGGCGAAGCCGACCTGATAGCCGTAGGCCAGGGAAATCCGCGTCTCGATCGGCGAGGCGCCGGAGATGCCGCCCGACGAGCAGTCGAAGGCATCGACCCCCCGCGGCTTCAGGATGCGGGCGAGCGCCACGCTGTCCTCGACCTCCCAGCCGCCGTCATCCTCGGTGGAGACGCGCATGACCAGCGGCTTGTGCTCCGGCCAGGAGGCGCGGACCCGCTCCACCACCTCGACCGCGAAGCGGATCCGGTTCTCGAAGGAGCCGCCATAGCCGTCCGTCCGTCGGTTGGAGGCGGGGGACAGGAACTCGTGGATCAGGTAGCCGTGCGCGGCGTGCAGTTCCATCACCTCGTAGCCGGCGCGGTCGGCCCGCGCGGCGGCGGTCCCCCACGCCTCGACGCAGTCGTCGATGTCCCGGCGCGTCATCTCGCGCGGCATCGGATAGCCGTCGCCCTGCGGGATGGCGCTGGGCGCCACCACGTCCCACGCGTCCCAATCGGCGATCTCCGGGCTGCGCGGCAGGGTGCCGCGTCCGTCCCAGGGGAAGCGCTGGCGCGCCTTGCGGCCGGCATGCATCAGCTGGATGCCGGGAACGGCGCCGCAGGACTTCACGAAACCGGCGATGCGCCGCAGCGGTTCGACGAAGCGGTCGTCCCACAGGCCGAGGTCGCCGACGGTGCCGCAGCCGCGCCGTTCCACCGTGGTCCCTTCCTGGAAGACCAGCCCGGCCCCGCCGGCGGCGAAGCGGCCGAGATTCATCAGGTGCCAGTCGGTGGGAAAGCCGTCGACCCCGCAATACTGCCACATCGGGGCGACCACGATCCGGTTCTTCAGCGTGACGCCGCGCATGGTATACGGCGTGAACAGCGCGCTCTGGCCCAAGGCCTTCTCCTCCCGAATGTGCATTTTCTGTCCGGTGGCGAGGCGTGAACGGATCACGCCGTGGCGGTTTCGCCGGGCGGCTTCATCCAGGCCGTCGCCATGTCGCGCAGGACGTTCTTCCTGACCTTGGCCCCGTTCGGCCCGTCGGTGACCGGCATGGCCTCGATCGCGAAGATCCGCGCCGGCACCTTGTAGACGGCGAGCTGCGCCCGGCAGGCGGCGAGCGCCGACGCCTCGTCGAGGGACCGACCCGGCCCCATGACGACGAAGGCGACCGGTCGCACGCCGGCCGGACAGGTGGCGGCGACGGTCTGGCAGACGGTGACGCCGGGCAGCGCCAGAATGACCTCCTCGATCTCGGTCGGGCTGACCAGATACCCGGCGATGCGCAGCACGTCCTTGATGCGCGAGACGAAGATCATCCCGCCGTCGGCCAGCCGGTACCCGTAGTCGCCGGTCCGCAGATAGCCGTCCTCGGTGAAGACCCCGGCCGTCGCCTCCGGATTGTCGAGATAGCCGATCATGGCGTTGGGGGTCCGCAGCTCGACCTCGCCGATCTCGCCGTCGGGCAGCAGGGCGCCGCTGTCCGGATCGCGCACCCGGAGATCGGCGTCGGGGCAGACCGGCCGGCCGCCGCCCTGGGCGCGGCGTTCCGGCGAAGCGTCGGCGGGCTGGGCGGCGAACATGGCCAGCGTCTCGGTCATGCCGAAGAAGCCGCGCAGCAGAACCCCGTGCGCCTCCGCCTTGGGCGGCAGGATGGCGGTCAGGGCGGGGGTGAAGTTGGCATGCCCGAACATGCGCAGATCCGGGAAGGGTTTGCCCTCCGGCACCACCGACAGGATCTTGTCGAGCATGTCGTCGGTGCCCAGCATGTGGGTGATGCCATGCTCGACCAGCAGGCGGGCGGCCTTCTCCGGCATGAAGGCCTCCATCAGGACCAGCGGGCGTTGCGCCCGGATGGTGGTGATCGCCAGCGTGTAGCCGAAGGCGCCGCACATCGGGATGCCCAGCAGCAAGCTGGTCCCCGGCTCGGTCAGCCCGACCGCGGCGGCGGCGTCGCCGGCATGGCGGGTGTTGCGCGCCTGCGTGTGCTGCACCAGCTTGGGCGCGCTGGTGGTGCCGGAGGTGGCGAGGATCAGGCTGACATCCTCCGGCCGGCCGTCGACGACTTCCGGCAGGGGGGCCGGGGATTCGGCAACCAGCTCGGCGAAGCGGGTCTGGCGCACGCCGTCGAGCAGCGTCGCTTCGCCGTCGCCCAGCGTCACCACCAGGTCCAGGGCCGGGCGTTCGGCCGGACCGACGCCGCGCAGCACCTCCGCGCAGGCGCCGTTGCGATGGCCGGGGGCGAGCACCACCGCCCGGCAGCCGGCGCGCGACAGCAGGAAGGCGACCTCGTGGGCGCCCAGCCGCACGTTCATCGGCACCACGGCGACGCCGAGCCGCGAACAGGCCAGCGCCGTGGTCAGCCATTCCGGAATGTTGGGCAGCCACAGCGCCAGCCGGTCGCCGCGCCGCAGGCCGAGATCCTTCAGACGGGCAGCGAGCCGGGCGCTGTCGGCGCGCATCCGGCCGTAGGTGACGGGCCCCGACGCCCCCACCAGCATGGTCGCGCCGTCGGGCGGGCCGTCCAGCATTTCGAAAAGCCGGGTCGGGGATGTGCTGCCGCTTTCATTCATGGGAAGGGCTCCAAACGGCGGGGCCGGCCGGCGGCAAGCGGTTGGGGACAGTGAAACCGCGGGGGCCGCAACGGGCCGGCGGGGCGCCGGCACCGGCCTGCGTCGCTGCGCCGGCCGGGGTTGAGATCGGTTCAATACAATCACACACGAATAATTTTATCTGTCAATCCGCTTCTCAGTCAGCGTGGCGTCGCATCGCAAATCGGCAAGACGTGGCGGATCATCGCGCAGGCAGCGGTGCATGGCCGTATCGCTAAAAATCAATCCTGAGTGATTTTTTATATTCCATGTTCGGCTGGCTTATGATTGACTTAGCCAGCAATAAGCGGTGTGCAAAGCGCGGACCTCGCCGCATCGACTCCGACACCCGCCGGGATGGCGGTGGACGGGCCGGCGGTGCCGGTTTCCCTCCCGGCCGCACATCCGATGTTCACGAGAGGACCGTATGACCGAAACCAAGAGCGGCACGCAGGGCGCGATCCTGCCTTCGGCGGATCCGAACTGGCTGGCGCTGCGGGAAGAGGCGATCCTGGAGCCGGATCTGCCGATCATCGATCCCCACCACCATCTGTGGGATGCACCGCGCTCGCCGCGCTACCTCGCCGGGGAGCTGCAGCGCGATGCCCAGGCGGGCCACAACATCGTCGGCACCGTCTTCGCCGACTGCACCGAGGGCTACCGCACCGACGGGCCGGAGAACATGCGGCCGGTCGGCGAGACCGAATTCGTGACCGCCATCGCCGACCAGTGCGAGGCGGGCGTCTACCGGCCGGCCGGCCTGTGCGCCGGCATCATCAGCTACGCCGACCTGCGCGAGGGCGAGGGCGTGCGCGCCGTGCTGGAGGCCCACATCGCCGCCGGCAAGGGACGCTTCAAGGGCATCCGCCAATCGACCTCCTGGGATCCGAACCCGGAGATCCGCACCACCATGCGCACCCCGCCGGAAGGGCTGCTGCGCGACGAGCAGCTCCGCCGCGGCTTCGCCTGTCTGGCGCCGCTTGGACTGACCTTCGATTCCTGGGTCTACCATCACCAGCTGTCGGACGTCGCCGATCTGGCGGCCGCCTTCCCGGACACGGCGATCGTCCTCGACCATGTCGGCGGCCCGGTCGGCATCGGCCCCTATGCCGGCCGGCGCGACGAGGTCTTCGCGCAGTGGAAGGCCGGCATCCTGGAGGTGGCGCGCCATCCCAACGTGAGCGTGAAGCTGGGCGGCCTGGCGATGCGGCTCGGCGGTTTCGGATTCCACGAACGCCCGGTGCCGCCGTCCTCCGAGGATCTGGCCGCGGCGTGGCGCCCCTACATCGAGACCTGCATCGAGGCGTTCGGCCCCGACCGCGCGATGTTCGAAAGCAACTTCCCGGTGGACCAGCTGTCCTGCAGCTACGCCGTCCTGTGGAACGGCTTCAAGCGGCTCGCCGCCGGGGCGTCGGCCGACGAGAAGGCGGCGCTGTTCAGCCGCACCGCGGCCCGGGTCTACGGCATCGGGCACGTCCTGCGCTGAGCCGCGCCGGCCGGCAAGGGCCGGAAAGCAAAATCCAAAAGCGATAATCCGAGTTCCGGGAGGAAAACCATGTTGTTGGCCAAGACGCTCCGTGGTGCCGTGTCCTGTCTGGCGGTCGCCGCCGCCCTGTCGGCGGCCACATCCGCCGCGCCCTCGATTGCCGCGGCGGAGACCCCGGTGAAGGAGGTGAAGATCGGCGTGCTCACCGACATGAGCAGCATCTATTCCGATCTGGTCGGGCCCGGCTCGGTGCTGGCGGCGCAGATGGCGATCGACGACTTCACCGCGGCCGAGAAGCCCGGTTTCAAGATCTCCCTGGTGTCGGCCGACCACACCAGCAAGGCCGACGTCGCCTCCAGCATCGCCCGGAAATGGATCGACGAGCAGGGCGTCAACGTGCTGACCGACGTGGCCGGCGCCTCGGTCACGCTCGCGGTGTCGAACATCGGCGCCGAGAAGAACAGGCTGGTGCTCGCCACCGCGTCCGGCCAGAACAGCCTGTCCAGCGAGGACTGCAAGCCGACCACCCTGCATTGGAGCTACAACACCCGCGCGGTCGCCGCGACGACGGCCAAGGCGGTCACCATGGACGGCGCCAAGACCTGGTATTTCGTGACCGCCGACTATGCCGGCGGCCGTTCGCTGGAGGAGGATGCGACCAAGGGTGTGCTGGCGGCCGGCGGCAAGGTGCTGGGTTCGGTCAAGCACCCGTTCAACAACAACGATTTCTCTTCCCAGATCCTGATGGGGCAAAGCTCGGGCGCCAAGGCGATCGGCTTCGGCAACTCCGGCCCCGACACCATCAATGCGGTCAAGCAGGCCAACGAGTACGGCCTGAACGGCAGCGTCGCCCTGACCCCGCTGCTGCCGATGATCACCGACATCGACGCCATGGGGCTGCCGATGGCCAAGGGCATGTACGTCACCGAATCCTTCTACTGGGACCTGAACGACCAGACGCGGGCATGGTCGAAGCGCTTCTTCGACAAACGGGGCAAGATGCCGACCATGGTGCAGGCCGGTCTCTATTCGGCGGTGAACCACTATCTGAAAGCGGTCAAGGCGGCCGACAGCACCGACACTGCTCCGGTCCTGAAGGCGATGAAGGAGACGACGATCAGCGACGCGGTGACCAAGCCGTCGCATCTGCGGGCGGACAACATCGTGCTGCGCGACATGTACCTGTTCAAGGTCAAGGCGCCGTCGGAAAGCAGGCAGCCCTGGGATTATTACACCCTGCTGAAGACCATCCCCGGCGAGGAGGCCTTCGCGCCGCTGTCGGAGAGCAAGTGCCCGCTGGTGAAGAAGTAGGGGCGGGTCAGGCTCACGCGACCCCCACCCGACACTCCTCTCCCACGCGAGGATCCCCATGCCATCCCTGCACACCGGCGGCACGGCGGGGCGCCTGATCGCCGACGCCGTCGCCCGCTTCGCCGGCCGCCCGGCCCTGGCCGACCACCGGACGCGCTGGACCTATGCCGAGCTGGGCGACTGGATCGGCCGCTTCGTCACCCGTTTCCAGGCCCTCGGGCTCGGCAAGGGCAACGGCATCGCCATCCTGACCGGCAACCGGGTGGAGCCCTGGGCCGCCATCTGCGCGGCCAACATCCTCGGCATCCGCTACACGCCGCTGCACCCGTTGGCCGGCGAGGACGACCACGCCTTCATCCTCGCCGATTGCGAGGCGCGGGTTCTGATCGTCGACGCCGAACGGTTCGGGCCGCGCGCGCTGGCGATCCGCGCGCGGGTGCCGGCCCTGGAGCATCTCCTGTCCCTCGGTCCGTTGGGCGGTCCGCTCGACGGCATTCCCGACCTGCTGGAGGAGTTGCCGCGGCTGGAACCGGCCCCGCTCGACCCGCAGGTGGAGGCGGAGGACGTCTCGCTGCTCTGCTACACCGGTGGCACGACCGGCCGGTCCAAGGGCATCATGCTGCCGCACCGGGCCATCGCGGCGATGGCCTCGACCATCGCCGCCGAATGGGAATGGCCGGCAGACCTGCGCTATGCCGCGGTGACGCCGATCAGCCACGCCGGCGGCATCATGCTCTACCCGATCATGCTGATGGGCGGCTCGGCCCGGCTGCTGCCCGGCTTCGACGGCGCGGAGTTCTGCCGCACGGTGGCGGAGGAGCGCATCACCGCCGCCTTCCTGGTGCCGACCATCGTCAACACGCTGGTGGAGGATCCGGCGCTGCTGGCCCGGCACGACCTGTCCTCGCTCGGGCTGATCGTCTACGGCGCGGCGCCGATGGCGCCCGACCTGCTGCGCCGGGCCATCGACGCCTTCGGCCCGATCTTCCTCCAGCTCTACGGCCAGTCGGAAGCGCCGCAATGCGTCACCACGCTGCGCAGGGTCGATCACGACCTCGGCAGGCCGGAGCGGCTCGGCTCCTGCGGACGGCCGACCGCGCTGTGCGACGTGAAGCTGTTCGACGCCGATATGCGCGAGGTCGCCGTCGGCGAGCCGGGCGAACTCTGCGTGCGCGGACCGCTGGTGATGGCCGGCTATTGGCGCAGGCCGGAGCTGACCGAACAGGCCTTCCACGGCGGCTGGCTGCACACCGGCGACGTCGCCAGGCGCGACGCCGAGGGCTTCCTGCACATCGTCGACCGCACCAGGGACATGATCATCTCCGGCGGCTTCAACATCTACCCGCGCGAGGTCGAGGATGCGCTGATGGCCCATCCGGCGGTGTCGCTGGCCGGGGTGATCGGCATTCCCGATGCCAAATGGGGCGAGGCGGTGAAGGGATTCGTCACCCTGCGTCCCGGCGCCGCGGTGGAGGCGGCGGAGCTCCAGGCGCATGTGAAGGCGGTGCGCGGCGCACCCTGGTCGCCGAAATCCATCGACATCGTCGCCAGGATGCCGTTGACCGGGCTCGGCAAGGTGGACCGCAAGGCGCTGCGTGAGCCTTACTGGCGTGACCGGACACGCGGAGTGAACTGAACCGGAATGGAGCGGGCCATGCTGGACCATGCGGCGATCATGGAACTGCGGACGCGGGACGCGACGTCCTGGAGCGAACGCGACGCGATGCTCTACGCGCTGGGCGTCGGGATGGGGGCCGACCCGGTGGCCAATTCGGTGGACCAACGTGAATTGCCCTTCGTCCACGAGCGCGGCCTGAAGCTGCTGCCGACCTTCGCGATCGTACCGACCTTTGCCGGCGGGCCGCTGTTGCTGATCGGGCTCGACACCCGCACCCTGCTGCACGGCGAGCAGGCCGTCACCCTGCACCGGCCGATGCCGCCGAGCGGCACGGGCACCGTCGAGGGGCGCATGCTCGGTGCCTGGGACAAGGGGGTGGGGAAGGGCGCGGTCTTCGCCCAGGAGAAGATCCTGCGCCTCGACGGCGATCCCGAGCCGCTGGCGACCGTTGTCACCACCGCCTTCGGCCGGGCGGAAGGAGGCTTCGGCGGCCCGGCCGACGGCCAGCCGGCGCCGCACCAGGTTCCCGGCCGCGCACCCGACCTGTCGCTGGACCTGCCGACCACGCCGTCGCAGGCGCTGCTCTACCGGCTTTCCGGCGACCTCAACCCACTGCACGCCGACCCGGAGGCGGCGCGCGCGGCCGGCTTCCCGCGCCCGATCCTGCATGGGCTCTGCACATACGCAATCACCGCCCGCGCGGTGCTCGCCGCCTGCTGCGATTACCGGCCGGAGCGCATGCTCCACCATCAGGCGCGCTTCTCCGCCCCGGTCTTCCCGGGCGAGACGATCACCGTCGATCTCTGGGTCGAAGGCGACGCGGTGTCCTTCCAGGCGCGGGTCACGGCGCGGGACGCCGTGGTGGTCCGGAACGGCCTGAGCCGGCTGCGGGGGGAGGCCGTGCGATGAAGGCGCTGCACTGCCTGTCCTACGGCGAGCCGCCCGAACTGCGCATCGCCGACGTTGCGGAACCGGAACCCGGCCCCGGCGAGGCGCTGATCGCCGTCGAGGCGGTCGGGATCGGCGGCTTCGACGCGGTGCTGCTGGGCGGGCGCTACCAGGAACGCCCGGAACCGCCCTTCATTCCGGGCCGCGAACTGGCCGGGCGGGTGCTGGCGGTGGGGGAGGGCGGCGACCCGGCGCTGGTCGCCGTCCGGGTCGCCGCCATCGCCTTCGGGGGTGCCCTGGCCGAGCGCGCGGTGGCGCGCTGCGACCATTGCATGGCGACGCCGCCGGGCATGGATGCCGCCACCGCCGCCTCGATCCTCAGCGCCTATGCGACCAGCCTCTACGCGCTGGAGAGCTGCGGGCGGATGCGGGCCGGCGAGACGGTGCTGGTGCTGGGCGGTGCCGGAACGGTCGGGGCGGCGGCCATCGACATCGCGCGGGGGCTCGGCGGCCGGGTGGTCGCGGCGGCCTCCTCGCCGGAGAAGCTGGAGTTCTGCCGGGCGCGCGGTGCCGAACTGGCGGTCGATTACGGCGATCCCGACTGGCGCCGCGCGATGACGGAGCGGTTGGGCGGCGGCGTCGATCTGGTGCTCGACCCGGTGGGTGGCACCCTGTCCGAACCCGCCTTCCGCAGCCTCGCCCCCGGCGGGCGCCATCTGGTCGTCGGATTTGCCGCCGGAGAGATCCCGCGCATCCCCCTCAACCTGCCGCTCCTGAAGCGGGCGAGCATCGTCGGCGTCGATTGGGGCGGCTTCATGCGGACCGAGCCGGCGGCCAACCGGACGCTGCTGGCGCGCCTGCGCGCGCTGTTCGACAGCGGCGCGCTGCGGCCCGAGCGGCCCGCCATCCATCCGCTCTCCGCGCTGGTCCCGCTGCTGGACGATTTCCGCAACCGGCGCAGCGTGGGCAAGCCGGTCATCCGGCCCGATTTCGGGACCGCCGCGCCGGCGCCGGGCATGGAGGAGCATTGGGCGGAGCAATTGGGGGAGCAGTAGTGTGGAGCAGGGCATGAGCGAGACTGAAACGCCGACGGGGCCGCTGGCCGGCCTGCGCGTCATCGAGATCGCAGGCATCGGGCCCGGTCCCTTCTGCGCCATGATGCTGTCGGACATGGGGGCGGAGGTCATCCGCATCGACCGCGCCTCGCCGCCCGACCAGGGCATCGACATTCCGGTCCTCAGCAACGTCACCAACCGCGGCCGGCGCTCGGTGGTGCTCGATCTCAAGAGTCCGGAGGGGGTGGCGACGCTGAAGCGGCTTGCCGTCCGGGCCGACGCCCTGATCGAAGGCTTCCGGCCCGGCGTGATGGAACGGCTCGGCCTCGGTCCGGAGGAGCTGCTGGCCGTCAACCCGCGGCTGGTCTATGGCCGGATCACCGGCTGGGGCCAGGAGGGGCCGCTGGCCAAGGCTGCCGGGCACGACCTGAACTACATCGCGCTCAGCGGCATGCTGCACGCCATCGGCCCGGCCGACCGGCCGCTGCCGCCGCTGAACCTGATCGGCGATTATGGCGGCGGTGCCATGTATCTCGCCTTCGGCATCGTCTGCGCCCTGCTCGAACGGAGCCGGTCGGGGCGGGGACAGGTGGTCGATGCGGCGATGGTCGACGGCGCGGCCTCGCTGGGTGCGGCGCTCTACGGGTTGCTGCACGCAGGGCTTTGGCAGGATCGGCGTGCGGGAAACCTGCTCGACGGCGGCGTGCCGTGGTACGACAGCTACGAGACCAGCGATGGCAAGCACATCGCCATCGGGCCGCTGGAGCCGCGCTTCTACGACATGATGCTGGATCTCCTCGGCCTGACCGACGAGGCGTTGCGTGACCGCGGCGAGGCCAACCGGGGCCGCCTGCGCGCGGCCTTCACGGATGTCTTCCGAACGCGGACGCGCGACGAATGGTGCGCGCTGCTGGAGGGGACCGACGTCTGCTTCGCTCCCGTCCTGTCGATGGCCGAGGCGCCTCGCCATCCCCATGCGGTTGCGCGCGGCGGCTTCGTCGATGTCGGCGGCGTGGTGCAGCCGGCCCCGGCGCCGCGCTTCAGCCGCAGCAGGCCGGCGGTCCAGGGACCGCCGGCGGCACCCGGGGAACACACGCGGGAGGTGCTGGCCGATTGGGGGCTGTCCGCCGGGGACGGGCCGTGGTGAGCGTGTGCCGATAGGCGTGGGGATTCCGGACGGGCGGGCGGCCCCGGCCCGTCACACCCGTTCGATGATGGTGGCGATGCCCTGGCCGACGCCGACGCACATGGTGCAGAGCGCCCGGTTGAGGCGGGTCTCCTCCAGCTCGTGCAGGGCGGTCAGGATCAGCCGCGCCCCCGAGGCGCCGAGCGGGTGCCCCAGCGCGATGGCGCCGCCGTTGGGGTTGACCTGCGCCCCGTCGTCGGGCAGGCCGAGCTGCCGCAGGACGGCCAGTCCCTGGGCGGCGAACGCCTCGTTCAGCTCCACCACGTCGAGGTCGGCGACCGTCAGGCCCTGGCGGTCGAGCAGCTTGCGCACCGCCGGCACCGGGCCGATGCCCATCACCCGCGGCGCCACCCCCGCCGTCGCCATCCCGGTCACCCGCGCCCGCGGCGTCAGGCCGTAGCGCTTGACCGCAGCCTCGGACGCCAGCAGCAGCGCCACCGCCCCGTCATTGACGCCGGACGCGTTGCCGGCTGTCACCGTGCCGCCCGGCCGGACCACCGGCTTCAACGCGGCCAGCGCGTCGGCCGTGGTGTCGGGGCGGGGATGCTCGTCGGTGTCGACGAGGGTATCGCCCTTCCGGCCCTTGACGGTCACCGGGGCGATCTCGCACCGGAAGCGTCCGGCGGCGAGCGCCCGGCCGGCGCGCTGCTGGCTGCGCAGGGCGAAGGCGTCCTGGTCGGCCCGGCCGATCCCCCAATCCTCCGCCACGTTCTCCGCCGTCTCCGGCATGGAATCGACGCCGTAGGCCGCCTTCATCGCCGGGTTGACGAAGCGCCAGCCGATGGTGGTGTCGAAGATCGCGGCGTTGCGGGAGAAGGCGCTGTCGGCCTTGCCCATCACGAAGGGGGCGCGGCTCATGCTCTCGACGCCGCCGGCCAGGATCAGGTCGGCCTGTCCGGACTGGATGGCGCGGGCGGCGATGCCGACGGCGTCCATGCCGGATCCGCACAGGCGGTTGACCGTGGTGCCGGGCACCTCGACCGGCAGGCCCGCCAGCAGCGCCGCCATGCGGGCGACGTTGCGGTTGTCCTCGCCTGCCTGGTTGGCACAGCCGAGGATCACCTCGTCCAGCCGCGCCCAGTCGACGGCCGGGTTGCGCTCCATCAGGGCGCGGATCGGCACGGCGGCGAGATCGTCGGCGCGCACCGACGCGAGCGCCCCGCCATAGCGGCCGAAGGGGGTGCGCAGGCCATCGCAGAGGTAGGCGGCGGTCATCACTGTTCCTTTTCGTTCAGCAGGGGAACGCCCGCCAGCGCGCAGCGGCGGAGCAGGGGGGAGGCGCGGTAGCGGTCCTCGCCGTAGGTGCGGGCGAGATTGTCCAGTGTGCATAGGACGAAAGCCGCGCCGACGCGGTCGCCCCAGGCGAGCGGCCCGATGGGGTAATTGACGCCCCTGGTCATGGCGAGGTCGATGGCATGCGCGTCGGCGACCCCTTGGTTGAGCGCGTCGGCGGCCTCGTTGACCAGCATGGCGACGGTGCGGGCGACGATCATGCCCGGCACATCGTCGATCAGGGCGACGCTCATCCCCAGCGCCTGGAACAGCCGGACGGCGGCGGCGGTCGCGGCGGCGGAGGTCTGGCGGGCCGGGGCCAGGGCGATGGTTCCCGCCTTTGCCCAGTCGAGCGCCCAGTCGAACAGCACGAGTTGCCCGCCGCTCTCCGCCGCGCGCTCGGTGGCGAGCCGCCCGTCGGTAGGCGCCAGCGTGACGCCGCCGAGGCGCAGCAGGCCGGGGCCGGCGGTTTGCTCGGCAGCACTCTCCACGGCGATGCCCGCGGCGCGGATGCGGTCGAGCAGAGGTGCCGCGAAGCCCAGCGAGCCTGCCACCGTTACCGAAGCGGGCAGCGGAACCGATGCGGCGGGCGCGAAGCCGGGATCGGGGGCGGCGGCGCCGGGCCGGTGGTCGTAGAAGCCGCGCCCGGACTTGCGTCCGAGCCAGCCGGCCTCCACCAGTTCGCGCTGGACCGGCGAGGGCTGGAAGCGCGGGTCGTTGTGGAAGGCGTCCCACACGGACCGGGTGACGGCGTAGTTCACGTCGTGGCCGATCAGGTCCATCAGCTCGCACGGGCCCATGCGGAAACCGCCGCAGCCGCGCATCACCGCATCCAGTGCCGCCGGGACGGCTGCCCTCTCCGCCAGCACGCGCAGCGCCTCGGCGTAGAAGGGGCGGGCGACCCGGTTGACGATGAAGCCGGGGGTGGAGCGGGCGAGCACCGGGATCTTGCCCCAGGCGGCGGCGGTGGCGAGCAGCCGGTCGGCGATGGCGGGATCGGTGGCGCGGCCGCGGACGACCTCGACCAGCGCCATCAGCGGGGCGGGGTTGAAGAAATGCAGGCCGGCCAGCCGCTCCGGGCGGGCCAGCGGGGCGCCGACGGATTCGATGGAGAGGGAGGAGGTGTTGGTGGCGAGGATGCAGTCGTCCGGCACCACGTCCTCCAATGCGGTGAACAGGGCGCGCTTGGCCGCCGGATCCTCGACGATCGCCTCGACGACCAGACCGGCGCCGGCGAGCGCCGCGAGGTCGTCGCAGGTGCGGATGCGGTCGAGAATGGCGCCGCGGCCCGCCTCGTCGAGGCTGCCCTTGGCGACCATGCGCGCAAGGTTGGCGGCGATGGCCTCCAGGCCGCGTCCGGCGGCGCCGGCGATGCTGTCGAACAGCAGGACCGGGTGACCGGCCACAGCCGCCACCTGGGCGATGCCGCTTCCCATCGTCCCGGCCCCGACGACGGCCACGACCCTGTCCTTCGGCAGGGCCTCGGCCCCGTTTCCCGCTTTGCCGCTCACTGCTGCCTCTCCCATTGCATTCCGTCTCTTGAAAAGCCCCCTCCTTCACCGGGACGGGCGGGGCCGGCGTCCGGTCACACCCGCAGCACGACCTTGCCGGTGACCTTGCCCTCGCGCACCAGACCAAGCGCCTGGGCGTAGTCCTCGAAGGCGAAGCTCTTCATCACCTTCGGGCGGATGGCTCCGGCGGTGTAGAGGTCGAACAGCTCGGTCTGCACGCGGCGCACCCAGTCGGGGGTGCGGTCGCGGTAGTCGCTCCATTGCAGGCCGCTGACATGGATGTTCTTGACCAGCAGGTAGTTGACCTTCACTTCCGGGATCGTGCCGCTGACGAAGCCGATCACCACCATGCGGCCGCGCCACGCCATCGACCGCAAGGCCGCGGTGAACGCCTCGCCGCCGACCGGGTCGAGCACCACGTCGACGCCGTGGCCGCCGGTGATTTCCCTGATGCGGTCGCGGAGCGCGTTGCGCAGGTCGGGCATCGACAGGTCGACGGTGTGGTCGGCGCCGTTCTCGCGCGCGATGGCGGCCTGGTCCTCGCCGATCACCCCGGCGATCACCGTGGCGCCGAGGCCCTTGGCGATCTGCACGGCGGCCAGGCCGACGCCGCCGGCCGCCCCGTTGACCAGCACGATCTCACCGGTCCGGTACATCCCGCGCTCGACCAGCGCGAAATGCGCGGTCTGGTAGGCGAGGCCCATCGCCGCCGCCTCGTCGAAGGACAGGGCGTCCGGCAGGACGAAGCACTGGTCGGCCGGGACGGTGATCTCCTCGGCATAGGCGCCGTATTCGAGCTGGCAGACCACGCGGTCGCCGGGCTTGCAGGTGTCGACGTCCGCACCGACCGCCAGCACCACGCCGGCCGCGTCCTTGCCTGGGCTGAAGGGCGGCTTGGCGAGGATCTGGTATTTGCCGTCGATGACCAGCAGGTCCGGGTAGTTCACGCCGATCGACCTGACGGAGACCAGCACCTCGTTCGGCCCGGCTTGCGGCGTCGGGCGTTCCTCAATGGCCATGCCGTCCGGCTCGCCGAACTGGCGGATGGTGATCGCTCTCATTTCGGTCTTTCTTTTGTGCGGGGTTCGGCCACGGTTGCCCCCACCCCATCCCTCCCCCGTTCTCGGCGGACCTATGGTCCGCCTGTCGCGTCAGCACAAAGGGGAGCTTTGTGCGAGAGCAGTGCGGGAGAGGGGGCAGGAGCTTCGGGGGGAGCCGGCGGCAGTCCCCTCTCCCGCGTGAGCGGGGGAGGGATAGGGAGGGGGCGCTAACTGGAGGGGGCAGGCGTCAGCCGTCGAGCAACCCGTTCGCCTCGCCCAGCGCCGGATAGCCGGCCTCGGCGGTGTCGGCGCGCAGGGGGGCGGCGAGCGGGGTGGGCAGGGCGGCGATGGTCCGGCCGCCCGGTCCCGCCAGACGGCGGGCGAACAGGCCGCGCTCCTGGAAATGCGGGTTGGCGAGCGCCTCCTCCATGCTGCTCATCACGACGCAGCAGACGTCCTTGCCGGCGAAGGCGGTGCGCCAGTGGGCTGAGTCCCTGCCCGCGACCAGCCCGGCGACGGCCTGCTTCGTGGCGGCCGGATCCCTGGAATCGTCGCGGAATTCCTCCGGCAGCCCGATGATGGCGCAGAAGGCGGCCCAGAACTTCTCCTCCAGCGGAGCGGCGGCGAGGAAGCGGCCGTCGGCGGTGCAGTACATCTGGTAGCGCGGCGTCCCGCCGGTGACGAGGTCGCCGCCCGGCACCGGCCACCGGCCATCGGCCAGCCCGTTGCCCATCGCCCAATAGAGGAAGGTGAACATCCCGTCCGCCATGGCGATGTCGAGGTGGCAGCCCTTGCCGGTGCGGTTGCGCTCCAGCAGGGCCATCAGGATGTTGACCACCGCCGGATAGGTGCCGCCGCCGATGTCGGCGACCAGCGCCGCCGGCAGGACCGGGGCGCCGTCGCTGCCGGCCGCCAACGACAGCATGCCGGTCTCGGCGACATAGTTCAGGTCGTGCCCGGCCTCGGCCGCCTTCGGCCCGCTCTGCCCGTAACCGGTGATCGAGCAGTAGATCAGCCCGGGATTGATCGCCGACAGCGCCGCGTAGCCCAGCCCCAGCCGGTCCATCACGCCGGGCCGGTACTGCTCGACGATCACGTCGGCCGAGCGGATCAGCGGCATCAGCCGCTCCACCGCGCCATGCCCCTTGAGGTCGAGCGCAATGGAGCGCTTGCCGCGGTTCAGCAGGCCGAAATTCACCGCGTCGGCGCCGAATTTCGGCTCGTAGCTGCGCATCTCGTCGCCGCGTCCAGGACGCTCGATCTTGATGACCTCGGCCCCGGCCTCGACCAGCATCAGCGTGGCGAGCGGGCCGGGCAGCAGGGTGCTGAAATCGAGGACACGGATTCCGTCGAGTGGGCGCATCGCTTGCGGGCGCATCAGGTGAGTCCCTTTTCGGCACGGCGCTTGGCGACCACGGCGCGGCGGGCCGGGGCGTAGTCGGGGGTGCCGAGCGTCTCGAACAGGGCGGAGGTGACGTCGTAATGGTGCGCCAGCCCGGTGCGCTCCAGCAGGCCGATCGGACCTTCCGGATAGCCGAGGCCGAGCTTCAGCGTCAGGTCGAGATCGTCGGCCGTCGCCAACTGCTCGTCGAGGCGGCGGAGCGCGGCGTTGTAGTAGGGGCGGACCAGACGGTCGATGATGCGGCCGGCGAAGTCGCCGCAGACCGCGACCTTCAGCCCGGCGCCCTCCAGCACCGCCCTGGCGGCAGCGATGGCGCTGTCCGGCGTGGCCGGCTGGCGCACCAGTTCCACGAGATCCGACGGAGCGCCGTCGCCCAGCCGGAAGCGGGCGAAGCCCAGCACGTTGGAGCCTTCGGCCCCCCGGCTCTCGCCGGTGTGGGTCCCGAGGCTTTCGGTGCCGAGTTCGACCAGGATGGCGGCGCGGGACGCACGGTCGCTCACCCCGGTCAGCGCGGAGTCGGCGTCGGCGCCGATCAGGACCACCACCTCACCGGAGGCGGACGCCCCGTCGAGCAGCGGGTGGGCGGCGGGGAAGGAGCGGCTCGAACCCGTGTCGATCAGTTGGTAGGGCATGGCTCAGCCTCCGAACATCGCGTCTTTGTCGTAGTTGTAGAACCCCCGGCCCGACTTGCGGCCCAGATGGTTCGCGGCGATCATCCGCTTGACCAGCGGCGGGCAGGCCGCGCGCGGGTCGTTGGTGACGCCGTGCAGCGCCTCGCAGAGCAGCAGCTGGGTGTCGAGCCCGATCAGATCCAGAAGTTCCAGCGGCCCCATCGGGTAGCCGAGCCCCGCCTTGATGGCGCGGTCGATGTCCGCCGGCTCGGCGACGCCGGCCTCGACCATGCGGATGGCGTCGTTGTTGAAGGGCACCAGGAAGTAGTTGAGGATGAAGCCGGGATTGTCCTTGGTCTTCACCGGGCGCTGGCCCATCGCCTCGGCGAATTTCCAGGCGGTGTCGAACACCTCGGGCGCCGTGGTCAGGCCGGGCGACATCTCGATCAGCTTCATCAGCTGGGCGGGCAGGCAGAAATGCATGCCGACCACACGCTCCGGCCGCCCCGACCCGCCGGCGATCTCGGTGATCGACAGGGTGGAGGTGTTGGACGCGAAGATGGTGTGCGGCGGGCAGATGGCGTCGAGATCCGAGAACAGGCCGTGCTTGACCTTCAGGTCCTCGAACACCGCCTCGATCACCACGTCGCACTCGGCCATCGCGGCCATCTCGGTGGTGCCGGTCAGGTTGGCCATGATCGTCTCGACGGCTTGCGCCGTCAGCTTGCCGCGCTGCACCGACTTGGCGAAGAAGCCCTCGGTCTGGCGGCGGGCCCGGTCCAGCGTGTCCTGGCGGGTGTCGTAGAGGATGGTGCGGAAGCCGGCCCGGGCGGCGACGATGGCGATGCCGGCCCCCATCGTGCCGGCGCCTGCGACGCCGACCGTCTTGATGCTGCTCATGGTCATTTCTGCCTCTCGATGAAACTGCGGCCGATCAGCTGGCGGTGGATCTGGTTGGTTCCTTCCCAGATCTGCGTGATCTTGGCGTCGCGCATCAGCCGTTCCACGCGGTAGTCCTTGCAGTAGCCGTAGCCGCCGAGAAGCTGGACCGCCTCCGTGCTGATCCGCATGGCGAGGTCGGTGGCGCGCATCTTCAGCATCGACGCCTCGACGCCGAAATCCTGTTCCCCGTCGTCGATGCGGCGGCCCAACTGCCACAGCCACGCCTCGCACATGGCGAGGTCTGTCGCCATGTCGGCCAGCAGGAACTGGATGCCCTGGAACTCGATGATCCGCTTGCCGGACTGGCGGCGCTCATTGATGTAGGCGACGGAATCCTCGAAGGCGGCCCGCGCGATGCCCAGCGCATGCGCCGCGACGCTGGGCCGCGACTTGTTCAGCGAGGCCAGCAGGATGCGCAGGCCCTCGCCGGGCCGGCCCAGCAGGTTGGCGCGCGGCACCCGGACATTCTCGAACGAGAGCGCCGCCGTGCTCGACGCCCGGTGGCCCATCTTGTCCTCCTTGCGCAGCACGGTCAGGCCGGGCGCACCCTTCTCCAGGATCAGGACGGAGATCGACTTCTTCGGATCGTCGATCTCGCTCCACTTGCCGAAGACGAGATAGAGGTCGGCGACGTCGCCGTTGGTGATGAAGAGCTTGGCCCCGTTGACGACGATGTCGTCGCCGTCCGGCGTGAAGCGCGTCTTCATCCCGGTGGCGTCGGAGCCGGCGGCCTCCTCGGTGATGCAGAGCGCGCCCAGCGCGCCTTCGGCGAGGCGCGGCAGCAGGCGCTGCTTCTGCTCCTCCGTCCCGAAGTCGATCAGCGGCTTCATGCCGTGAAAGTTGGTCGCCCAGACGATGCCCGTGGAGGCGCAGGCCTTGCTGATTTCCCGCACGCAGGCAAGATAGGCGACGTAGGAAAGCTGGGCGCCGCCATAGGCCTCCGGCACGAACATGGCATTGAGGCCAAGCTCGTTGATGCCGTGGACGTTGTCCCACGGGAACTCGCCGGTGGCGTCATGGTGTTCGGCCTTCGGCGCGATCCGGTCGCGGGCCAGTGCCTGGACGCTTTCCAGCAGCATCGCCTCCTCGTCGGAGAGCGGGATGTGGGCGTCGAGCTTCTCGAAGACGTTCATTCCCTGGTCCTTCTTGTATCCCCTCTCCCCGGGGGGGGAGAGGGGGATTTAGGGCCGGTTGGTCAATGCGCGATGCCTTGGCCGCCGTCGAGGTAGATGGTCTCGCCGGTCAGGAAGGGAATGTTCTCCTCCAGCAGCATGGCGGCGAGCCTGGCGACGGCGTCGGCGCCGCTGGGGCCGCCGGCGGGGATGCGCTTTTGCAGGAAGGCGCTGAGCGGGCCTTCGGACAGCGCTTCGCGGTTCAGGTCGGTCAGGATGTAGCCCGGCGCCAGATTGACGACGCGGATGCCGGCCGGCGCCCATTCCACCGCCAGACAGCGCGAGATCGCCCCCACCGCCGCCTTCGACGCGCAGTAGGCGAGGTTCCGCTTCACTCCCATGCGGTCGAAGAAGGACCCCATGTTCAGGATCATGCCCCTGGTCTTGGCCAGATGCGGGTAGGCTTCGCGGGATGCCACGAACACGGCGGTGGCGTTGGTGGTCATCACCGCGTTGAAGTCGTCGGTGGAGAAGCTGTCGCTGCGTCCGTCCAGATGGATGCCGGCGTTGTTGACCAGCGCGGTCAGGCCGCCGCCGATGCCGGCGAGCTTGGCGAACACCTCGCGCAATGCCGCCTCGTCGGTCACGTCGCAGCGCAACGGCAGCAACCGCTCGGCAAGCCCGGCATCCCCGGCCGGCAGCTCCGGGATCGTGCCCTTGCGGGTCAGGCAGGCGACGGTGAAGCCGCGCCGGGCCAGCTCGACGGCGATGTCGGCGCCGATGCCGCGCCCGGCGCCGGTGACGGCGACGATCCCGTCCTTGATGGAACTGGGCTTGAGGGAGGTCTCGGTCATGTCAGCGATCCTGGAAGCTCGGCTTGCGCTTTTCGGCGAAGGCGGCCATGCCCTCGGCGGCGTCGGCGGTCTGGAAGGCGAGGGTGGATAGGTCGGCCTCGACCTTCAGCCCCTCGTGGATCGGCAGATCGATGGCCCGCTGCACGGCGGAGCGCGCGAAGGACAGGGCGAGCTTGCCGTAGACGGTGAATTCGCGGGCGAAGGCGGCGGCGCCGTCGATCAGCGGTTCGTCGATCAGCCGGTTGACCAGACCGATGCGCTCGGCCTCCTCGGCGCCGACGGTGCGGCCGGTCAGGATCATCTCCAGCGCGCGGGCCTCGCCGATCAGGCGCGGCAGCCGCTGCGTCCCGCCATAGCCGGGGATCAG
Source organism: Azospirillum thiophilum (assembly GCF_001305595.1). NCBI lineage: Bacteria > Pseudomonadati > Pseudomonadota > Alphaproteobacteria > Rhodospirillales > Azospirillaceae > Azospirillum > Azospirillum thiophilum. Next base: position 573,886 of record NZ_CP012402.1, read on the forward strand.
CCCCAGCTTGATCTCCGGCAGGCCCAGCTTGGCGGTGCGCCCGGCGACACGGAAGCTGCAGGCCAGCGCCATCTCAAGCCCGCCGCCGAAGGCGAAGCCGTTGATCACCGCGACCGAGGGCATCGGCAGGGCGGCCAGCTTGGAAAAGACAGCCTGTCCGAACTCGGCGCCCTTCTTCTGGGCGTCGAGGCTGCGGCCCGTCAGCTCCTTGATGTCGGCCCCGGCGCAGAAGGATTTCGGACCGGCACCCGTCACCAGCAGGGCGCGGGCGTCGCCCCGCGCCACCTCGTCGAGCGCGGCGGCGATCTCGCCGAGGATCGCGAAGCTCAGCGCGTTGAGGGCTTCGGGACGGTCCAGCGTCAGGACCGCCAGCTCATCCAGGCGGGTCAGGATGACGGGCATCAGGTCGTTTCCCTTGAAAATGAGGGCGAGTGTGCGGCGGGCGCCGTCCAGCGCACCGGGGTCGGTTGCAGCTTGCCGCTCTTGACCCAGTCGATCAGGCCGCGCTTGAGGATCTTGCCGCTCGGCGTCATCGGAAAATCGGTGGTGATCGCCAGATATTCGGGCATGTCGTATTTCGACAGTCCGGCCTCGAACAGATGGGTCAGGATCGCCTTGGGGCTGGGCGGCGCGCCCTCCACCGACAGGATCAGGCAGACCTTCTCGCCCAGCCGGTCGTCGGCCACCGGGATGGCGGCGGCGATCAGCACGGCCGGGTGGGTCTTGGCCAGATCCTCGATGCGGGACGGGTGGATGTTGTGGCCGCCGCGGATGATGAGATCCTTCTTGCGGCCGACGATCTCCAGGTTGCCCTTGGCGTCGAAGCGGCCGAGATCGCCGCTCATGAACCAGCCCTGGCGGTTGAAGGAGCCTTCGGTGGCGCGCTGGTTGTCGAAATAGCCCAGCATCAGGCAGCCGCCGCGCCCGCCGATCTCGCCGATCTCGCCGGGGGCGGCCTCGACGTCCGGCGCGTCCTGCTTCCAGATCTTCACCTCGTAGGCGTTGCAGGCACGCCCGCAGGTGCCGACAATGGTGTCGACGTCGTCGTCGGGCCGGGTGTACTGGTGCGACCCGTTCTCCGTCATGCCGTAGATGTTCTGCGGCTTGATGCCGAGCGCCAGGAAGCTGCGCGCGGTTTCCTGCGGGATGGCGGATCCCGCCATGTAGAAGACCGAGACCGCGCCCAGGGCGCTCAGGTTGCGCCGCCGCATTTCCGACAGGATGTCGATGGCATGGGTGGGGACGCCCATGATGTAGGTGGCGCCGCTCTCCAGGATCCAGTCGAGCGGCTTCAGCCCGGCCGGCGGGTCGTTGACGACCAGTTCGCAGCCGGCGGCCAGCGCCTGCTCCAATGCCACCGTTCCGATGTGGTGGCTCATCGGGCTGAGGCTGAGCAGGATGGTGTCCGGCCCGTGCCCCCAGTCCTCCACCATCGCCCGGCCGTTGGCCAGCAGGCTGTTGTCGGAGTGCATGACCGCCTTCGGCATCCCGGTGGTGCCGGAGGTGAAGGCGAGGTAGACGATCTTGTCGGCGTTGCCCACCGGCTCGGCATGGACCGGCCGGCGCGGCTCCAGCGGCGGGAAGGGCAGGTCGGCGCCGCTCCAGCGGTCGCCGTAGGGCTCCAGCCGGTGGATGCGCTTCATGGAGGGCAGGTTGCGGGCGGCGGCGAAGACGTCGGCGGTCCGGCCGCCGGCGATCTGGGCATCGGCACCGTAGCCGGTCTGGCCGAAGAAGGCGGCGGCGTCGATCCGCTCCAGGAGGCCGGCGATCTCGGCGACCGTGTAGTTCTGGTGCAGCGACGGGTTGCAGACATAGCCGTTGCGCGAGCAGGCGAGGAAGACCACCACCGCCTCGACCCGGTTGGGCAGCCAGACCGACACGCGCTGGCCGCGGCGGATGCCCCCCTCGTCGAGGTCGTCGGCGACGCTGTCGACCCAGGACAGCAACTGCGCCCAGGTCAGGCGGCGGACGCCGTCGCGCAGCGCGAAGCGGTCCGGCCGCTCGGCCGCCCGGCGGGCGAGCAGGCCGTACAGCGTCTCGTCGCGCCAGATGCCGGCCGCCTTGTAGCCTGCCGCCAGCGCGGGGTCATGGAGCGTGAGGACGGTGTTCACGGAGGGGCCTCCCTTGCGTCTGGCGGTCAGTGGCCGAACTTGTCGGCGTCCGGCTTGCGCCGCTCGGCGAAGGAGGCGGCCAGCTCATGCGACTCGTCGGTTTCCAGGTAGCCGCGCAGCAGCAGGTCGTGGGCCATGCGCGACAGGCCGCTGACGCCGTTGTGGCGCGCGTTGAAGGCGGCCTTCAGCGAGGCCAGCGCTAAGGCGCCGCGGTCGGCGATCTCCAGCGCCATGGCGCGGGTGGCGGCCTTCAGCTCGGCGGCGGGGACGACCTCGTTGATCAGGCCGATCTCGGCGGCCTTGGCGGCGGTCATCTTCGGATTGCGGAACCAGATGTCCTTCGCCCGCTTCTTGCCGACCAGATCCTCCAGGTACCAGGTGCCGTAGCCGGCGTCGAAGCTGCCGACCATCGGGCCGACCTGCCGGAAGATTGCGGTGTCGGCGGCGATGGTCAGGTCGCAGACCATCTGCAGCACGTTGCCGCCGCCGACCGCGAAGCCGTTGACCGAGGCGATGACCGGCTTTTGCAGCTTCTCGATGCTCTCGTACATCTCCAGCGTCGGCAGCACGCCGGCGTAGAGCTGCGACTCCTCCATGCCGTCCTTGCGGCCCCCGGTGCAGAAGAACCTGTCGCCGGCTCCGGTGATGACCAGGACGCGGGTCCGCGTTTCGCGCCGCACCTCGTTGATGCAGTCGCGGATCTCGTGGCACATCGTGACATTGAACATGTTGCCGTCTTCGGGACGGTTCAGCGTCAGGGTGCCGACGGGGCCGTCCTCGGCGTAGAGAATGGTTTCGTAGGTCATTGCGTGTGTTTCCGTTTGTTCGTGCAGTCAGCGGTCAGATGATGCCGGCGGAGGAGAGGCTGGCGAGGTCGGTTTCGGCACAGCCGATCAGTTCGCCCAGAATGGCCCGCGTGTGTTCGCCGAGCCGGGGCGGCGGCAGGCGGGGGGCGGCCGGAGCACCGTCGACATGGATGCCGAGATTGACCTGCGGGCAGGAACCGCCCTCCGGGCCGTGGTGCAGGGCATAGAACAGGCCGCGGTCCAGCAGGTCCGGATCCGCCGCCACCTCGTCCAGGCGGTTGATCGGCCCGGCCGGCACCTTCACCTCGGCGAACAGTGCCAGCCATTCGGCGCGCGGACGCGCGTGCAGCAGCTCCTGGATGCCGGCGACGATCTCCGGCCGGGCCTCGCGGCGGTGGGCGTTGCTGGCGTAACGCGGTTCGCTGCCCCATTCCGGCCGACCGACCGCGGTGCAGAAGCGGCGCCAGATTCCGTCGTTGCCGAGGCCTACGGTCATCGGCAGGTCGGCGGTGTCGAACACCTGATAGACGGCGATGACGCTGTCGCGTCCGCCGGACCGCCGCGGCAGATCGCCGGATCCGAGATATGTCGCGATGCGCGGGGTCATGAAGCGGGTCATGCTTTCCACCAGCGACACGTCGATCTTGCGGCCGCGTCCGGTGCGCGCGCGCTCCAGCAGCGCGGCGCAGACCGCCAGCGCCGCATCCTGTCCGGCCAGCATGTCGGCCGCCGGAGTGCCGACCTTCTGCGGCGGCGAACCCGGTTCGCCGGTCAGGTCCATGACGCCGCTGTAGCCTTCGGCGATCAGGTCGTAGCAGGGCAGGTCGGCCCGGCGTCCCTTCAGGCCGAAGCCGGTGATCGAGGCGACGATCAGGTCCGGCTTCACCGCGGACAGCGTCTCATAGCTGATGCCCAGCTTGTCCTGGGTGCGCTGGACCATGTTGACGATCACGACATCGGCGTGCCGGGCGAGGTCGAGCAGGATCGCCAGCCCTTCCTGCCGGGTGTAGTCGAGCGTGAGGCTGCGCTTGTTGCGGTTGACGCTGAGGAACCACAGGGATTCACCGTTCAGGAAGGGCGGCCCCCAGGCGCGGGCATCGTCGCCGTGGCCCGGCCGTTCGACCTTGATCACATCGGCGCCAAAATCACCCAAGAGTTGTGATGCGTAGGGGCCGGCGATGGAGGTGGTCAGGTCCAGCACTCTGACGCCGGCCAGCATCCCGAACGGGGCGACGTCGGGCGCGTCAGGAAGAGTGTCCATCGGAAGCATGGTGTCTCGCTGTTCCGGCTTGTTGGTCAAGCGGATGGTAGCAACCTCCGTGCCAGCTTTCGGTATTCTGTTAATTCACTGTTTTAAATCGATAAAATTAGCAGAAGCATGATTCTTCAGATCTGCTATGGCATAAACAGTGTATTCACCAAACACACAGCGACACCAACAATATGTGTTCACAGGGGACAGTGGCTGTGCTTAGGTTGGGCCGAAGACACCGCCTCGCAGCGAAAGAACGAAGGCATTCCGATGAGCGAAACGCACGACCCGGCCCGGGCCGGACTGCTGGTCATCGACGACAACGGCAACTTCAGATTTCAGGACGGGCTTGGCGCCCGGGCCGATGTGCAGGAGCGGCTGAAGGGGCTGCGCGGCCAGCTGCGGACACGGCGGCTGTTCGGGGTCGAGCTGGATGGTGTGCGCTACACCGTGCTCGGCTGGCGCGGCGCCGACGCGACGCTCTTCCTCATTCATCGGGGCAAGCGCGAGGACACGCTGCTCGACTTCATCGGCAGCGTCGATTTCGCCTACAGCATCCTGAACCATCTGGTCAGCAGCCCCTACGAGGGCATGACGGTCGTCGACCACGAGGCGAAGGTCCGCTTCATCAGCCCGGTGCATGAGGGATTCTTCCGGCTCGGCACCGGCGAGGCGGCCGGCAAGCCGGTGACCGAGGTGATCGAGAACACCCGCCTGCACGAGATCCTGCGCACCGGCAAGGCCGAGATCGGCCGGGTCCAGGAGATGCGCGGGGTGACCCGCGTCGTCAGCCGCATCCCGATCGTCGAGGGCGGGGTGGTGGTCGGCGCCATCGGGCAGGTGATGTTCAAGGCGCCGGAGCAGCTCCAGCAGCTCAGCCTGGAGGTCAACCGCCTGCGCGACGAGATCGCGCAGTACAAGCGCGAGCTGACCGGCCTGCGCACCCGTTCAACCGGCATCGAGCAGATCATCGGCACCAGCGACGCCATCCGCCAGTTGAAGGCCGATATCGCCAAGGTGGCGCCGCTCGACGTGCCGGTGCTGCTGATCGGCGAGAGCGGCACCGGCAAGGAGCTGGTCGCCAACGCGATCCACAGCCTGAGCGCCCGCCATGGCCGGCCGATGGTGATGGTCAACTCGGCGGCGCTGCCCGCCAGCCTCGCCGAAAGCGAGCTGTTCGGCTACGAACCCGGCGCCTTCACCGGGGCCGAACGCAAGGGACGCAAGGGCAAGTTCGAATCCGCGCACAAGAGCACGCTGTTCCTCGACGAGGTCGGCGACATGCCGCTCGACCTCCAGGTGAAGCTGCTGCGCATCCTGCAGGACGGCGTGTTCGAACGGGTCGGCGGCGAACAGCAGCGCTTCTCCGATTTCCGGCTGGTGTCGGCGACCAACCGCGATCTGGGCCAGATGATCCAGAGCGAGAAATTCCGGCTGGATCTCTATTACCGCATCAGTCCGGTCACCCTGCGGCTGCCGCCCCTTCGCGAACGGCTGGAGGACATCCCGGCGATCGTCCAGGGCTTCCTTGCCGGACTGTCCAGCCGCAACCGCAACAACGTGCGCTTCGTCGACGACAAGGTGTACGGCTACCTGCAATCGCTGAAATGGCCGGGCAACGTGCGGCAGCTGCTGCACGAGGTCGAACGGGCGGCGATCTTCTCCGACGGAACGACGATCCGGGTCGAGGATTTCCGCCCGTCCGCCCTGCCGGGAATGCCCTCGGTCGCGATCCCTGCGCCGTCCGCGCCGCCCGAGTTGGCGGCAGCGCCCGGGGCAGCGCCCGGGCAGGCGGCCGACATGAGGTCCGCCGTCGGGACTGTCGAGGAATCGCTGATCCGCGATGCGTTGAAACGCAACGACGGCAACAAGAAGCGGGCGGCGGAGGAGTTGGGCATCTCGCGCTCCTACCTCTACAAGCGGCTGCGGGCGATCGAGGCGCAGGGCTGAGGGCCCTTGCGCCCGCCGCGCCGCCGCCGGGAATGCGGCTCCGTCGGTGTCCTTGCCGAAGACATTGTGTTTTCCGACAACACTGTTCGCCATGCTGACTGTGTGTTCCGCGGCGTCATTCCGCCCTTTTTGGCAATTGGCACGGGCTTTGCTGAACATGCTGGCGAACAGCCCGTCCGTCCGCCGCCCATACCGTTGCATGGGGTCCGATGCAGAAGACGGGCGAATCCCAATCAAAATTACAGTTCGGGAGGCCTGATGTCCAAGAACCACCTTATGCTCACCGCCGCCACCGCCGCAGCGATGGTCGCGACGACGTTCACCGGATCCGTCGCTGCCCGGGCACAGACCGGGGCGGTGTCCGACGATGCGGTGAAGATCGGCGTCATCGTCGACATGACCGGCGTCTATTCCGGCAACGGCGGCAAGGCGGTCATCGTCGCCTCGCAGATGGCGGTCGAGGATTTCGGCGGCAAAGTGCTGGACAAGCCGGTCGAGATCGTCTCCGCCGACTACCAGAACAAGGTCGACATCACCTCGTCCACCGTGCGGCGCTGGTTCGATCAGGACAAGGTGGACATGGTGCTGGAGTCCACCGATTCCGCCTCGGCCATCGCGATCCAGAAGCTGGGGGCGGAGCGCAAGCGGATCACCATCGCCGCCGGCTCGGCGTCCACCGCGCTCACCAACGCGGAATGCTCGCCCTACGGCATCCACTATGTCTACGACACCTATGCGCTGGCGACCGGCACCGGTCGCGCCGTGGTGGAAGAGGGCGGCAAGAGCTGGTACTTCCTCACCGCCGATTACGCCTTCGGCCACTCGCTGGAAAAGAACACGACCGACGTGGTGAAGGCGATGGGGGGCACCGTGGTCGGTGGCGTCCGCCATCCGCTGAACAGCGCCGATTTCGCCTCCTACCTGCTCCAGGCACAGTCTTCGGGAGCCCAGGTGGTCGCGCTGGCCAATGCCGGCACGGATTTCAGCAACTCGCTGAAGCAGGCTCAGGAATTCGGCCTGACCAACAGCGGCCAGTCGATCGCCGCGATGCTGGTGTTCCTCAGCGACCTGAAGGCGTTGGGACCGGACGTTGCCAAGGGCGTCAAGTTCACCACCGGCTTCTACTGGGACTACAACGACGAAACGCGCGCCTTCTCCGAGCGTTTCTTCAAGCGGTTCGGAACCATGCCGACCGACATCCAGGCCGGCGCCTATTCGGCTGTGACGACCTACCTGAACGCCATCAAGGCGGTCGGCACCGATGACGCGACCAAGGTGCGCGAGCATCTGCGGACGGTGACGATCAACGACTTCTTCGCCAAGGACGGCAAGATCCGCGACGACGGCCGCATGGTGCACGAGATGTATCTGGCCGAGGCCAAGGCCCCGGCGGAGGTCAAGTCGCCGTGGGATCTCGCCAAGGTGCTGCGCCCCATCCCCGGCGATGCCGCCTACCAGCCGCTGGAGCGCAGCACCTGCCCGCTGGTCAAGAAGTCCTGACGACCGTAGTCGGGAGCGGGCGATGACCGACGACATCATCCTGGAAGCGCGCAACCTGACGAAGGAGTTCAAGGGCTTCGTGGCGGTCAAGGAGGTGAACCTGCAGGTGAAGCGGGGCACCATCCATGCGCTGATCGGCCCGAACGGCGCCGGCAAGAGCACGGTGTTCAACCTGCTCACCAAGTTCCTGACGCCCACCCGCGGCCAGATCCTCTACAAGGGCCGCGACATCACCCGCACCAAGCCGGCCGACATCGCGCTGATGGGCTTGGTGCGGTCCTTCCAGATCTCGGCCGTCTTCCCGCATCTCAGCGTGCTGGAGAATGTCCGCGTCGCGCTCCAGCGCCCGCTCGGCACCAGCTTCCATTTCTGGAAGTCGGAGTCGTCGCTCTACGACCTGCACGATCGCGCGCTGGAGCTGATCGAGGCGGTCAACCTCTCCCCCTGGGCCGGGCACACCGCTGCCGAGCTGCCCTATGGCCGCAAGCGGGCTCTCGAGATCGCCACCACCCTGGCGCTCGACCCCGAGGTGATGCTGCTCGACGAGCCGCTGGCCGGCATGGGCCATGAGGACATCGAGGGCACCGCGGCCCTGATCAAGCGCGTCGCCGCCGACCGCACCGTGCTGATGGTCGAGCACAACCTGTCTGTCGTCGCCCATCTCTCCGACACCATCACCGTGCTCCGCCGCGGCGAGATCCTCGCCGAGGGGCCCTACGAGGTGGTGTCGAAGAACCCGCAGGTGATGGAAGCGTATATGGGGACCGGACATGCCTGAGGGGATGAACACCAAGACCGCCCGAGTGGGAACGGCCATGCTGGAGATTTCCGACCTGCACGGCTTCTACGGCGAGAGCCATGTGCTGCACGGCGTCAGCCTGGAGGTGCGGCAGGGCGAGGTGGTGACGCTGCTTGGCCGCAACGGCGCCGGCAAGACCTCGACCATGCGCGCCGTCATGGGCATCATGGCCAAGCGCACCGGCTCGATCCGCTTCCAGGGCCAGGAGCTGATCGGCATGGCCCAGCACAAAATCCCGCGGCTCGGCATCAGCTACGTGCCGGAGGAGCGCGGCATCTTCTCCTCGCTCAGCGTTGACGAGAACCTGACGCTGCCGCCGGTGGTGAAGGAGGGCGGCATGACCGTCGCCCAGATTTACGAGCTGTTCCCCAACCTGAAGGGGCGCGGTTCGACCCAGGGCACGCGGCTGTCGGGCGGCGAGCAGCAGATGCTGGCGATCGCCCGCATCCTGCGCACCGGTGCCAGCCTGATCCTGCTGGACGAGCCGACCGAAGGGCTGGCTCCCGTCATCATCGAGCAGATCGGCGTGGCGGTGCGGGCGCTCAAGGCCCGCGGCTTCACCATCGTCCTGGTCGAACAGAATTTCCGCTTCGCCGCCACCATCGCCGACCGCCATTACGTCATGGAGGAAGGGCATGTGGTGGACATGATCCCCAACGACCGGCTCCACGCCAACATGGACAAGCTCCACACCTATCTCGGCGTGTGAGCGGGAGACGAGAGACCCACCATGTCCCATCTGCTCGGCATTCCGCCGCAGGCCCTGTTCGGCCAGTTGCTGCTCGGCCTGATCAACGGCTCCTTCTATGCGCTGCTCAGCCTCGGGCTGGCGGTGATCTTCGGCATGCTCAACGTCGTCAACATGGCGCATGGCGCCTTGTACATGGTCGGCGCCTTTGTGGCGTGGCTGCTGCTGAGCCATGCCGGCATCGGCTATTGGGGGGCGCTGGTGCTGGCGCCCCTGGTGGTCGGCGCCGTCGGGCTGATGCTGGAACGCACGATGCTGCGCCGGCTCTACAAGGTCGACCATCTCTATGGGCTGCTGCTGACCTTCGGGCTGGCGCTGATCTTCGAGGGCGCCTTCCGCCACCAGTATGGCGTGTCGGGCCAGCCCTATCCGATCCCGGACCTGCTGAAGGGCGGCACCAACCTGGGCTTCATGTATCTGCCGACATATCGCGGCTGGGTGGTGGCGGCCTCGCTGCTGGTGTGCCTGGGCACCTGGTTCGCCATCGAGCGGACCAGGCTGGGGGCGTATCTGCGCGCGGCGACGGAGAACCCGACGCTGGTGCAGGCCTTCGGCATCAATGTGCCGGTGATGGTGTCGCTGACCTACGGCTTCGGGGTGGCGCTGGCCGGTCTGGCCGGGGTGCTGGCGGCGCCGATCTACCAGGTGTCGCCGCTGATGGGCTCCAACATCATCATCGTGGTGTTCGCGGTGGTGGTGATCGGCGGCATGGGCTCGATCCTCGGCGCCATCGTGACCGGGCTGGGGCTGGGGCTGCTGGAGGGGCTGACCAAGGTGGTCTACCCGGAGGCCTCCAACATCGTGGTGTTCGTGATCATGGCCGTGGTGCTGATGGTGAAGCCGGCCGGCCTGTTCGGACGGGAGAGATAAGCGATGAGCATGCAAACCCAGGCGCTGCCGCGGACGGGGATGGAGGCGGGGGCGCGCAAGGCGTTGCTGCTGGGGGGCAGTCTGCTGCTGGCGGTGCTGGCACCGTTCCTGCTGTATCCGGTGTTCCTGATGAAGGTGCTGTGCTTCGCGCTGTTCGCCTGCGCCTTCAACCTGCTGATCGGCTTCGCCGGCCTGTTGAGCTTCGGCCATGCCGCCTTCTTCGGATCGGCGGCCTACATCGCCGCCCACACGGTGAAGGAATGGGGCTGGTCGCCGGAGGCGGGCCTGCTCGCCGCCACCGCCGTCGCCGGGCTGATGGGGCTGGTCTTCGGGCTGATCGCGATCCGGCGGCAGGGCATCTACTTCGCCATGATCACGCTGGCCTTGAGCCAGATGGTGTTCTTCCTGGCGCTGCAGCTTCCCTTCACCCATGGCGAGGACGGCATCCAGGGCGTGCCGCGCGGCACGCTGTTCGGGCTGTTCGACCTCGGCCAGCCGCTGACGATGTACTACACCGTGCTGGCGATCTTCCTCGGCGGCTTCGCGCTGGTGTGGCGCACGGTGCATTCGCCGTTCGGCCAGGTGCTGAAGGCGATCCGCGAGAACGAGCCGCGGGCGGTGTCGCTGGGCTACCGCACCGACCGCTACAAGCTGGTGGCCTTCGTGCTGTCGGCAAGCTTGGCGGGGCTGGCCGGCGGGACCAAGGCGCTGGTGTTCCAACTGGCCTCGCTGACCGACGTGACGTGGCAGATGTCGGGCGAGGTGGTGCTGATGACGCTGCTGGGCGGCATGGGCACGCTGCTTGGCCCGGTGGTGGGGGCGGCGCTGGTCGTGACGCTGGAAAGCTACCTCGCCGCCACCAGCCTGCCGGTGCCGGTGGTCATCGGCTGCATCTTCGTCGGCTGCGTCCTGCTGTTCCGCCGCGGAATCGTCGGGGAGATCCTGCATCGGCTGGCGGGCCGAGCCAGATGACCGCTTCCTGTCTGCCGGCCTCCTGTCCGCTGGCGCGCAAGCGCGTGGTGCTGATGCGGCACGGCGAGGTGCGCTATTTCGAGGCCGACGGCCGTCCGGTCGATCCCCGCACCGTGGCGCTGACCGAAGACGGCCGGCGGCAGGCGGCGGCAGCGGCGGCGATGCTCGCCGATTACCGTTTCGACCGCGCCCTCTGTTCCTCGGCACCGCGGACGCGGGAGACGGCGGCCTTCATCCTGGCGCAGACTGCCGTCGCAACCGACATGCTCCATGAATTGCGGGAGATCCGCGGCGGGCGTCTGGCGGAGGTGGCCGTGGCCGACATCGACCGGGTGATCGGCCGCGCCTTCGACCACGCGCACGAGGATACGGGCTTCATCGGCGGCGAACGGTTCGCCGACTTCGAAGCCCGCGTGCTCGGCGCCTTCCGCATCTGGCTGACGGCCCGGCCGGGGGACGAGACGCTGTTCGCCGTGCTGCATGAGGGGGTGAACCGGTTGCTGCTGAGCTGGGCCCTGACCGGCGGCCGTGCCGCGATGGCCGGGCTGGAGCAGGATCCGGGCTGCGTCAATGTCGTCGATTTCGACGTCGCCGACGGCATCATCCAACGCAGCCTCGTCCGGACGGTCAACGTCACGCCGGCCGAACCGTCCAAACGCAGCCGCTCCGCGACCGGGATGGAGGAGCTGTGCGCCGTCTACCGCCGCTACCGGGAGCGGGCGCAGGACTGACCGGCGGCTTTCCCAGCGACCGGAACCGGCGGCCCGGTCCCGCGGCGCCTGCTTCACCATCGCTCTCGCCCGGCCGGCCAAAACCGAACGGGCCGACTTGTAAGGCCGGGGAGGCGGGCCCAGCTGTGGAGGACCCGTGCCCGCGCCCGCTTGGCGGGCCAAAAAGGACTGAGCGCTCTTCATGACCGACCTGCATCGACGGTTCCCCGGCTGGGGGCGCCCCACGAGGACCGGGAAGACGCGGGCGCAGATACCGTGCTGACCGCATTGCCGGATTTCGCCACCCTGGGTGCCGCTCTCGCCGCCTACATCGAAGCGCATGCGGAGTGGGCGGAGGCCATCATCTTCCTGATGGCGTTCGCGGAAGGATTGACGCTCGTCGGGCTTCTTATCCCGGGTGTCGTCATGCTGACCGCGACCGGCGCGCTGGTGGCCGCCGGCATTCTCGATTTCTGGTCCGTCTATCTGGCGATCGTGGGCGGCGCCGTTCTGGGGGATGCCGCGTCCTATTGGCTGGGCCGCCGCTATGGCGAGCGCATTTTCCGGCTGTGGCCGTTCAGCAGGCAGCCCGAGCTGCGCCGCCGTGGCGAAGCCTTCTTCCACCGGCATGGCAGCAAGAGCGTGTTCCTGGCGCGCTTCGTCGGCCCGCTGCGCGCCGTGGTGCCGACGACGGCCGGCATGATGGCGATGCCCCACCGGAAATTCCAGACCTTCAATGTCCTGTCGGCCGTGATCTGGGCTCCGTTGCTGATGTCGCCGGGGCATCTCGCCTGGACCGGCTACGACGTGAGCGGACTGGGCGGCCGTGCCGGTCCGGCCGCTGCCGACGGCGGTACGGGGCAAGGCGCGGCGAAGACTTGCGTCCCCGCTCCGCCCGTCGACGGCATGCCGGGAAATGCGGGCTGCTAGGCAGAGTGTCCGAGCCCGTCCACAGGTGGGCGGGGAGTTCGGATCCTCTGCTTGGAGTGCGATGCCTTCCATCGGAAACCCCCTGCCTCCCTGACGCCGTGCATGCCCCATCGCCCACCGGACGACATCGGCTGCCGGATCGAATGGTGATTGGCAGGAGGCATCCCTGCGCGTAGAGAAAACGCGGAACGGATCAACTCAGGCTGACCGTCGGGAAGAGGGAGCATCCGGCATGTCGGAAAGCGGAGAGGACGGAGCGATGCCGGTGGCACGCCGCGTCCGGGTCATGCTGGTCGAAGACGACGCCCCCATCCCGGAGCGGCGGGCTACATCCTGAAGGATTCCCGCTCGGCGGATCTGGTCGGCTCGGTCCTGGATCTGGTCGCCGGCCTCTCGCCGATCTCCACATCCATCGCCCGGACCATCGTCCGCCGGATCCAGGGCAAGCCTGCCGCCAGCGATCCAGCCATACCCGTGCCGTCCCTGACCGGGCGTGAGACCGATATCCTCTGGGGCATCGCCAAGGGGCTCACCTATGCCGACATCGCGGACAGGCTGGGCATCTCGCGCAACACCGTCCTGACCCACATCAAGAACATCTACCGCAAGCTGGAGGTCAACTCCCGCGGCGAGGCGGTGTTCACCGCGATCAACCAGAAAATCATCAATCTCGGCCCTTGAGGCGGGGGCGGAGCCAGGGCCGTGACCGAACTCCCGCAGGACGCAGACGCAGACACGGCATCCCGGCCGGGCCACCGGATCATGGTACGGTCTCCTCCTTCTCTGTCTTCTGCTGCCTCTGGCCTTCGGCTGGTTCGTCTTCCGGAACGTCACACCGCCGGCCGATGCCGGAACCCTGTACATCCAGGACGTCCGCCTCGACGGCGGCGGCGGTTCCGGGCGCGATGTGCAGGGACCGGCGGCGGTTAAGGCCGCGGACGGGGCGACTCTGCCCTACCGCTGTCCGCCGGTTCGGGGCATGGAGCAGTGCAGGGCCTCCTTCCGGCTTTCCCTTCACCGGCAGGAGAAGGAAGGCCGGCTGGTCTCGCTCTATATCCCGGCCTACCAGGGCCGTGTCACCGTGTCCTTGAACGGCGTCTTCCTGGCGACCAGCGATTGGGAGCAGTCGGAAACCGACAGCTGGTCGACCTCCCCGCTGCTGGTTCCGCTGCCCGATCCGCTTCTCCAGCCGGGTACGAACGACTTGCGGATCCTGCTGACCTCGAGCGGCGCGAAGTTCGGCTTTCTCGGCCGTGTCGCAGTCGGGCCGGATGTCCTGCTCCGTGCCGATTACGACCGCCGAACCTTCCTGTTCTCCACGCTGCCCCGGCTGATCGACGGATGGGAGATCGCCATGGGGGTGGGGATGCTGATCATGTGGATCGCCCGCCCGCGGGAGAGGATCTTCCTGCTGGTCGGCGCGATGCTGCTGTCGCAGGCGCTCACCTCCCTGCCGGCGATCCTCGGCGACGTGCTTGGCGAGAGGATCCTGCTTCTCGCCAACCATGCCCGGTTCGTCAGCACCAGCCTGATCCTGCCGCTGGCCTGCCTGTTCGTCGGCCGCCGGCCGCCGGTCCCCATCCGGGTGTTCCTGCTGCTGCCAGCCGCCGTCGCGGCCAGCCTGACGACGTTGCCGCTGGAGATCCACCAGTGGCTGCTGTTCGGGATCTTCACGCCGATCGGCGTTCTGAACGTGCTGGCCGCCGCCCTGGTCCTGTCCTGGGCGGCGTTCAAGGATCGTAACGGCGAGGCGTTGCCGCTGCTCGGCGCCTTTCTCCTGACCCTGATCCTGGCCACCCACGATCTGATGAACCTGCTGAGCGGTGTCAACGACGTCGGCATCCCGCTCAGCCGGTTCGCCGCGCCCTTGCTGCTGACCACCTTCAGCGCCGTGTTCATGTGGCGCTTCGCCGTCACCATGAACATGCTGGACCGCTTCAACAGCCGGCTGAAGCGGGAGGTCGCCGCCACCGAGGAGGCGCTGCTGCGCAGCTTCGAGCGCGAGCGGATCCCGGCCCGGGCCGCCACCCTGGAGGCCGAGCGCGTGCGCCTGATGAGCGACCTGCACGACGGCATCGCCGGACAGCTGGTCTCCACCCTGGCGCTGTGCGAGCTGCGCGAGGTCGGGCCGGCGGAGGTGGCCGGGACGGTCGGTGCCGCGCTGGCCGATCTCCGGCTGATCGTCGCCTCGCTCGACGATTACGGCGAGGATCTGGGCGTCATGCTCGCCCTGTTCCGCGAGCGGATCGAGCAGCAGGTTGCGGCCCACGGGGTGGAGCTGGTCTGGCGGACCGGCACCCTGCCGGACTTGAAGGGGCTGCATCCCGGGGCGGCCCTTGCCATCTTCCGCATCCTTCAGGAAGCGGCCACCAACGCCCTGCGCCACAGCGGGTCGGCGGAATTGCGCTTCGAGGCCGCTCCCTCGCCCGTGGCCGGCCGGGGTGTCCGCCAGCGCCTCGGCGACCGCGGGCGCGGCGGCGCCGCCGACCGCCCCGGCAGCCACGGCATGGGGAACATGCGGCGGCGGGCGGACGGGCTCGGCGCCACCCTGACCATCCTGTCCGATGCCTCCGGGACGACGGTCACGCTCGATCTTCCCGCCCGGCTTCCCCCGGCGGCGCCGTCCCCGACCGCGTTCCTGGCCGAGGTGCGCTGACCCCGCCGGACGAGGGGGGGCACACACTCTTGGGATGTTCGACCACGAACGGCACCACTATCGTTGGGTGAAATATCCCAACGAGAGTAACGACATGTCTTTCAACCATCGCATTCGTTTCGCTCGGCCATCGAACCCGGCACCGCTCCGGCCCCTGGCGGTCTGCCCCTGCCGGTCTTCGCGCCGGCCATCGGTCGGGGGCCTGCGATGAAGCCCGACGCTTTTTCCAAGACCAGCCGGCATCCGCCGCAATTCCGCATGGGGTTGTGCACAGCATCCACCTGAATTTCATTTCTTGGATTGGAGTTTCTGCATTATGCCTTTGGTTGCGAATGGCTCAGAGATTGCCGTAAACACGACCACCACCAACACTCAGCGTGAAGTCACCGTCACGGCGGTGGACGGCTATGGATATTTCCTCGCCTGGACGGACAACAGCGGTAGTTCCTTCGACAGCAGTGGCTCGGGAATTCGAGGACAATTCGTCGGGCTCGATGGGGCGACGGGCGCGGACTTCTTTGTCAACGCCACCACAAATCTGGATCAGTCGAAACCGAGCGTCGACACTCTGAAAGCCGTAACGGGCGACCCGAACGGGATGATGATCGTGTGGGTGGACGCCAACGGTGAGCAAGGCGATACACAGGGCACCGGAATCCGCGGTGCACGCCGGGGGCCCGACGGCAGGTTCATGGACGACGACTTCGCCATCAACGGGTCCTTTGCCGGTGATCAGAGCGCTCCAAGCGTTGCGGGATTGTACCCCGATCCGAACGGCACGGATGACGGGGGCTTCGTGGTCGTCTGGGTGACCACGGACTAGGCCTCGGGCGATGGCGCGGGCACCGCGGTCAAGGCGCGGCTCTTCAACGCCAACGGAGTTGCGATCGGCGACGAGTTCCTCGTCAACAGCCCCGCCGGCGACGATGTCTTGAACAGCGCGAATCCCGACGGCGACGATCAGTCCGCGCCGACGGTCACGGCCCTGAAGAATGGCAACTTCGTCGTCGCATGGCAGGATTCGAGAGGCTCGGTGACGGGCAGCGGCGACGATACATGGGACAATGGCGTGCGGGCGAAGGTTTATGATCGCTCCGGCAACGAGGTGAGAGGCGACTTCAGCGTCAACACATCGGCGTTCGGCCGCCAGACCGCTCCCAAGATCGCAGCCTTGAGTGGCGGCGGGTTTGTCATCATCTGGCAGTCCGAGGACGCGGGCGCGGACGGCTCCGACGCCGCCGTGATGGCGCAGATCTACAACGAAGACGGATACCCGGAGGGGGACAATTTCGTCGTCAACACCACAGCCGATCTGGGTCAATTCGAACCCAGCGTCGCCGCATTGGGCGACGGAGGCTTCGTCGTCACCTGGACGGACGCCAGCGAAGGCGGCGACCCGAACATTCTGTACGAGATCAGGGGCCAAGTCTTCAGCGCCGACGGCACCAAGGTCGGCGGTGAGTTCGTCGCCAACCCCACGGCCGCCGGCTAGCAATCCGTCCCCGCCGTCGCCGCGACGAGCGACGGCTGAGTCATCGTCGCCTGGATAGATGTGACCGGCGGCAATTCGGTCGTCGACATCAAAGCGCAGGTCTTCTCCCTCATAGAACCGAGCTGCTATCTGGCGGGCAGCCTGGTGTACACCGATCGCGGCGATGTGCCGGTGGAACGGCTGCACATCGGCGACTGTGTTCTGACGGCCAGCGGTGCCTACCGTCCGATCCGCTGGGTCGGCAGGACCACCATTCCCGCCCGCCTGATCAACACGCCGGAAGCGGAACAGGCCTGCCTGCCGGTGATCGTGCGCAGGGATGCGGTGCAAAAGAACGTGCCTTCGCGCGATCTCTACATCGCAAGATGGCATGCCATCGCCGCGAACGGCGTCACGATGCCGATCGGTGCCTTTGTCAACGGGCTCAGCATCGTGCAGGACGACAGGGTTCGCGATCTGGCCTACCACAATGTCGAACTCGAGACCGTGGATGTGATCTTCGTCAACCACCTGCCGGTGTTGAGCCTGTGGCCGCGCGTCAGCCCGCGGTTCCGTTTCGACAATTGCGACGATTATTTCGCCCGCTATCCCGACGGTGCGGCCCATGATCGTGCGCTGACGTCTCCGGTTCCCGATTGCACCGAGGATGATTTGTGGACGGCTGCGATCCTCCTCCACCGCAGGGCGAAGGCCGGGAACCCGGCCCCGGCGAAGCGCAGGGTTCCCGCCATGCGCAAGCAGGCACGCCCTGCCGCCGGACCGGCCGCCTTCACGCCGAAGCCCAGCCCGACCTTTGCTGACGGCCGGCGTTCCGGCCGGCGCCACGACGGTCGATATCGGCTGGACGGCGTTCCAGGAGATGATGCGTGGCGCCGACGGGAAAAGCGGCGACCGTCAGGGCCTGCCGGCCGACCGTGCCGACGGTGCCCCGGTCGCCGTTCGTTGATCGCCGTATTTGCCGGGGAGCCTCCGTCACTTCGTGCCGGCGGCCGGCTCGCCGAGTTGCAGCCTGGTCCGGAACACCTGCTTGTCGAAATCGTCGATCAGCACGTCCAGGCGCAGCTCCCAGCGGCCGGCCAGCGGCAGTTCCATGTCGTCGCTGCCGAAGAAGCCGGGGCCGAGGCTCGACAGGGGCCGTCGCAGCGGGGCGATGCCGGCGGTTGGCAGCTCCCATTCCGCCGTCGCCTCGCGGGCGGCCAACTGCTTGCCGTCCTCGTCCTGGAGGTGGAGCCGGATGCGGTTCCGCCCCGGCCTCGCCGGATCGACATCGATGATGGCCATATGGCCGTTCCGGACCGTGACGATGGAAAATCCCGGCGGCGGCCTTTCCACCCCGCCGCTCCGTGCGCGCGGCGGGGGGGTCAGGGCGAACGAGGCGCTCAACAGCAGGATCGTGCCGGCCACCGCCATCTCCAGGGCGATGCTCCGTCGCAGCGCCCGGACCGGGCCGGTGCCGCCGCGGTCGAGCGCAGGGGTCAGCGACTGCCGGTTCCATGCCGCCAGCCCGAGCAGCAGCAGGACCGCCAGCATCTTGCCCGACCACAGCCAGCCATAGCCGGTCGACAGGATCGCCTCCAAGATCGCGCTGCCTGAAACCGCACCGGCCGGGCGGAGCTGGAGCACGGACAGGATGGCGCCGGCCCCGGCCAGCACCGCCACCGCGCCGACGGCGAGGCGGGAGAAGCGGCGGGTCAGCCGTGCCGCCTCGGCCGCAGGCTCCAGGCGCAGGGCGACGGCCAGCGGCCACAGCGCCCCGACCCAGAAGGCGGCCATCAGCCCATGCAGCGCGACCAGGGGGGCGGCCAGCCAGCGCGGCGGGGCGGTGGCGGCATGGCCGGTGGCCGCCAGCGACAGGGCGCCCAGCAGCGCCCCCGCTGCCAGGAGCAGCCAGCCGGCTTTCGACCGGCCCCAACCCGCCAGCCCGCCAGCCGTGCAGAGCAGGGCCAGCGCGGCGATGCCGATGCTGAGGCCGACGCTGCTTCCGGCGCCGGTGCTCCAGGCCGACGCCGTCGCGAGCGCGGCGAGGGGCTGGCCGGTCAGGACCGCGCCGGTCACCCCGACCAGCAGCAGCCCCGACAGCCCGGCCGCCAGCAGCATCGCCCCCAGGGCCGGCGTCACCCGGTCGCTGAGCGCGCTCGACCGCCCGCCGACCAGAAGCAGGAACAGGCCGCCGCCGGTCCCGGCCAGCAGGGCGGCGTAATGCAGGGCGCGCAGCAGCACCCCGGCCAGCGCGGCGGTGCGGGCCGGGTCGTCGGGCTCCGGCGTTGCGGCCGGCGGCGGCGGTGTCATGCCGATGCCGAAGGTGAAGGAGCCGGCGACGGGATGGCCGTCGGCGGAGGTCATGCGGTAGCTGGCGACATAGAGGCCCTGCGGCAGCCCCGGCGGCAGGGCGAGACGGACGGTATCGTTCTCCGCCACGGTGCCCGCGGGATCGGCCATGTCGCGTCCCTGCTGGTCGAGCAGCTGGAAGCGGATCGGGGAGACGGGCTCGTTGAAGCTCAGCCGCAGCTCGGCCGGCGGGGCGTCGAGGGTGGCGCCGTCGGCCGGGACCGACTCCATCAGGACGGCATGGGCCCAACCGGTCCGCGGGATCGCCGCCATGCCCGCCAGGGCGAGCAGCAGGACCACCCGGAAGAGCGCCCGGAAAGGCGTGCAGGCGGGCGCTGGCAAGCCGGGCGGACGATGAAGGTTGGAATGCATTGGGATGCCTCGCGTTGGCGGCAGCCATGGCCGCGGGCCGGCATGCCGGAAGCCCTCAGGGCCGCCGGCATGCCGCCCGCCCGTCCGGCGGGAGGCCGTCAGTGCGGCGCGGGTTCGGTCAGCTTGAGGACCGGCGCCGGTTCGCGATAATCGCCCGGCGACTTGCCGGCCTCCGGGATCTCGATCCAGCGATGGACGCCCTTCTCGCACTCCTGCACCACCGGGAAATGGATCGTGGTGCCGGCGGGCCGCTTGGGCAGCACGACCTGGAAGACGAACTCGTCATACCAGGCATCGGGCAGGCTGCCGCCGGTCCAGGCGATTTCGGTGACGCCCCGGGTGATGCTGCGCCCATGCGATTCATAGGGCTGGGCGTAGGGGCCTTCCTTGGTCGACAGGCTCCAGCCCGGCTTCGGCATCGGCTTGGCCAGCACTGCCCCGTCGGGCAGGCGGACGCGGATCGCGGTGGTCGGCGAGCTGTCGCAGCCGTGGCCGACCTTCAGGACGGCCTTGTAATAGCTGCCGGCCGGCGCCTCGCGGGTCTCCAGGACGACATGGGCGGCGGCGGTGCCGGCGGCGAGCGCAAGGCAAAGGGTCCCGGCGCCGAGCGCCAGGGAGAGGATGCGGGTCATTGGAACGCTCCTGAATGGATCTGCGGACCGGACGGGGGCCGGTCGGGGCGGGTGGTGCCGGGATCACACCGGCGGAGCGCGGGGTTTGACGCAGGTCAGGAAATGGTCGGCCGGACGCATGCCGGGGCTGGCCGGCGGGGAAGCCACCAAGGCGAAGACCGGCGGCGGCGGCGGGGCGGCGGCAGTGGGCACCAGCCCATGGGTGGCGAGCGCGAGGCAGAAGGCGCAGAGACCGTCATGGTCCATGGCCTGGCCGCCGGGATGCTCCCCGGGATGCCCCTGGCCGGGACCGCAATGCCCGGCCGCGGTCGCCGCGGTCAGGAAGCCGGCCGGCAGTCCCGCGCGCGCCCGCGCCGCCATGGCGAAATCGGGAACCGCCACCTGGACCAGCAGCGCCAGCACCGCAAGCCAGCCCGCCAGCGCATGGCGCAGCCGGGCGCGGCCGCCCGGGAGGCCGCCCGGAGGCGGATCGCGCATGTCTCTGGATGTCCGGCGCCGGGCCATGAGGGGCGAAGCCACCTGATACGGAAGGACCGATGCCATCGACCACGGGCGGCACCGGGCGGTCAAGCCATTCCACGGGGCTCCGGACGATTCGTCCGATCCGCCGCCGACAGCCCCATTTCATCCGCCATCGATTTCAGGATACTCTATTCCCTCAGGTTATAATGCGAGATCTACATGAATCTGCGTCAGGTCGAGGCGTTCCACGCAGTCATGACCAACGGCACCGCGTCGCGCGCCGCCGAGGTGCTGCGCATTTCCCAGCCGGCCGTCAGCAAGGCGATCCAGGAGCTGGAGCGCGAGATCGGCTTTGCGCTGTTCCACCGCGCCAAGGGCCGCCTGATCGCGACGGAGGAGGGGCGGCTGTTCTTCCAGGAAGTGTCCGATTCCTTCGCCGGCCTGATCCATCTGCGCGCCGCCGCCGCCCGCATCCGCGATTTCGGATCGGGCGAAATCCGGGTGGCCTGCCAGTCGGCGATCAGCACCACGGTCCTGCCCAAGGCGTTGCGGGCCTTCCAACTGCGTCACCCAGACGTGTCGATCACCGTCCAGGCGCGCATGTCGTCGGTGGTCAAGGATCTGATCGCATCCGGCCAGTTCGACGTCGGGCTGGCGGCGGACGAGATCGACGTGACCGGGGTCGATGCGACGCTGTTCATGCAGCAGCGGCTGGTGATCGCCGTTCCCGCCGGTCATCCGCTGGCGTCGCGCCCGGTGCTGCACCCGGCCGACCTGCACGGGCTGCCCTTCATCGCGCTGGCGCCGGAGGACACCGCCCGCCGCCGGCTGGACGGCGTGCTGGCGGTCCACGGCGTGATGCCGAAGATCGTGCTGGAGACGCCCTATTCGACCACGGTCTGCGCCATGGTCCAGGCCGGCATCGGCTGCGGGCTGGTCAGCCCGCTGACCACCGAGCCCTATCTCGGCCGGGGCCTCGTCGCCCGCGCCTTCGAGCCGGTGATCCGCTCGCGCACCCTGCTGCTTCTGCCGCCGAACCGCCGGCCGTCGCGCATCGTCGCCGACTGCATCGCGGAACTGATGGCCTTCTCCAGCGTCGGCGCGGGTGATCCCGGCGGCCCCGATCATTGACCTGCTCAGGCCATCAGCATCTTCACCCCGGACGCCACCAGGATCGCCGAAAGCAGATAGCGCAACGCCACGACCGGGAGATGCCGGCTGCCCAGCCATGCGCCGAACAGCCCGCCGGCGCCGGCGGCCATCAGCCATACCGGCAGCGCCGGGGGCAGTGCCGGCACCGTCGCCCAGGTGCCCAGCAGGGCCGATGCCGAGTTCAGAAGGTTGAAGGCGGCCGACACCGCGGCTGTCCGCCGGGTTTCGACCCAGCCCATCAGCAGGATCAGGGGGGCGAGGAATATGCCGCCTCCCGTTCCGGTCATGCCGGAAAGGAAGCCGATGCCGGCACCCGCTGCCAGTGCCGCCCAGAAGGGCGGGTGGTCCGGCGCCGCCGGTACGGCCCGCCTGCGGCCGGCGACCCAGGTGGAGCGCGTCAGTTCCAGCCCTGCCAGCAGAAGGCAGGCGCCGACCACCGGGTAATAGGCCGCCGCTGGAAGATGCACCAAGCCGCCGGCGAAGGAGAAAGGCATGCCCAGAACGCCGAATGGGTACACGTTTCGCCAGTGAAGCAGCCCCGCCCGCGCGAACCGGGCCGTGCCGATCGCCGCGACCAACAGGTTCAAGGTCAGGGCGGCCGGCTTCATCACCGCCGGGTCGAGGCCGACCATGCCCATGACCGCAAGGTAGCCGGACGCCCCGGCCTGGCCGACGGCGGCGTACAGCGCCGCGACGACCAGGATCAACCCTGACAATTCGACCGTCTCTTCCAACAGCTGCCTCCCGGTTCTCCGGACACTTATCCGGGCGGTCGGCGGCCAGCCATTCCTTTTTCGGATTCCCCCGCCGGTCGGCCGTCCGCTCCGGCGCCGGATGGAATATCCGGAATGTTGCGGTTCAGAACTTCACGGTCAGGCCGGCGACGAAGGAGCGTCCCGCCCCCGGCAGCGGTCCCGCCGTGCCCCGGCTTCCCCCGGCGCGGTAGTCGGCGTAATCGACGCCGCCCAGCGGCGGATAATAGGCCTGGTCGAGCAGGTTCTCGATGCCGGCATCGACCCGGACATTGCCCCACTCGTACCCCGTCCGCAGGTTGACCAGCGCGTAGCCCGGCGTCTCCGGCTCGTTGCGTGCCGTCTCCACCCGCTCCTTGCGGGCGGTCGCCTGAAGCTCGACCGCGCTGTTCCAGCCGCCCAGCCGGTGCTCCAGCGTCAGCAGGGCGTTGAGCGGCATCATGTGGTACAGCGCGTCGCCGGTGTCGAGGTTGCGGCCCTGCACCCAGCCGACCACGCCGGACAGCCGGACTGTGCCGAGCGCCTCGTCCTCATGGACGGTCGCCGCCGCCGACAGGTTCGCGCCGAACAGGATCGCGTCGTGGTTGGCGAAGCGCAGCTTGACGAAGCCGTTGCCGAGCGTGCCGATCCGCTCGACGTCGATGTAGTTCTGCACATAGGTATAGTAGGGCGTCAGCTTGACCTCCCATGACTTGCGGGCGGCGTCGTGCAGCGACAGGGTGGTGCTGACGGTGTTGGCGACCTCCGGCTTCAGGTCGGGGTTGCCGACATAGCCGTTGGCGTCGCCGAACCAGCCGTTCATGCTGCTCGACATTGCGCCGGTCCCCCAGGCATAGCGCTCGTACAGGTTGGGCGAGCGGGTCTTGCGGGCATAGCCGGCCTCGATCGCGCTGCTGTCGGACGGGGTGTAGCGGGCCAGCGCCGTCACGTCGAAATTGACGTCGGTTCGCCCGCGGCCACGGGCGTTGAAGGCCCGGGCGTCGGCGGCGTCCGGGTTGGCCATCGCCATCATGCCCCCACCCATGCCCAGGGAGTTCTGCCAGGAATAGGGCTGCACCGCCCCGGTGTCCATCCACACCACGTCGTTGCGCACGCCGAGCAGGGTGGTCCAGGCCGGCGACCAGCTCGCTTCCCATTCGGCGAAGGTGCCGACGCGGTTGCGGGTGCCGCCGTTGATGTTCCAGTAGGTCAGCGGGCTCATCATCATGCTGCCCGCCACCGGATCCCACCAGTCGTCCAAATGGGTGTGGCGGAACTCGGTGCCGAAGCGGAGTGTGTCGCGCGCCGACAGCGGCAGCGTCGCCTTGACCGAATAGCCGGCGTCGGTGGTCCGCGTGTCCATCGGCATGCCGCCGCCGGCGGTGCCGCCCTTGTCCTCCAGGAAGTTCATGCTGTGCTCGGTCCGCCGCCAGTTGGCCCGGACGTCCAGCGCTCCCCAATCGAAGCTTCCTTCATAGCGGCCATTGACGAACAGGCTGCGGTTGTCGGTCAGGTCCATGCGCTGGGTGGGAAAGCCCTGGTAGGGCATGGTCTGGATGCCGCCCTGCAGGGTCAGCCGGTGCCCGTCGCGCTGCGCGCCGAGCGTGACCGCATTGTCCTGCACATTGTAGAGCGTCGAGCGGACGGTCCGGCCGTTGCCCGCCTCGTAATTCCCGGAACGGCTCCAGGATCCGTCATAGCGCAGGCTGACGGTGTCGTTGGCGACCGTCGCCTCGGCGGCCCCGGACACGCCGTGGCCGTTGGAGCGGTAGAAGGCCGACAGCTTGCCCTCGGTGTACACAGCCTCGCCCGGCGCGGCGAAGACCGGAGGCGCGCTTTCGACCGAGATGGTGCCGGCGATGCTGTCGCCGCCGGCGCTGACCGGGGTGATGCCGGCCAGCACCTCGACCTTCGACACCCGTGTCGGCGCGATGGCGGAGAGCGCCGGGTTCATCTGGTTGGGGCAGGCGGGGGCGATGGGGGCGCCGTCGACCAGCACGTTGACGCGGTCGGCGCCCAGCCCGTTCAGCGCCGGCAGGCTCGACACGCCGCCGTTGCCGTAGAGGCTGACGCCGGGCAGCCCGCGCAGCAGCGCGGCGACGTCGCTGGTCGAGGTCAGGCGGGCGGCCAACCCGCTTCCGTTCGGCCCGCTTCCGCCAAGGCCGCTGCCGGCCGGCAGGGCATCGTCGGGGCTGGCGATCACGGAGATGGCGGGAAGCGACTGGGCGGGCGAAGGGGCGGTTTGGGCCAGGGTGCCGGCGGGCGACAGCCCGGCCAGTGCGGCACCCGACAGCAGGGCCGCGCGCAGGGCGCCGGCCGCGGTGAAACGCGACGTCATGAAGAACCTCGATCGGGGAACAGCCGGACGGTCGCCGCGCGGCGGAGGCGCGGGTCGAACCGTGGGGCCGTAGCAGCAGGGGGACGGCAGGCGCGGGCATTGGCGCGACCGGAAGCGCGCGACGATCCCGCGGTTGCGGTCTCAGGCCGGCGGTGCGCGTGCCTGGAGGGTGGAGAGGAACCAGCCGGCCAGGATCAGCGCGCCGGGCAGGGCCGTTGCGCCGTGCCGGATCACGCTGTCCTGCGTCACCAGGAAAAGCGGCGGCGGCAGATGCAGCCCGGCGATCAGCGGGCACAGCGGGCAGCCTCCGCCGTCCGCATGCCCGTCCGGAAGATCCGGCGCTTGTCCCGATGGCAGTTCCGCGCCGGCCGGCGGGCCGTCGACGTCGAGAAGAACCATTCCCTCGGCGGTGCAGACGGCGATCCCGCCGCCGCTCCCGCCGGCCGGAGCGGACATCGCCGGCATGAGCAGCGCCCAGGCGAACAGCTGGACCAGCAATGCCGCCATGCCGGCCGTCAGGCCGACGCGGCGCAACCCGCGGCGCAACCCCTGGCCGGCCGCGGTCACCGGCAGGAGCCCGCGCAGCGCAGACGGAAAGCCCCGGCGCCGGCGGCATCGCCGATCCGTCCATGGACATCCTCCGGCCGGACGGCCGGCGCCGGGCGCTCCAGATTCCTCATGGCAAGGGGTATTGCACGATGGTCATATGCTGTAAAGCGGGGCGCGAAGTCGCCCCCCGGAAGTCGAGCCACTCCTCGACCCCTTCGATCCAGGCGGCGCCGTTCCGCCGGGCGACGTCCAGCTCCACCGCCGGCGACACCGCGGCGAAACGCCGCGCCAGTCGGCCTCCCCGCTGCGGACACGCTCCCGCCCGGCGATGCGGCGCCACTCCTCCGGCACGTCCGCAGGCTGTCCGGGCGGGACGGGGAGGGTGCGAGGCGTGTGGCCGGTGCAGGCATCGGCGGCCCCGTGTGGAGTTGCCGCATCGGCATATGGATCATGTCGGCATGCGCGCCGGGGCAGCATGCGCGCCGCCGCATGCCGGCGGCATCCCGTTTTCATGGTATGGTCATGTCCCGCCGCTGCCCGGTATGATACCGGTTGCGCCGGATTTTCGATCCGGCAACAGTCCGTATGGGGTCGCTATAGTGGATCAGGCAGGATCGGCCGACGGAGGCAACGGTGTCATCTCGGTGATCCTGGTGGAGGACGACGCCCCGACCCGGGATTTCCTGGCCGCGTCGCTGGCCGCGGGCGCGGGCATCGTGCTGCTGGCCTCGGCCGGATCGCTGGCGGAGGCGCGCGCGGCGCTGGAAAACCACCGTCCACGCGTTCTGGTGACCGACCTGAAGCTTCCCGACGGCCATGGCAGCGAGCTGATCCGCGAGGTGCGGCAGCGCATGCCGGAGACCGAGATCATGGTGATCTCGGTCCTGGGGGACGAGCTGTCGGTGATGCAGGCGGTGCGTGCCGGTGCCTCGGGCTACATCCTGAAGGACGCGCGGCCGATCGACCTGATCGTGGCGGTGCATGACCTGACCAACGGCCGCTCCCCCATCTCCGCCTCCATCGCCCGCCACATCATCCGCCAGTCCCAGGCCGCCCCGCCGGCCGCGGCGGCGGAGGAGGCGCCGCCGCCCGCCCTGACCCCGCGCGAGATGGACATCCTGTGGGGCATCGCCAAGGGCTTCACATACAACGACATCGCGGCCCGGCTCGGCATCAGCCGGCAGACGGTGCCGAGCCACATCAAGAACATCTACCGCAAGCTCGAGGTCAATTCCCGCAGCGAAGCGGTCTACACTGCGGTGGAACGGAAAATCATCAAGCTGTCGGACTGACCCCCGTGAGCCAACACATCGCCGGTCTGCCGGTGCCCGGCCAACCCCTGCCCGGCCAACCCCTGCGGACGCGCCTGCGGGCATGGCTGAGGGCATGGCTGAGGGGACGCGGGCCGCTGCTGCTTGTGTATTATGCGTTGGCCACGGCGTTCGGTCTGGGGCTGGTGACGGCGATCCCGACGGTTCCGCAGGGCGTCCTGACCATCGACGAGGCGCAATTCTCCCCGGTGCCCGCGGACCGGGACATCGGCAGGCCGCCCCCCGAAGCGATGCCGGCGGAGGCGGCGGCCGTCTCGCTTCCCCATCGCTGCAAGGCGGTGCCCGATCCCATCGGCTGTTCCGGCCTGTTCCGCCTGACCTTCCGCTACGACCCGCACACGGAGGAGCCCTGGTCGGTCTATGTGCCGCTCCTGTCCGGGCGCATAACCCTGTGGGTGAACGGGGTGCTGCTGGCCGACAGCCGGAACCTGCAATCCGACGTGGTCGTCAACCAGTTGATCCCGCTGATCCAGCCGATTCCCAAACCGTTCCTGAACGGCGGCGAGAACCGGATCGACATCCGCATGGAGGCCTGGAGCCAGGGCGGCGGTTTTCTCGACACCGTGCTGGTCGGCGCCGACCACCTGCTTCGCCCCGCCTACAACCAACGCGAATGGATGATGGGCACGCTGCCGCGCCTGCTGGTGGCGTGGCAGGCGGCCTTGTGCCTGTCCCTGCTGATCGTGTGGATCGGCTGCCGGGACGAGCCGATCCATTTGCTGATGAGCCTGATCCTCGGGCTCGGCGTGCTCCAGGGCCTGCCGCTGTTCCTCACCGAGCTGAACGGGCTGGAATGGCCGCTGCGCGTCATCAATTTCACCGGCCAATGGCAGGCGGCGCTGCTGCCCATCGTGATGGCCCGTCTGGTCGGGCGCAGATTGACAGTTCCCATCTGGCTGCTGTTGCTGGTGCCGGCGGTGATCACCGTGGCGTTCCTGGTCGCCTCCCTCGACCCGGCGCAGCTGCAGCCATGGTTCGCCCCGCTGTGGCTGTTCGTCGGCATTCCCTGGGGGACGGTCATTCTGGGCTGGTCGATCTGGATCGCGCTGTCCGCGGCGGTCCGCCGGAACCACGCCGCCGCCCAGCTCGTGCTGGGCGGCCTGATCGTCGTCAGCCTGATGGTCGGCCATGACATCCTGTCGGTGATCGGCGTGCTGGGCCTGCGCGTGCCGTCGCTGACCCGCTACATGGCGCCCCTGCTGATGACGGTGATCAGCGCCACGCTGATGTGGCGGTTTGCCCAGGCGCTGGGCGAGGTCAACCGCTTCAACGACGTGCTGCGGCAGGAGGTGGCGGCGGCCGAGGTCGAGCTGCGGGCCAGCTTCGCCCGCGAGCATGCGCAGACCCATGTCACCGCGCTGGAAAGCGAACGGCTGCGCCTGACCCGCGACCTGCATGACGGGCTGGCCGGGCAGCTGGTGTCGATCGTCGCCCAATGCGAGCTGCCGCAGCGCGATTACCGCCGCATCGGCGCGGCGGCGCGGCAGGCGCTGGACGATCTGCGGCTGGTGGTGGCGTCGCTGGACGATGTCGGCAACGATCTGGGCATGATGCTGGCCCAGTTCCACGACCGCATCGGCCCGCAGCTCCAGGCCCAGGGGATCGAGCTCGACTGGCAGATGGCGCCGCTGCCCGATGTCGAGGGGTTGAGGTCGGAACATGCGCTGACCCTGTTCCGCATCCTCCAGGAGGCCGTCACCAACGCGGTGCGCCATTCCGGCTGCCGCCGGGTCGCCATCGTCATGGCGCCGGCTCCGGCTCCGGACGGCGGGCCTGATGCCGCGCTGCGCTTCGCGGTCCGGATCGTCGTGCGGGACGAAGGCTGCGGCATCCCCGGCGGCATCCTCGAAGGGAGCGGCGCCGCGCGGCCCGGCAAGGGGCTGAACAACATGCGGCAGCGCGCCGCGACGCTGGGTGCGGATCTCGCCATGCTCAGCGGCCCGGACGGCACCCGGATCGTCATCGACCTGCCGTTCCGCCTTCCCGGCTTCTGACCGGATCGGATAGACAGTCTCTCGATCCTGCCCGTGCCCGACTTTGCAAAACCACCGCTCCTGATCCTGGCAGGTCAGGATCAGGAGCCGTCGGCATGGGCCTCGCCGCGGGCGCCCTACCGGCGCGCGGGCGCACCGGCGGCCCGCCTCATGTAGCCGATCAGCGTGCAATGCACGATGCCGGCGGTCAGGCTGGTGTGGCCGCTGAACATGACGAGGCCGAGGCCCCAGCCCTGCCGGCCGACGAGAACGCCCAGCGCCAGCAGCAGGGCGGCGCTGCCGGCGGTGCGCAGCGCGCGCGTGGTGGGTTTCGGCAGCGACCGCCCGAACAGCTCGTGCTGCTGGCGGTCCATCGCCAGGGCCAGCGCGGCGAACCCGGCCAGGCACAGCGCGAAGGGCAACAGATGGGTCATGCTTCCCCCTTGCGCGGCAGGGCGCCGGCCATCCGTTCACGGTCGGTCGCTTCGCGATCCGATGCGCCCCCGGATCGTGTCTTTTGAACTCCGGACCGGACTTTCGGCCGGTGCCGCGCCGTCCTGATCGCCAGGGCGGCATGGAGCGCGGCCAGCGCCCAGCACATCAGGTCCATGCCGGCGAACACCCAATCGCCGTCGGCCAGGCTGTGCCACAGCGGCCGTTCCGTGGTCAGCGCATTCAGCAGCGGCAGCAACGCCAGCAGCGCCGCAGCCGCCCACAGCTGCTCGATCCACGCCTTGCGCACCGGACGCAGCACGGCATGGACCAGCGCCAGCGCCCAGACGATGAAGAAGACATGGATTTCCCAGGCGGCCCGCTCGGCCATCCCCGGCGGCAGCAGGCGGTTGCCCCACAGGAACGCCGTCATGGCGACCGACAGCCCGGCGATGCTGGCGATGTTCAGCCGCTCGACCAGACGGAAGCCGAGATGCGGCCGGTCCGGATCGGGCAGCTTCTGCCGCCGCTTGACGATCCACATCACCAGCCCGGTGCCCACCATCGCCGTGCCGGCGAGGCTGACCAGGAAATAGAGCCAGCGCGTCACGCTGTCGCTGAAGCGCCCCAGATGCAGCGCATAGAGCACGCCGCGCGTCTCCGCCGCCGGGCCGACGCCCTCATGGACCGCGACCAGCCGGCCGGTGGTGCCCTCGAACTCCAGATATTGCGGACTCATGGAGACGCGCCCGGCATCGCCGCGCGCCACCGCGACCCGCGCCGCCGCATCGCCGGGATTGGTGGCGGTGACGCGCCCGACCGCGTCGCGGCCCCAGCGCTCCTCGGCCTGCCGCACCATGTCCGCGACCGGGGCGAGCGGCACGCTCCGCCCGCTGGGCTGGCCCGGCTGGATGAAGGCGCTGAGCTCGGCGGTCAGCTGCCGGCGCTCGGCCTGGCTCTTGAAGGCCGCCTGCTCGCCCCACGGCATGTAGAGCGCCATCAGCGTGACCAGCCCGGTGTAGGTGATCATGAAGTGGAAGGGCAGCCCGAACACCGACAGCGCATTGTGGGCGTCGAGCCACGAGCGCTGTCCCTTCCCCCAGCGGAAGGTGAAGAAATCGACGAAGATCTTCTTGTGGGTGATGACGCCGCTGACGATGGCCACCAGCATGAACATCGCCGCCGCGCCGGCGATCCACCGCCCCCACAGCACCGGCATATAGTGGAACTGGAAATGGAAGCGGTAGAAGAAGTCGCCGCCCATCGTGTCGCGTGCGCTCACCGTGCGCCCGGTGGCGGGATCGAAATATCCCTCTCCGAAGCCGCGCTGGCCCGGTGTGCGCGGCGCCGTGCGCCAGAAGGCGTAGACGCTGTTGTTGCGCGCGTCGGGCAGGCGCATGCTCCATTGCGGGCTGCCCGGCGCAACGCCGGCCAGCTCGTCGGCGATGCGCTGGGCCACCGATGCCGGATCGGGCACCTCGGTCTGGTGCGCCAGCTCCGGCCGCATCCATTGCGACAGCTCGTCCTTGAAATAGGCCACCGTCCCGGTGAGGAACATGGCATAGAGAATCCAGCCGAGCAGCAGCCCGGTCCAGCTGTGCAGGCCGGACATGCTCTGGCGGATGCCTTGGCCGGCAGGGCGTGGCGCTTTGGCCGTTTTCATCGGGCTTTCCCCACGGACAGTCCCCGTCACCAGACGGACCACGCCGCCGCCAGCAGCGGCGCGGCCACGATAAGAAGGCCCGCCCAGGCCCGCAGCGCGCTGCGCACCGCGAAGACCCAGATGACGGCGCCGGCATAGATGGCGAAGCTCGCCAGCATCCCGGTCAGCACCGCCTGCGGCTTGGCCATGGGAAGCGCGAGCACCGCCACGCTGGCCAGCGCCGCCAGCGCATAGCCGCCGAACAGGGCGGCGGCGATGCGCGAGACGAGCGGGCCGAAATCGCGGATCCAACGGATCCAGCCGGCCATGGCGGTCATTTGCCGGGGGCTGCGGCCGGTCCCGCGGGGATCGGCGCCAGACCGTCGGCATGGACGTAGGTCAGCGTGGTGACATAGCTCACGCCGTCATACTTCTCGGCGCCGTTGGCACCCGGACGCTCACCCGGGCTGCGCTCGTTGACGGCGACCTCGGCGACGTAGGTGCCCTTCCACGGCATGTCGAAGCTCACCAGCCCCTGCTCGTCGGTATGGCCCTCCTTCGCCCAGCCGGATTGCGTCACCAGCGTCACCTTGGCCTTGGCCTTGGGCTGGCCCTTGTAGAACAGCTTGAACTGGCCCGGCTTGCCGGCCGGCACCAGATCGAGCGCCAGTTTCGGCTGCTGTTCGGCGAAGCCGGTGATCAGACGCGCGGCGGGATGGAACCAGTTGGTGGTGTCCTTGTCGCCCTGCTTCCAGCTGTAGAGCGGGTATTGCGCGTCTTCGGCCACGATGCTCTCGCCGTCCGCGGCCTTGAAGGGCAGGGTGAAGCCGTCCGTGCTCTTGGCGGCATCGGACGCCCGCTCGCCCTTGGCGGAGACCAGCGTGCCGGCCGGCTTGACGAACTTGTCGAGCAGCCCGGGCGACGCCTCGCGCAGGTTCTCGCCGAACTCGCCGAAGCGGATGGTGGCGTTCTGCCCGTCGGGCTGTTCGATCCAGATCTGATGGGCCTGCGCCGGCAAGGCGAAGCCCAGCGCGGCGACGGCGACGATTGCGGAAAATCTGTTCATGGGAATTCCGGCGGCAAAGGGACGTGGATCAGAAATCGACGGTGGCGGACAGCACCACGGTGCGCGGCGCGCCGACGGTGACGTAGGTGCCGGTGGTCAGCCAGTAATCCTTGTCGAACAGGTTCTCGACATTGGCGCGCAGCACGACCGGCTTGCCCGCCACAGTGGCGGAATAGCGGGCGCCGACGTCGAAGCGGGTCCAGCCGTCGAAGCGCAGCGTGTTGGCGTTGGTCAGGTAGGAGCCCGAGGTGTGGATCGCCCGCCCGTTGAGGGAGAGGCCCTGCACCCACGGCGTGTCCCAGTCGAGGCTGGCGGAGAAGGTCTTGTCCGGCACGCCGGCCGCGTCGTTGCCCTGCTCCGCCGCGACGGCGGTCTTGGTCAGCTCCGGGCGCAGGAAGGAGGCGCTGGCCATGGCGCGCAGGCCGGGCAGGATCTCGCCGTAGGCCGACAGCTCCAGGCCGCGGTTGCGCTGCTCGCCGTCATAGGCCAGCTCGTTGGCCGCGTTGCGGATCGAGTTCGGCCGGGACAGCTGGAACACCGCCGCGGTGGTGGTGATGCTGCCCCAATCGACCTTGACCCCGGCCTCGTACTGCTTCGACTTGTAGGGGGCCAGCACCGCGCCGGTGTTGGCGTAGCCGGCGCCGACGATGGTGCCGCGCGACAGCCCCTCGGCATAGTTCGCATAGACCGAGACATGCTCCAGCGGCTTGACGACGAAGCCGGCGAGCGGCGTCGTCGCGCTGGCCTTGTACTTGCTGGTCAGGGCGCCGGTGGTCGTGTTGAAGCTGTCGACCTTCACCGTCTGGTCGCGCACGCCGAGCGTCAGCAGCACCCGCTCGTCGAGGATCGACAGCGTGTCGGCCACCGCGAAGCTGGTGAGCGTCGTCTCGGCCGACTTGCGCGGGTCGGTGCGGGCGGCGGTGATGACGGGCAGCGCCGACGGGCGGTAGATGTTCGAGACGACCGTGCCGGCCGACTGGATGTAGGCATTGCCCTCGTCGCGCCGGAAGCCGCTGTAGCCGACATTCAGCGCGTGGCGGACCGGTCCGGTCTCGAAGCGCCAGCGCAGGCCGGCGGTGCCGCTCACCGTCTCGTTGTAGGAATCGTAATAGGAATTGCGCACCGTGAAGGTGCCGAGCGCGTTCGCCGCCGGGCCGGAAACCGGGAAGACCTGGTCGTTGGTTCCCTTGCGGTAGCCGATGCCGGCATAGGCGGTCAGCGCCTCGGTCACGTCGAACTCGATGTTCGAGGCGACGGTGGTGTCCTTCTGGACCAGCGTCGTTCCCGGATACCAGTTGCTGCGGGCGTCGGGCGGCGACGGAATGGACGGGATGGTGGACAGCAGGCTGATCTGCGGCCGGAAATTGTCCGTGCTGTCATGCTGCCGGATGGCGTCGAGCGACCAGCGCACCCGCTCTCCGCGGTAATCCACCGCCAGCGAGCCGAAGCCGGAGCGCACGTCGCCGTCGTCGATTGAGGCTTCCCCGCCGCGCAGCAGGCCGTTGAAGCGGACACCCCACTCCTTGTTGGTGCCGAAGCGGCGGCTGGCGTCGAGATTGAGGCCGAAATTGGCGTCGCTCAGATAGGTGGTGGTGACGCGGGTCAGCGGCTCCTCGCCGGCGCGCTTGGCAATGATGTTGATGCCGCCGCCGATGCTGCCGCCGGGGGCGATGCCGTTGGCGAGCGCGCCCGGACCCTTGAGCAGCTCGATGCGCTCGATCAGCTGCGACGGCACGCGGTTGGACGACACCAGCCCATACATGCCGTTGAAGCCGACGTCGCCGGCCGGAACGGCGAAGCCGCGGATCTGGAAGGTGTCGTCGAACCCGTTGCTGCCCGTGGTCAGGCGCACCGAGGCGTCGTTGATCAGCGTATCGGCCGCCGTGCGCGCCTGCTGGTCCTCGATCAGCTGCGAGGTGAAATTGACCGTGCTGAACGGCGTGTCCATCACGTTCCGCGTGCCGAGCAGACCGACCGAGCCGCCGCGGGCCACCTGGCCGCCGGCATAGGGCTGTTGCAGCGCGCCTTGCGCCGGCGAGCTGGCGGTGATCTCCAGGACCGGCAGCGTCGTCGCATCGTCGGCCTTGCTTGAAGCAGCCGGGGTCGCGGCCGCCTTGGCCGAAGCCGCCGGGGCCGCGGTTGCCGTCTGGGCAAGGGCCGCGGACGGCAGCGCGAGGCCGCCCGCCAGCACGGCGCCGGCAAGGCTTGCTGCCGTTGCGACCGGGCGCAGGCCGGACATCAGGGCATAAGGAGCAACGGACATGCCGTTGTTGTAGCGGGCGGCTTGGCGCGCAGCGGCCTTGCCGTGGGTACGAGTCATGGTGGCGATTCCCCTGCCAGACGGCATCTTAGGTAACGCAGCTTCAACGCCCGGCACGGTGCCGTTCCAATCGAGTCGAGCAACGGTGCGGATTAGAAAATGCGAATGATTATCATTATAGAAATGTCATGTTGCAACTTTCAAGACCTATCTGGCTGCAGCCAATTTCAATGCTTTAGCGATGTCTTGCGTGTCCATGCTTTTCCTGGAATGCACTTATGGTTGTCTCCTGTGCTCGCGGCATCTGCGGACCGGCTTTCCAATCCTTGCCCGAACACGCATGGGCAGCATCGGGGGCATCGGGCCGGGCCGATGCAAAGGAGGGGGATCGGAGCGGGCGGATCCCCGCCGCCGGGTGCGATGCCGATTCGCGTTTGAGAATCATTATCAATCGGGCTAGGCTGCCCGCCGCTGGGTGGGGAACCGGGA
Organism: Azospirillum thiophilum; assembly: GCF_001305595.1. NCBI lineage: Bacteria > Pseudomonadati > Pseudomonadota > Alphaproteobacteria > Rhodospirillales > Azospirillaceae > Azospirillum > Azospirillum thiophilum. The sequence continues at coordinate 608,439 of NZ_CP012402.1, forward strand.
AGGCAGGGGATGGGGGACAGGGAAAAGCCCGGTCTGGTGGCGGGCTTCCAGGAGCATTACGGGGATTTGCTGCGCTTCCTGATCTGGCGGACCGGCGACGCCGACCATGCCGCCGACGTGGCGCAGGACACCTATTTCCGGCTCGCGGCGATCCAGGAGTCTGAAAAGCCGATCGGCAATCTGCGTGCCTACATCCTGAGGGTCGCCCGCAACCTGTCGATCGACCGGCTGCGCCGCGACAAATGGCTGGTCCCGGCCGAGACGGTCGCGGCCGAGGTCGCGGTGGTGGCCGACGACGCCGTTTCGCCGGACGAGGCGCTGCTGTCCAAGGAACGGTTGCGCCTGCTCGACGAGGCCTTGCAGGCCTTGCCGGCCAAACCGCGCGAGGCGCTGCTGCTGCACCGGCTCGGCGGCCTGTCCCAGGCCGAGATCGCCGTCCGCCTGGGTGTTTCGGAAAGCATGGTCACGAAATACGTGGCCCAGGCCATGCAGCATTGCCGGACATGGCGCCAGCGGCTGGACAGCGAAAGATCGTAGGGAAAAATCGTGATGCCGCTCCTGTCGCCGTCGCCGCCGGAAAACGTCCTATGGTAGAGACGACCCGTCCTTCCGCCGCAGGCTGCCCGCCGATGTCCGATCCGCCGATGTCCGATCCGAATGCCTCCATCCTCGACGAGGAAGCGCTTGATTGGCTGGTCCGCGTGAGCTTCGGCACCGCCGGCCCGGACGAGTTCGCGGCATGGCGCGCCCGCAGCCCGGCCCATGAGCGGGCCGCCCGCTCGGCGGAGGCGCTGTGGCGCGACATCGGCCATACCGCGACGGCGGCAGAGTTCTCCCGGCGCGAAGCGGCGCGCGGCCGGCTGCCGCATCTGCCGGCCGGGGCGATGCGCCGCGGCATCGACCGGCGTCCGGGGCACCTGGGCCGCCGGGCCGTCATGACCGGCGCCATGGCGGCGTCGGCCGCCGCGCTGGTCGCCTCCTCCGGGGTGTTCGGCCCGCTGGCCGGGCTCGCCGCCGACCACGCCACCCGGCCGGGGGAGCGCCGCGAGGTGACCCTGCCCGACGGCTCCATGGCGATGCTCAACACCGCCACCGCCCTTTCGGTCCGCTTCACCGCGGCGGAGCGGCGCATCGTCCTGACGGCCGGCGAGGCCTTCTTTGCGGTGGCGAAGGATCCCGACCGGCCCTTCGTGGTGGCGGCGCGCGGCGGCGAGACGCGGGCCGTCGGCACTGCCTTCGCCGTCCGCACCGACGGCGACGAGGTGCGGGTCACCGTCAGCGAGGGCATCGTGGAGGTGACCGCCGCCGCCGGCCTGCCGGTGCGCCTGATTGCCGGGCAGGGGGCGGGCTATGGCGGGGCCGGCAGCCAGCCGCTGCCGCAGCAGGTGAACGAGGCGGCGGCGACGGCGTGGCGGCGCGGCAAGCTGATCTTCAACCAGCGTCCGCTGGTCGAGGTGGCGGCGGAGATGAGCCGCTACCGCCCCGGCCGCGTCGTCGTCGCCAATCCGGATCTGGAGCGTCTGCCGGTGACCGGCGTCTTCGAACTGGACGACCAGGATGCCATGCTGCGCGCCATCGAACAGGCCCTGCCGGTCAGGGTGCTGCACCTGCCGCTGCTGACCGTTCTGCGGTAGGGGCGGGGGTAGGGGCGGCGGCAGGAGCCAGCCCGAAGTTTTTTGCGAAATTCCCGAAAATCTTTTTCCGGCCGCTGTCGCTCGGCCATTCGTCATCCGTCCTTTGGTGGGACGCGAATGATTTGCATTCGCTGATCGGGGGCGTCCCGCTTCATGAACGACTGCCACCAGGGGGATTTGCAATGGCCGTTCGGGCGGTTCGCATCGTCGGGCGAGGGTTTCGCCAGTTTCTTCTGCTGTCCACCGCTTGCGCGGCTCTTGCCGTCCTGCCGGCGCCTCTCGCTGCAGCCACCACCACCGTCGCCCAGGCCGGCGCGGAGCCGGCGATGCGTTTCAGCGTTCCGGCCCAGTCGCTCGACAGCGCGCTGACCGCCTTCGCCGATCAGGCCGGGTTCCGCCTGCTGTTCTCGGCCCCGGCGGTGCAGGGGCTGACCAGCCCGGGCCTGAACGTCACCGCCACCCCGGTGGACGCGCTCAACCAACTGCTGGCCGGCAGCGGCTTCACCTGGCGCTTCACCGGCCCCAAGACCGTCACGCTGGAAAAGGTCGCCGCCGCCGGCGCCGTCCTGCTCGATCCGGTGACGGTGCAGGGCGGCGGGACCGGGCGCGCGACCGCCTACGGTCCGGTGCCGGGCTATGTGGCGACCCGCTCCGCCGGCGCCACCAAGACCGACACCCCGCTGGTCGAGACGCCCCAGAGCATCAGCGTCGTCGGCGCGGAGGAGCTGGAGGCGCGCAATGTCCAGACGCTGGAGGATGCCGTCAAATACACGCCGGGCGTCGTGCTGTCCTACGGCTCGGTCGGCGATTCGCGCAGCTCCTGGTACAAGATGCGCGGCTTTCCGGTCACCACCACCTATTACCGCGATGGGCTGAAGGTCGCCGGCCAGAGCTGGCAGCGGATGGATTCCTTCCTGATGGAGCGGGTCGAGATCCTGCGCGGCCCGGCCTCCGTCATGTACGGCCAGAGCGTTCCCGGCGGCCTGATCAACATGGTCAGCAAGCGCCCGCAGGACGTCCAGTCGGCCGAGGTCGCGGTGGAATACGGCTCCAACGACTGGAAGCGCATCGAAGGCGACATCACCGGCCCGCTGGACCAGGACAAGGAGCTGCTCTACCGCATCACCGCCGCCGTCCAGGACAGCAACGGCCTGAACGGCATCGAGCATGACCGGGCCGACCGCAAGATGATCGCCCCGTCCTTGACCTGGAGGCCGCAGCAGGGGACCAGCGTCACGCTGGCCGCCGTCCATCAGGTGGACGAGAGCCGGGGCTGGACGCCGCGCCGCCGCTACACCACGGCCTACGGCACGACCAATTCCAAGACCTACATGGGCGAGCCGGACTACGACCGCTTTCAACAGGAACAGACCCAGGTCACCTTGCTGGCCGAGCACGCGGTCAGCGACCGCCTGAAATTCTCCTTCGGCGGCCGCTACGCGAAATACGACCTGGATTACCGGCAGGTCTGGCCCGGCAGCTTCCAGGCCAACGGCCGGATCATCAACCGCGCCCAGTATGTCTACGGCCAGGACGCCGAGAACTACGCGTTCGACGCCCGCGCCGAAGGGAAATTCTCCGTCCTCTCCACCGACCACACGCTGTTGGGCGGGGTGGATTATTCCTATCTGAACATGAAGGACGGTTTCGGATCGCGGTCGGTCGAGACCTCGCTCGACCTGTTCAACCCGGTCTACGGGAGCTACGGGTCGGAACCGGCCCTGTCGTTCGACGACGTGGACAGCCGCATGCTGGGCGTCTATGTCCAGGACCAGATCTCGGTCGGCGAGAACTGGGTCTTCCTGCTGGGCGGCCGCCGCGATTTCCCCGGCGTCTCCAGCGGCGTCGGCTACCAGAACGCCTACACCGGCCGCTTCGGCGTCGCCTACAAGACCGGCTTCGGGCTGGTCCCCTATGCCAGCTACGCCGAATCCTTCGAGCCGCAATCGGGCACCGGCTGGGGCGGCACCCGCTTCACGCCCACCACCGGCCGCCAGTACGAGATCGGCGTGAAGTACGAGCCGCAGGGCAGCAACCTGCTGGCGACCGTCGCCTTGTTCGACCTGCGCAAGCAGAATGTGCTGACCACCGACCCCGATCCGACCCATCTGTGCAGCGGCAGCCGGTGCAGCGTGCAGACCGGCGAGGTGAAGTCGCAGGGCGTCGAGCTGGGCCTGACCATGGGGCTGGCCCAGGGGCTGAACGCGGTCGCCGCCTACACCTACAACCCCATCGAGGTGACGAAGAGCAACACCGCCAGCGAGATCGGCCGCCAGCAGTCCGACCAGCCGATCCACACCGCGTCGCTGTGGCTGGATTACGGCGTGCAGGACGGGCCGCTGGAAGGCTTCGGGCTGGGCGGCGGCCTGCGTTTCGTCGGCAAGACCACCAACAATTCCAGCAACGTCACCACCGCCGCCTATGTGATGGACGAGATGATGGTGCGCTACACCGCCGAGGCGTGGCGCCTGTCGGTCAATGTGCGGAACCTGCTGGACCGCGAGGTGGAATACACCTGCACCAAAAACGCGACCCAGTCGATGTGCTACCTCAACGAACCGCTGACCGTCACCGCCCGCGTCTCGCGGAAGTTCTGAGGCGCCCGCAGCCGCATCAATCGTCCGGCTGCACCGGGATGCCGTGCTTGCGCAGCTTGGCATAGAGGTTGGTGCGCGACAGGCCGAGGCTGCGGGCGGCCTCCAGCTTGTTGCCCCGGCAGCCCGCGAGCGCTTCGAGGATGAGCGAGCGTTCCAGATCGTCCATCGCCACGGCCAGCGGGCGTTTCCCGTCCGCCACGGCGATGGACGGATTGGAGCGGCCGAGGTGGGCGTCCGGCGCGGCGCCCGGCAGAATGTCCGCGAAATCCTCGGCCGTGATGCGGTCGCCTTCGGTGCGCACATAGACCTGTTCGACGACATTGGCCAGTTCGCGGACGTTGCCGGGCCAGTCATGGCGCCGCAGCCGGTCGAGCGCCGGCGGCGTGAGGTCGCGCATCGGCTGGTCGAGGCTGAGCGCGACCCTCTCCGAGAACAACGAGGCGAGAATCTCCAGATCGTCCCGGCGGTCGCGCAGCGCCGGCAGTTGGATCGGGAAGACGTTCAGCCGGTAGTAGAGATCGGGCCGGAACGCGCCGCTGCGCACCATCTCGGCCAGCGGCCGGCTGGTCGCCGCGACGATGCGGACATCGACCTTGACCACCTTGTTGGACCCCAGCGGCTCGACCTCGCGCTCCTGCAGGGCGCGCAGCAGCTTGGCCTGCAACGGCAGCGGCATGTCGCCGATCTCGTCGAGGAACAGGGTGCCGCCGTCGGCCAGCTGGAACTTGCCGGGGCGCGGCTGGCGGCCGGCACCGGTGTAGGCCCCCGGCGCGACGCCGAAGAACTCCGCCTCCAGCAGATTTTCGGGAATGGCGGCGGTGTTGACGCCGACGAAGGGGCGGTGCGCGCGGTCGGAGCCGGCATGGATCGACTGCGCCACCAGCTCCTTGCCGGTCCCGGTCTCGCCCAGCAGCAGGACCGCCGAGCGGATCTGGCCGGCCCGGCGCACCAGCCGCTTCACCTCCAGCATCGCCGGGCTGAAGCCGATCAGGTTCTCCACCGTATATTTCGACGCCCGGCTGGCCGCCAACTCCTGTTCCACCCGGTTCAGCCGCGATTGCAGCTTGTTGAAGCGGTCGGCGATCGGCCGGAGATAGGTCAGGCTGTGCTTCAGGGCGAAGGCGAGGGCGCCGATGACCTCCCCCTGTTCGTCGCGCAGCGGCAGGCGGCTGACCAACAGCGTGTGCTCGCCATAGCGCATGATGTCGAGCGGCATCGAGCGGCCGGTTTCAACCACCTCGCGCATCCGGCTGTGCGGGATGACGCGCTCCACCGGCTGGCCGATCGCGTCGGCGGGCGATTGGAATCCAAGCTGCGCCATCAGCTTGTCGTTGAACCAGACATGCTTGTCGTTCGACCAGACGATCCGGACATCCTTGTCGACCAGCAGGGCGCCGTCGATCATCTCGTCGATCATCACCATCAGCGTGCGCGCCGCGGCGAATTGTTCGGCCCGGTCCGTCGGCATACCCAAATCTTCCCCATGACTGACTGTCACTATCAAGAACATTATCTGTCAGAAAAGTGAACACGACGAAAGCGCCAATTTTCAAGGAGGCTGAGGCTCCTGCCGCAACGGCGTGTGCGCAATCTCAAACACCCAGCCTTTGGCTTATTGCAGGAACCGGACAAAAATCATTCTATAACAGATGCTTGACGATTTGGCATGCACTTTGCTTACAAGAAATCCGCAAACGCGGTAGCAACGAACAATCAGCACAGCGCCCTGAAGCGGCGCTGGTACGGCAAAGACGGCGGTTCAGGGCCATCCGGCCATGCGAAGGGGGGAATGCACAGACCATGACACACCAGCGCATCGCCATCATCGGCGCCGGGATGATGGGGCAGGGGATCGCGCAGGCCTTCGCCGCCGCCGGACACCATGTCGACATCCAGGAGCCCGACGCCGGCCGCCGGGCCGGCATCCTCGACCGCATCCGCCGCACCCTCGGGGAGGCGGGTCAGGACCTCGCCGCCGCCGACCGCATCCACCCGCGCGAGACGCTGGAGCAGGCGGTCGCCGCCGCCGACATCGTCATCGAGGCGGTGCCCGAGGATCTCGCCCTCAAGCAGCGCATCCTCGCAGCGGCCGAGGCGGCGGCGCCGCCTCACGCGCTTCTCGCCAGCAACACGTCGGTCATCCCGATCACCCGGATCATGGAGCCGCTGCGCGATCGGACCCGTGCGCTCGGCACCCACTGGTGGAACCCGGCCCATCTGATCCCGCTGGTCGAGGTGGTGCGGACGCGCGACACCGCCGATGCGGCGGTCGCCGCGATGACCGCCCTGCTGAGTTCCATCGGCAAGATGCCGGTCGAGGTGCGCAAGGACGTTCCCGGCTTCATCGGCAACCGCCTGCAGCATGCATTGTGGCGCGAGGCCATCGCGCTGGTCCAGGACGGCGTCTGCGACGCCGAGACGGTCGATACCGTGGTGAAGGCCAGCTTCGGCCGGCGGCTCGCCGTGCTGGGGCCGCTGGAGAACGCCGATCTCGTCGGCACCGACCTCACGCTGGCGGTGCATGGCCATGTCCTGCCCGACCTCGACCGCACGCCGGGCCCGCAGCCCTTCCTGCGCGATCTGGTCGCCTCCGGGCGACTCGGCATGAAGTCCGGCGCGGGCTTCCGGAACTGGACCGACGCCGAGCGGGAAGAGACCGCCGCCCGTCTCGCCACCCATCTCCAACGCCTGGACCAGCTCGAGCGGGGATAGCCGCCCGCCACCCCAGACCCCGCACTCTAACCGTCCGCAGCCTTCCCGGCCGGACCCGCACAGGAGGGCCTTCCATGGCCGCATCGAAGAAGAAGGTCATCATCAGCTGCGCGCTGACCGGATCGATCCACACCCCCACCATGTCGGATGCCCTGCCGGTCACGCCGGACGAGATCGTCGAACAGGGCGTCGGCGCGGCGGAGGCCGGCGCGGCGATCCTGCACCTGCACGCCCGCGATCCCCGCACCGGGCAGCCGACCCCCGATCCGTCGGTGTTCATGCAGTTCCTGCCGCGGCTGAAGCAGTCCACCGACGCGGTGCTGAACATCACCACCGGCGGCTCGCTGAACATGACGGTGCAGGAGCGGCTCGCCGCCCCGCTGCTGGCCAAGCCGGAAATGTGCTCGCTCAACATGGGGTCGATGAATTTCGGCATCTTCCCGCTGGCCGACCGCTACAAGGACTGGAAGCACGACTGGGAAGAGCCCTATCTGCGCAGCACCGACGACTTCATCTTCCGCAACACCTTCCGCGACATCGCCTACATCCTGGAGCACCTCGGCGAGGGCTGCGGCACGCGGTTCGAGTTCGAATGCTATGATGTCGGGCACCTCTACAACCTCGCGCATTTCCTCGACCGCGGGCTGGTGAAGACGCCGCTGTTCATCCAGACCATCTTCGGCATCCTCGGCGGCATCGGCGCGGAGGAACGCAACCTCGTCTTCATGCGCGAGACCGCCGACCGGTTGTTCGGCAAGGATTACGAATGGTCGGTGCTGGCCGCCGGCCGCCACCAGATCCCCTTCACCACCATGGCGGCGGTGATGGGCGGCAACGTCCGCGTCGGGCTGGAGGACAGCCTCTATCTCGCCAAGGGCCGGCTCGCCCGCAACAGCGCCGAGCAGGTGGCGAAGATCCGCCGCATCCTGGAAGAGCTGTCGCTGGAGGTCGCCACACCCGAGGAGGCGCGCGCCATGCTCGATCTCAAGGGCGCCGACCAGGTGGCGTTCTGACGCGATATCATCCGACCGAGGAACGAACAGACATGCAGAACAGAATTGCCGTCGTCACCGGCTCCACCAGCGGCATCGGTCTGGCGACGGTGCGCGAGCTTGCCGGCCGGGGCTGCGACGTGATGGTCAACGGCTTTGGCGACCGCGCGGAGATCGACCGCAACTGCGCCGAGATCGCCGAGCGCAGCGGCAGCCGGATCGTCTATTCCGCCGCCGACCTCAGCCGGCCGGAGGAGGCCCGCGCCATGATGGCCGAGGCCGCCCGCCTGCTGGGGCCGGTCGACATCCTGGTCAACAATGCCGGCATCCAGCATGTCGCCGCGCTGCACGAGTTCCCCGACGACAAGTGGGATTTGCTGCTGGCGGTCAATCTCAGCGCCGCCTTCCACACCATCAAGGCGGCGCTGCCGGCGATGCGGGAGCGGCGCTGGGGACGGATCGTCAACACCTCGTCGGTGCTGGGCATGGTGGGGGCGCCGCACAAGCCGGCCTATGTCGCCGCCAAGCACGGCATCATCGGCCTGACCAAGTCGGTGTCGATCGAGGTCGCGCCCCACGGCATCACCTGCAACGCGGTCTGTCCCGGCACGGTGCTGACCCCGATCATCGAGCGGCAGATCGCCCAGCAGGCGGAGGTCACCGGATTGCCGGAGGACCGGGTGCTGCAGGCGGTGTTCCTGGAGAAGATGCCGACCGGCCGGCTGATCGCCCCGGAGGAGGTCGCCTCCGCCATCGCCTTCCTGTGTTCCGACACCGCAGGCTCGATCACCGGAACGGCCCTTCCGGTCGATGGCGGTTATACCACCCACTGATACCGGGCCACTGACATCGGGCAACCGATATCCGCCCCCCGATCCCGGTCGGGGGGCGGGCGTCCCAAACACCAAGAACCGTCCAATTAGGGAGCGAACCATGCGCACACTGCTTCTCGCCGGCGCCGCCCTGGCCGCCCTGGCCTCCGGCACCGCCCAGGCCCAGATGTCCGACAACGTCATCAAGATCGGCATGCTGTCCGACCGCTCCGGCATCTACGCCGACATCAACGGCGAAGGGTCGGCGATCGCCGCCCGGATGGCGGCCGAGGAGTTCGGCAATGCCGTCAACGGCACCAAGATCGAGATCATCGTCGGCGACCACCAGAACAAGGCGGACATCGCCGCCAACCTGGCCCGCCAGTGGATCGACACCGAGAAGGTCGACGTCGTCGGCGACGTGCCGAACTCGGCCGCCGCGCTGGCGGTGCAGGCGATCACGCGGGACAAGAAGCGCCTCTTCCTGATGTCCGGCCCCGGTTCGACCGACCTGACCGGCAAGGAATGCAGCCCCTACGGCTTCCAGTGGACCTGGGACAACCATTCCGTGGCCTCCGCCACCGCCCGCGCGCTGGTCGAGCAGGGCCGCAAGAGCTGGTTCTTCATCACCGCCGACTATGCCTTCGGCCATTCGCTGGAAGCCGAGGCGGTCAACACGGTCAAGCAGCTCGGCGGCACCATCAAGGGCAGCGTGCGCCATCCGCTGGGCGCGTCCGACTTCTCCTCCTACCTGCTGCAGGCGCAGGCGTCGGGTGCCGAGGTGGTGGCCTTCGCCAATGCCGGCGGCGACACCATCAATGCCGTCAAGCAGGCGGCCGAGTTCGGCATTCCCCAGGGCGGCCAGACGCTTGCCGGCCTGTTGCTGAACGTCAACGACATCCATGCGCTCGGGCTGGAGACCGCGCAGAGCCTGATGTTCGCCAACTCCTTCTATTGGGACATGACCGACGAGACCCGCGCCTGGTCGAAGAAGTTCGAGGAGCGCACCGGGCGCAAGCCGTCGATGAACCAGGCCGGCGTCTATTCGGCGGTCCGGCATTACCTGAAGGCGGTCAAGGAGGCCGGCACCGACGATACCGACAAGGTGGCGGCCAAGATGCGGTCCATGCCGATCACCGACATGATGATGAAGGACGCGAAGATCGCCGCCAACGGCCGGATCCTCAACGACATGTATCTGGCCCAGGTGAAGACGCCGGCCGAATCCAAGTATGCCTGGGACTATTTCAAGATCGTCAAGACGGTTCCCGCCGCGCAGGCCTACATCGACCCGAAGGCCAGCGGCTGCCCGCTGGTCAAGTGACGCTCGCCAGGTGATGTCCGGGGCCGTTCGAACGGCGGCCCCGCCTTTCCCCCGCCGCTCTTGCGGGGGACACCGGTTTCAATGGCCGCGGCCGTCCCCATCTCTACGGCTCCCGTCCGCGGCACACCGCTGCGGCCGGGATGTGTCATCCGCAGCCGGCAGGGAAGGGAACGATGAGCAACCTCAGCAAAGTCCTCGGCGTCATCATGGCCAACGGGCTCGGCGGCCACACCGGCCGGGGGCCGGCCTTCGCCGCCGCGATGCCCCTGCTCCTCGGCAAGAAGGGCAGGAAGAAGATGAAGGGCAAGTACGGCCACGGCTATGGCATGCCCCATGCTGCGGCCGGCGGCTCGGGACTTTTGCAGAAGGCGGGCCTCGCCTCGCTCGCCTATCTCGCCTACCGGGCCTACCAGGACAGCCGGACGCCGGCCGCTCCGGGCCATCACCCATCGGGGCAGCCATCGGGGCCGGCTCCGGCTCCGGCTCCGTCGGCGGGCGGACCGCTGGGGGGCATCCTCGACCGGCTGGGGCTCGGCGGTGTGCTGGGCGGCGCGCTGGGCGGCGGTGCCGGGGGCGGCACAGTGGGCGGTGCACTGGGCGGCATATTGGGCGGAGCGGCAGGAAAGGCCGGCGGCGGCGGCCTCGGCGACCGTCTGGCAGGCGTGCTGCGCGGCGGCCCGCCGGAACCGGATCTCGGCGACGCCAAGGCGCTTCTGCTGATCCGCGCGATGATCGCGGCGGCCAATGCCGACGGCCGGATCTCGCCCGACGAGCAGCGGCGCATTCTCGACAGCCTCGACGCTGCCCAGGCCGAGCCGGAGGACCGCCGCATCGTCGAGGCCGAGCTGCGGGCGCCGCGGCCGCTGGACGAGATCGTCCGCGACGTCCACGATCCCGAGACGGCCGAACAGGTCTATCTGGCGTCCGAACTGGCGGTGCGCGGCGGCAGCGAGGTCGACCGCCAGTATCTTGCCTATCTCGCCTCCCGGCTCGGCCTGTCCGAGGACAGCCGCCGCGAGATCGATTCGATGGTCTGACCGGCGCGGCCCGGCACCCGCGTCGTCGGCCGATGGACTGCGCGGGCGTACTGCCGTAGCGTGGGAGGAAAGGCCGGCCGCGCCCGCGCCGCCCTTCCAGCAAAAGAGACCGTGATGGCCGACCGCCGCCAAGCCCGCGCCGTGTTCTCCGACCTCCACCGGGACGGCTGTTTCGTCATTCCCAATCCGTGGGATGCCGGCAGCGCGCTGATGCTGGAAAATCTCGGCTTCCGCGCCCTGGCCACCACCTCGGCGGGGTTCGCCTTCTCGCGCGGGCTGCCCGATGCCGATTGGGCGGTGCCGTGCGCGGACATGCTGTCCCACATCGCCGACATCGTCCGGGCGACCGCCCTGCCGGTGAACGCCGACTTCGAATCCGGCTATGCCCATGACCTCGACGGGCTGGCCCGCAATTTGCGGCTCTGTGCCGACACCGGCGTCGCCGGCCTGTCGGTGGAGGACGCCACCGGCGATCCGTCGAAGCCGCTGTATGATTTCACTCACGCCGTCGAGCGGATCGCCGCGGCGGCGGAGGCGCTGCGCGGCACTGGCATCCTGCTGACCGCCCGCTGCGAAGCCCTGCTGGTCGACCACCCGGCGGCCGTCGAGGAGGTGCTGCGCCGGCTGCCGGCCTATGCGGCGGCGGGAGCCGACGTCCTCTATGCGCCGGGCCTGCGCACGCCGGACATCATCGAGGCGGCGGTCGCTGCGGTGGGGCCGAAGCCGCTCAACCTGCTGGTCTCCGCGCCGATCGGCCTGACGGTTGAGCAGATCGCCGGACTGGGCGTGCGGCGGATCAGCCTTGGCAGCGCGCTGAGCCGCGCCGCGTGGGGCGGCTTCCTGCGTGCGGCGCGCATGCTGGCCGACGAGGGCCGTTTCGACGCCCTGGCCGAGGCCGAGCCGTTCGACGCCCTCAACGGGTTCTTCCGGACGCACGGCCGAAGCCCCGGTTGAGTGGGGCGCGCATCGCTCCGGTCCGCGGGAGCGGCCTTCAGACTGAAACTCTCATGAAGTCGATAAAAGCCCTCACGGAAGCAGGCATGTGCGTCCGTTCTGAGTAGTAGAGATGAAAACCCGGGAAAACTCTGCACAAGGGTTCCAATACCCGGACAAGTTTTCCATTTTCAAGGAAAGGCATTACGAAATCTTCAATCAGGTAGGCCAGTCCAAGCCCTTCGCACGCTGCCGCCAAAAGAAGATCCGTATCATTGGCAGTCAGCACATTCTCGACATCGATATCGATCACACCATCGACGTCGGCGAACCGCCATGGGTACAGAACTCCGGTATCTTTCCATTTGTAGGTAAGGCACATGTGGTCTTTCAGATCGGCCAGGATTTCGGGCCGCCGCCGGCCGGCGAAATAGGACGGGGAGCCGACAACCGCCATTCGAAGATCGGGCGTGATGCGAACTGCGACCATATCGCGACTGATTTGACCGCCGATGCGGACACCGGCATCGAAGCCCTGCGCAACCACATCCGTAATGTCGTTGTCGATCGCCAGATCCAGGCGGATCTCCGGGTAAGTGGATCGGAACCGCGCCAGTCTGGGCAGGATGGCAATCCGTGCCGCGATGCTCGGCAGGTTGACCCGCACCACGCCTTTTGGCGTTTCCTGATAGGCTCCGACCGCCAGAACGGCCTCGTCCATGCCCGTCATCATCGGCGTGACGCGATCGTAGAGAACGCGCCCTGCTTCCGTCAGTCCGACACTCCGGGTCGTCCGGTTGAGAAGGCGCACGCCAAGGCGGCTTTCAAGAGATCGGACTGTGCGGCTCAGCGCCGACGGCGACATCGCGAGCCGCCTGGCAGCGCGCCCGAACGCCCGTTCCTGGCAGACGGTGACGAACGCCTTCAACTGCGTGAATTCCGTTCCGTTCATTATGGCGGCCCAATGCAATACTTCATGCCGGATAGGTACCATACACAGGCATAATTGCGAGCTGCATAGTCCTCCCGATGACACGCAGGGCGTCCGACATGGTGCCGGACGCCGTGCGTGGTCAGGGATGGGATGGAGCGGCAAATGACGACGATGAAACGCTGGGAAATCGATGCGATAGGCAAGCAGAGCCTCAGGCTGAACGATGTCGGGATCCCCCGGCCCGGCCTGCGGGAGGTTCTGGTGAGGGTCAATGCGGTGGCGCTGAACTATCGCGACAAGATGGTCGTCGAGACCGGCCGCGGGCTGCCGCTGACATTCCCTTTCACGCCCGGCTCCGACCTTGCCGGCGAAGTGGTGGCGCTCGGCGAAGGCGCAAGCCGCTTCGGATTGGGCATGAAGGTCATCTCCACGCCGACCCCGGACTGGATCGACGGGTTGCGTGCCGGTACCGCCCGCAAGCCTGCGTATCAAACCCTGGGCGGCTTTTATCCGGGTGTGCTTGCCGAGTATGTCGCCATGCCGGAGGAATGGTTCGCCCCGTCGCCGGAAACGCTCGAGCCATGGCAGGCCTGCGCGCTTCCGGTCGCCGGCCTCACGGCCTGGTTTGCGCTTGTCGAGCGGGCCGGGGTACAGGCGGGCGACACGGTTCTGATCCCCAGCACGGGCGGGGTCGCGCTTTTCGGAATGCAGATCGCCAAGGCCAACGGTGCCAGGGTGATCGTCTGCGGTCAGCCTGAATACGAGGCACGCGCGAAGGCGCTCGGCGCGGATCATTTCATCGACGCCGGCAGCGACTGGGTGGAAGCCGTCTACCGGCTCACCTCCGAGCGCGGCGTGGATATCGTGCTGGAGGTCATCGGCGGCAAACATCTCGGTCGGTCAGTGCAGGTCACGGCGGTGGGTGGCCGTGTCTGTCAGATCGGCGCGCTCGACGGCTGGGACATCCAGGCACCCGCAATGCCCTTGATGCTCAAGGACATCACGATCCATGGGATCGGAACCGGCAGCAGAAGGGCTCTGGAGCGGCTGGTCCGTGCGGTCGATCGAACGGGCATCAAGCCGGTCGTCGACTCCCGCTATCCGCTCGCCGACCTTCCTGCCGCGTTCGACCGTCTGGACCGGGGACCATTCGGCAAGATCGTCATCGACGTCATGTCATAGACTGCGCCGCGGCCCGGCTTGCGGGATGAGGTCCGGCGCTTGCTGCCCCGCCGGACCGATGCGCAAGCCCCGCCGCCGAATTCCGCATCCCGATTGATCCAGGTCAAAGGCGGTCGCAGCGCTGCGTACTAGTATACTAGTACACACCAAGCCACCGCGGCGAACCGGCCGCACGCTCCCGGCGGACAAACCCGAAGCGGACCAGCCCAGAGCGGGCAACTCAGGAGCCCAGCGCCATGAACATCAAGAAGCGCATCGACCGCATCCCCGGCGGGATGATGATCGTTCCCCTGTTTCTCGGGGCGTGCCTCAACACCTTCGCGCCCACCACCGGCAAGTTCTTCGGGTCCTTCACCAACGGGCTGATCACCGGCACGCTGCCGATCCTGTCGGTCTGGTTCTTCTGCATCGGCGCCAGCATCAGCCTGAAGGCCACCCCGCTGGTGCTGCGCAAGAGCGGCGTCCTGGTCTCGGTCAAGATCATCACCGCCGCGCTGGCCGGCGTCGTCGCCTCCTGGTTCATCCCGACCGAGGGCATCAGCTCGGGCTTCCTCACCGGCCTGTCGGTGCTGGCGATCATCGCCGCGATGAACGACACCAACGGCGGCATGTACATGGCGCTGATGCAGCAGTACGGCACCAAGGAGGAGGCCGGCGCCTTCTGCCTGATGTGCCTGGAATCCGGCCCCTTCATGACCATGGTCACGCTGGGCATCGCCGGTCTGGCCGTCTTCCCGTGGCAGACCATGGTCGGTGCGCTGCTGCCCTTCGTCATCGGCTTCGCGCTCGGCAACCTCGACAAGGATCTGCGTGCCTTCTTCACCCAGGGCGTCGGCGTGATGGTGCCCTTCTTCGCCTTCGCGCTGGGCAACAACCTGAACTTCACGACGATCCTGAACACCGGCCTGCTCGGCATCGTGCTCGGCGTCGGCGTCATCATCGTCACCGGCACCACGCTGGTCCTGGCCGACATCTTCCTGGCCAAGGGCAACGGCACCGCCGGCATCGGCGCCGCCTCCACCGCCGGGGCCGCCGTCACCGTCCCGCCGATCATCGCCTCGATCGAGCCGTCCTTCGCCCCGAGCGCCCCGGCCGCCACCGCCCTGGTCGCCACCAGCGTCGTCGTCACCGCCTTGCTGACCCCGCCGCTGACCGCCTGGTGGGCCCGCCGCTTCGGCGTGCTGTCGCCCCGCTACCTGGCCGCCGAGGCCGCCAAGGCCGGCACCCCGGTTTCCACCCAGGCCGTTGCCGCCGAGTGACGCACATCCCGGCCCCGGCAGTCCCCCACGGGAGGGCAGCCGGGGCCGCCCGATTTTACCCGGGCGTCCGCGCCAGCCGCGCCGCCCGCCCTGAGAGGACCGCCGCCATGAAAATCTCCACCCGCTACGACACCCATCCGGCCGACGCGCGCGGCTACGACACCCAGACCCTGCGCGACCGTTTCCTCATCGAATCGATCTTCCAGCCCGACGACATCGTCCTGACCTACAGCCATGTCGACCGCGTCGTCGCCGGCGGCGCCATGCCGGTGTCCGCCCCGCTCGCCCTGGTGTCGGCCAAGGAGATCGGCAGCGACACGTTCCTGGAGCGTCGCGAGCTCGGCCTGTTCAACGTCGGCGGTGCCGGGCGGGTGACGGTCGACGGCAGCGTCTACGACCTCGACACCCGCGACGCGCTCTATGTCGCCATGGGCAGCGTCGACGTCCGCTTCGAGAGCCTGGACCCTGCCAGCCCGGCCAAGTTCTATCTGGTCAGCACGCCGGCCCATGCCCGGTTCGAGACGATGAAGATCTCGGCCGCCCAGGCCAAGACCCGCAATCTCGGCGAGACGGCGACCGGCAACAAGCGGACCCTCTACCAGATGATCCACCCCGACGTGGTGCGCACCGCGCAGCTGGTCATGGGGCTGACCATGCTGGAAAACGGCAACATGTGGAACAGCATGCCCTGCCACACCCACGAGCGGCGCTGCGAGGTCTATTTCTACTTCGACCTGCCGGAGAGCGCGCGGCTGTTCCACGTCATGGGCGAGCCGACCGAGACCCGCCACATCATGGTCGCCAACGAGCAGGCGGTGATCTCGCCCTCCTGGTCGATCCATTGCGGCGTCGGCACCCACAATTACTCGTTCATCTGGGCGATGGGCGGCGACAACCAGACCTTCGACGACATGGACCAGGTTGCCCTGGCCGACATGCGCTGAACCGGAGACGAAGACCATGAGCACTTCATTCGACCTGAGCGGCAAGGTGGCGCTGGTCACCGGCGCCAACACCGGAATCGGCCAGGGCATCGCCGTGGCGCTGGCCACTGCCGGCGCCGACATCGCCGCCGTCGACGTCGTGTCGCTGGACGAAACCAAGGTGCTGGTCGAGGCGACCGGCCGCCGGTTCCACGCCATCCACGCCGATTTGACCAGCATCGCCCCGGTGGCGGGGCTGGTCGAGGAAACCGTGGGCACGCTCGGCCAGCTCGACATCCTGGTCAACAATGCCGGGACCATCCGCCGTGCCGACGCCGTCGACTTCAGCGAAGCCGACTGGGATCTGGTGATGAACCTCAACATCAAGACGGTGTTCTTCCTCTGCCAGGCATTCGGCCGCTACGCCATCGGCCAGGGACGCAAGGGCAAGATCGTCAACATCGCCTCGATGCTGTCCTTCCAGGGCGGCATCCGCGTGCCGTCCTACACCGCGTCCAAGAGCGGCGTCGCCGGCATCACCAGGCTGCTGGCCTGCGAGTGGGCGTCGAAGGGCATCAACGTCAACGCCATCGCGCCGGGCTACGTCGCCACCAACAACACCGCCGCGCTGCGTGCCGACGAGAACCGCAGCGCCGAGATCCTGGGCCGCATCCCGGCCGGGCGCTGGAGCCTGCCGTCGGACATCGGCGGCCCGGCGGTGTTCCTGTCCTCGGACGCCGCCGACTACATCCACGGCACCATCCTGCCGGTCGACGGCGGCTGGCTGGCCCGCTGAGCATCTCCCCCCTGCAGATCCCCTCTCCCCCGCTGATCCCTTCTCCCCTGCAAGATCCCCTCTCCCCCCCGGGGAGAGGGTTAGGGTGAGGGGGGCGCGCGGCGGCCCTTTTCCGAGAATCCATCCTGTGCATCCCCCTCACCCCGACCCTCTCCCCGGGGGGGAGAGGGGGATTCCATTGCCTCCGATCCTCCAGCCACCGCCAGCGCCATATGGCTGGCGTGCAGGCCGTCGATGATCGTCTGCCCGCGTTCCAGCAGATAGGCGCGCAGCTGCGCATGGACCGGCAGCAGCGGCAGGCTGCGGCGGTGGGCGACGTACCAGGACCGCATCAGCGGCAGCCCCTCCACCGTCAGCTCGCACAGCATCCCCAGCGCCAGTTCCAGATCCACGGTGTGGCGCGACAACAGGGCGATGCCGATGCCGGCCATCACCGCCTGCTTGATCGTCTCGTTGCTGCTCGACGTCATGACGATGCGCGGCGTGAAGCCGCGGCCCTGGAAATAGGCGTCGGTCAGCGCCCGCGTCCCGGCCCCTTCCTCCCGCGCGATGAAGCCGCAGTCCGCAAGGTCGGACAGCCGCAACCCCGCCGCGCCGGCCAGCGGATGTCCGGGCGCGCAGATGATGACGCTGGGATGCCGCGCGAAGGGCTCGCCCAGCAGTTCATCCTCGTCCAGCGGCCGGCCCATGATGGCGAGGTCGACCTCGCCCTTCGCGACCATCGCGTTCACCTCGCGCCGGTTGCCGTCGCGCAGATGGATCGATACACCCGGCCGTTCCTCGCGAAAGCGCGAGATCATGTGCGGCGCGATGTATTTCGCCGTGCTGACCAGCCCGATGGTGACGTTGCCGCCGGTGACGCCCTTCAGCGCCAGCATCCGCCGGTCGGCATTGTCCAGCGCCTGGAGGATCAGCGTCGCATGCTCCAGCAGGTCGCGCCCGGCCTCGGTCAGCACGACGCCGCGGCCGACCCGCTCGAACAGCGGGAAGCCGCAATGCCCCTCCACCTGCTTGATCTGGAACGAGACCGCGCCCGGCGTCAGGCCGAACTGCTCGGCCACGCGGGCGAAGGACAGGCTGCGGGCGGCGGCGGTGAAGATCTGGAGCTGGCGCAGCGTGGCGTGGTGGATGGTCATCTGCACCCTCGGTGGCAGCCGGGATAGGCGAGAAATCCCTATCCATAATCTGCTGTATATTTGAATTTTCCTCAATAGTACGTGCGTCTAGCATTTGCCGGAACGAACCGAACGGCTCCGGCGAGGTGAAGACGATGAATTACGTATCGACGGTTCCCCCCAGCGAGGCGGTCGTCAGCGATCCCAAGGCCCGCTACCGGCCCGGCGTGCTGAAATACCGCCAGATGGGCTATTGGCAGCCCGACTACGAACCCAAGGACACCGACATCCTGGCCCTGTTCCGCATCACGCCGCAGGACGGCGTCGATCCGGAGGAGGCGGCGGCGGCGGTCGCCGGCGAAAGCTCGACCGCCACCTGGACCGTGGTCTGGACCGACCGGCTGACCGACTGCGAGCGCTACCGCGCCAAGGCCTACCGCGTCGATCCGGTGCCCGGCGCCCCCGGCCAGTATTTCGCTTCCATCGCCTACGAGCTCGACCTGTTCGAGGAGGGCTCGATCGCCAACCTCACCGCGTCGATCATCGGCAACGTCTTCGGCTTCAAGCCGCTGAAGGGGCTGCGGCTGGAGGACATGCGCATCCCGGTCGCCTATCTGAAGACCTTCCAGGGACCGGCCACCGGCATCGTGGTCGAGCGCGAGCGGCTGAACAGCTTCGGCCGGCCGCTGCTCGGCGCCACCATGAAGCCCAAGCTGGGGCTGTCCGGCCGCAACTACGGCCGGGTGGTGTACGAGGCGCTGAAGGGCGGGCTCGACTTCACCAAGGACGACGAGAACATCAATTCCCAGCCCTTCATGCATTGGCGCGACCGCTTCCTCTACTGCATGGAGGGCGTGAACCGCGCGATTGCCGAGACCGGCGAGATCAAGGGCACCTACCTCAACGTCACCGCCGCCACCATGGAGGACATGTACGAGCGCGCCGAGTTCGCCCGCGACCTCGGCAGCGTCATCATCATGATCGATCTGGTGATCGGCTACACCGCCATCCAGTCGATGGCGAAATGGGCGCGGCGCAACGACATGATCCTGCACCTGCACCGCGCCGGCCATTCCACCTACACGAGGCAGAAGAGCCACGGCGTCTCCTTCCGCGTCATCGCCAAATGGATGCGCATGGCCGGCGTCGACCACATCCATGCCGGCACCGTCGTCGGCAAGCTGGAGGGCGACCCCAACGTCATCCGCGGCATCTACGACACCTGCCGCGAGACCCATGTCCCGCAGAATCTCCAGCACGGAATCTTCTTCGACCAGCCTTGGGCCGGGCTGAAGCGGATGATGCCGGTGGCGTCCGGCGGCATCCATGCCGGGCAGATGCACCAGCTGCTGACCTATCTGGGCGAGGATGTCGTCCTCCAGTTCGGCGGCGGCACCATCGGCCATCCCGACGGCATCCAGGCCGGGGCGGTCGCCAACCGCGTCGCGCTGGAGGTGATGGTCAAGGCCCGCAACGAGGGCCGCGACATCTGGAACGAGGGGCCGGAGATCCTGCGCGACGCCGCCCGCTGGTGTGCCCCGCTGCGCGCCGCGCTCGACACCTGGAAGGACGTCACCTTCGACTATGCCTCGACCGACAGCGTCGATTACGTCCCCACCCCAACCGCGGCGATGTGAAGGAGCAAGCCCGATGCGATCGACACCCATGCGGCTTACCCAGGGCCAGTTCTCCTTCCTGCCCGACCTGACGGTGGGCGAGATCACCGCGCAGGTCCAATATGCCCTCGACCAGGGCTGGGCGGTGGCGGTGGAGTTCACCGACGACCCGCACCCGCGCAACAGCTATTGGACGATGTGGGGCAACCCGATGTTTGACCTGCGCGACGCCAAGGGCGTGACGATGGAGATCGACGCCTGCCGCACCGCCCATCCCGACCACTACGTCAAGGTGCTGGCCTTCGACGGCTCGGAGGGGTTCGAGACGGTGCGCATGTCCTTCCTGGTCAACCGCCCGGCGGTCGAGCCCGGTTTCGAGCTGCTGCGCGCCGAGGGGCCGGGCCGGCGCATCGGCTACACGGTGCGCAGCTACGCCACCGGCCGCCCGGCGGGGGAGCGCTATGGTACGGGGACCGGTCATGGCGGCTGAGCCCGGACCTGCCGCCCTCCTCGAACGCACCCCTGACACCGCCGAACCCCTGGCCGCCTCCTCCCCGGCCGCCGAACCCTCCATCGACCTCGACGCGCTCTACCGCCAGTCCGGCATCGGTGACCTGCTGGCCGGGATGGACCGCGAGCTGGTCGGGCTGGTCCCGGTGAAGACCCGCATCCGCGAGATCGCCGCCCTGCTGCTGGTCGAGCGCGCCCGCCGCAGCATCGGCCTCAGGGCGGAGCCCCCGTCGCTGCACATGTGCTTCACCGGCAATCCCGGCACCGGCAAGACCAGCGTCGCCCGCCGGATGGCCGGGCTGCTGCACGGGCTCGGCTACATCCGCCGCAATCATGTGGTCGGCGTCACCCGGGACGATCTGGTCGGCCAGTATATCGGCCACACCGCGCCCAAGACCAAGGAGGTGCTGAAACGCGCCATGGGCGGCGTGCTGTTCATCGACGAGGCCTATTACCTCTACCGGCCGGAGAACGAGCGCGACTACGGCCAGGAGGCCATCGAAATCCTGCTCCAGGTGATGGAGGACAACCGCGACGACCTCGTGGTGATCCTCGCCGGCTACCGCGACCGCATGGAGGTGTTCTTCCGCTCCAACCCCGGCATGGCGTCGCGCATCGCCCACCATGTCGACTTCCCCGACTACGAGGCGTCGGAGCTGCTGGAGATCGCCCGGCTGATGGCAGCCGGCATGCAGTACCGCATGGCGCCGGAGGCCGAGCGGGCGATGTCCGACTACATCGTCCGCCGCATGGCCCAGCCGCGCTTCGCCAACGCCCGCTCGATCCGCAACGCGCTCGACCGTGCCCGGCTGCGCCAGGCCAACCGCCTGTTCGAGGCGCGCGGGGCCGCCATCGCCGCCGCCGATCTTCAGACCATCGCCGAGGAGGACATCCGCAAGAGCCGCGTCTTCACGCAATAGGCCGGCATGAATCCGGCCGCACAAAACGACGAGAGAGGGGGAACCGATGCCGCACCGCCGAACGACCTTCAGCAAATTCATCATCGAGGATCAGCGCCGCCGCGGCGGCCCGGACACCGACCTGACGGCCCTGCTCAACGACGTGCAGACCGCCTGCAAGTTCATCGCCAGCGCCGCCGCGCGCGGCTCGCTGAAGCCGCCGGCCGGCCAGCCCGCCGCCCCGGTTCCCGAACCGGGCGTCAATGTCCATGGCGAGACGCAGAAGCCGCTCGACCTGATCGCCAACGAGATCATGCTGCGCACCTGCGAATATGGCGGCAAGCTCTGCGGCATGGCGTCGGAGGAGATGGACGAGCCCTACCGCATCCCGCGCGAATACCCGCGCGGCCGCTATCTGCTGGCCTTCGACCCGCTGGACGGTTCGTCGAACGTCGACGTCAACCTGACGGTCGGCACCATCTTCTCGATCCTGCGGGCTCCCGATGGCATCGAGGAGCCGGAGGTGGAGCATTTCCTCCAGCCCGGCACCCAGCAGGTGGCGGCCGGATTCGCCCTCTACGGCCCGGCCGACATGATCATCGTCACGCTCGGCGACGGCGTCCACGGCTTCACGCTCGACCGCGAGATCGGCGCCTACACCCTGACCAATCCCGACATGCGCATCCCCGACCATGTCTGCGAGTTCGCCATTAACAGCTCCAACGCCCGCTTCTGGGAACCGCCGGTGCGCTTCTATGTCGAGGAGTGCGTCAAGGGCAGCTCCGGCCCGCGCGAGGCCGACTTCAACATGCGCTGGATCGCCTCGCTGGTGGCGGAGGTCTACCGCATCCTGATCCGCGGCGGCGTTTTCCTCTATCCGCGCGACGCCCGCCCGACCCACAAGCCGGGCCGCCTGCGCCTGCTCTACGAGGCCAACCCCATCGCCATGCTGGTGGAGCAGGCGGGCGGCGCGGCCAGCACCGGCCGGCAGCGCATCCTCGACATCCAGCCGCTGGCCCTGCACCAGCGGGTGCCGGTGATCCTGGGATCGAAAGCCGAGGTGGAGCGGCTGGTCGCCTACCACGCCGCCTACGACCGCGGCGAGGATCTGAGCTTCAAATCGCCGCTGTTCGGCACCCGGTCGCTGTTCCTGGCGCCCGAAACCGCCCCGCTCGGCTGAGGAGACCGCCCCCATGTCGGCCCGTCATCCGATCATCGTCGTCACCGGCTCCTCCGGGGCAGGGACGACCACCGTCACCCGCACCTTCCAGCAGATCTTCCGGCGCGAGGGCGTCGCCGCCGCCATCGTCGAAGGCGACAGCTTCCACCGCTACGACCGCCGGGAGATGCGCGCCAGGGTCGCCGAGGCCCAGGCGGATCCCCAGTCCAGCTTCAGCCATTTCGGCCCCGACGCCAATCTGTTCGAGGAGCTGGACGACCTGTTCCGCAGCTATGGCGAGACCGGCGGCGGCCGGACCCGCAAATACCTGCACGACGTCAAGGAGGCCGAGCCCTACGGCCAGGAACCCGGCACCTTCACCCCCTGGGAGGAGATCGAGCCCGGCACCGACCTGCTGTTCTACGAGGGGCTGCACGGCTGCGTGCGCACCGAGCGCGTCGACCTGTCCCGCCATGCCGACCTGAAGATCGGCGTCGTCCCCATCGTCAACCTCGAATGGATCCAGAAGATCCACCGCGACCGCAACATGCGCGGCTATTCGGAGGAGGCGATCGTCGACACCATCCTGCGGCGCATGCCCGACTATGTGAAATACATCTGCCCGCAGTTCAGCAGCACCGACGTCAATTTCCAGCGGGTGCCGACGGTGGACACCAGCAACCCCTTCATCGCCCGCGACATCCCGACCTCGGACGAGAGCATGCTGGTCATCCGCTTCGCCCGGCCCAAGGGCATCGACTTCCCCTATCTGCTGTCGATGCTGAAGGAGAGCTTCATGACCCGGCCCAACACCATCGTCTGTCCCGGCGACAAGATGGCGCTGGCGATGCAGCTGATCTTCACCCCGATGATCTGGCAACTGGCCGACCGCAAGAAGAAGGCGTTCTGAAGGCGCGCCATACCACCCCCGAATCCCCTCTCCCCCCCGGGGAGAGGGTTAGGGTGAGGGGGACGCGCTGCGGCCCTCCTCCAAGAATCCTCCCATGCATCCCCCTCACCCCGACCCTCTCCCCGGGGGGAGAGGGAGGATTCCCTCCTCTTCAAAAAACGGCCGCACCCCAACCCTCGCGTGCCGCCGGAAAAACACCCACCGGGAAGGACACCGACCATGGATGCCTCCGTCACCACGGCCGCGCCGCTGGCCACTCTCCCCACCCCCGACTCCAACCGCCCCATCGGACGCCGCCTGCTGGCCGACGCGCTGCGCATGCTCGCCGTCGACGCGGTGGAGGCGGCGAAGTCCGGCCATCCCGGCATGCCGATGGGCATGGCCGACATCGCCGAGGCGCTGTGGCGGCGCCATCTGCGCCACAATCCGGCCAACCCGGACTGGCCCGGCCGCGACCGCTTCGTGCTGTCGAACGGCCACGGCTCCATGCTGCTCTACGGCCTGCTGCACCTCACCGGCTACGACCTGCCGATGGACGAGCTGCGCCGCTTCCGCCAGCTGGGCTCGCGCACGCCCGGCCATCCCGAACATGGGCTGACGCCGGGGGTGGAGACGACCACCGGGCCGCTGGGGCAGGGGATCGCCAATGCCGTCGGCATGGCGCTGGCCGAGCGGCTGCTGGGGGCGGAGTTCAACCGGCCGGGGCACAGGATCGTCGATCACCGGACCTTCTGCTTCGTCGGCGACGGCTGCCTGATGGAGGGGATCAGCCACGAGGCCTGTTCGCTGGCCGGCACGCTCGGGCTGGAAAAGCTGGTGCTGTTCTACGACGACAACGGCATCTCCATCGACGGCGCCGTCTCCGGCTGGTTCGCCGACGACACGCCGCGGCGGTTCGAGGCCTATGGCTGGCGGGTGATCCGCGGCGTCGACGGCCACGACACCCACGCCCTGGACGGCGCCATCGCCGGGGCGCTGGAGCCTTGCGGCCGGCCGACCCTGGTCTGTTGCCGGACGGAGATCGGCCACGGCTCCCCCGCCATGGCCGGGACGCCCGAGGCGCACGGCGCCCCGCTCGGCGCCGCCGAGGTGGCGGCGACCAGGGCCGCGCTCGGCTGGACGGCGGCGCCCTTCGACATGCCGCCGGAGGTGCGCGCCGCCTGGGACGCCCGCGGGCGCGGGGCCGCCGCCGAGGCCGAGTGGCAGGCCGGCTTCGACGCCTATGCCGCCACCCATCCGCAGCTTGCGGCCGAGTTCCTGCGCCGCCTGCGCGGCGACCTGCCGGACGGCTTCGCCGCAGCCGCCGATGCCTGGATCGCAGCCGTCGCCGACCGGGCGGAGCCGATGGCGACGCGCAAGGCGTCGCAGCAGGCGATCGGCGTGCTGGCCGGCCTGCTGCCGGAGCTGCTCGGCGGCTCGGCCGACCTGACCGGCTCCACCCTCACCGACTGGCCGGGAAGCGGCGGGCGCCATCTCCATTACGGGGTGCGGGAATTCGCCATGGCGGCGATCATGAACGGCATGGCGCTGCATGGCGGCCTCATTCCCTTCGGCGGCACCTTCCTGGTCTTCTCCGACTATGCCCGCAACGGCCTGCGGCTGTCGGCGCTGATGGGGCTGCGGGTGATCCATGTCTTCACCCATGACGGCATCGGGCTGGGCGAGGACGGGCCGACCCATCAGCCGGTCGAGCAGGCGGCCAGCCTGCGGCTGATCCCCAACCTCGATGTCTGGCGCCCCTGCGACGCGCTGGAAACCGCCGTCGCGTGGCGTGCCGCGGTGGAGCGGACCGGCGGCCCCTCCGCCCTGCTGCTGTCGCGCCAGGGCCTGCCGGCGCAGTCCGGTGCGACCCGCGCCCGCGATGCGGCCCGCGGCGGCTATGTGCTGGCCGATGACGGCGATCCCCGTCTTGTGCTGATCGCCACCGGGTCGGAGGTGCAGATCGCCATGGAGGCCCGGCGCCTGCTCGCCGGCCGCGGCATCGCCGCGCGGGTCGTCTCCATGCCCTGCTGCGAGGTCTTCGCGCGCCAGGATGCGGACTGGCGCTGCGCCGTGCTGCCCGACGGCGTTCCCCGGCTGGCGGTGGAGGCCGGGGCGACCGGCCTGTGGCGCACGTATGTCGGGCTGGAGGGCGACGTGGTCGGGCTCGACCGCTTCGGCGAGTCCGCCCCGGCCGGCGACCTCTACCGCCATTTCGGCATCACTGCCGAAGCCGTGGCGGAGCGCGCCCGGCGGCTCCATCCCGCGCACAGCTCCCCGACCTGACCCCTCCCGCTCCCCGAACCCGGAGTCCCCCGCGATGGCCCTCATCTCCCTGCGACAGCTCCTCGACCATGCCGCCGGGCATGGCTACGGCGTGCCGGCCTTCAACATCAACAACATGGAACAGATCCAGGCGATCATGCAGGCGGCGGACGACTGCGCCAGCCCGGTGATCCTCCAGGCTTCCGCCGGGGCGCGCAAATATGCCGGTGAGCCCTTCCTGCGCCACATGGTCCAGGCGGCGGTGGAGATGTGGCCGCACATCCCGGTCTGCCTGCACCAGGACCATGGCGCCAGCCCGGCAGTCTGCCAACAGGCGATCCGTTCCGGCTTCACCAGCGTGATGATGGACGGCTCGCTGCTGGAGGACATGAAGACGCCGGCCGGCTATGACTACAACATCCGCGTCACCCGCCAGGTGGTCGAGCAGGCCCACGCCGTCGGCGTGTCGGTTGAGGGGGAGCTCGGCTGCCTCGGCTCGCTGGAGACCGGGCGGGCAGGGGAGGAGGACGGCTCCGGCGCCGCCGGCACGCTGTCGCGCGAACAGCTGCTGACCGACCCGGAGCAGGCGGCCGATTTCGTAGGGCGGACCGGCGTCGACGCGCTCGCCATCGCCATCGGCACCAGCCACGGCGCCTACAAGTTCAGCCGCCGCCCGACCGGCGAGGTGCTGGCCATCGACCGCATCCGCGCCATCCATGCCCGCATCCCCGACACCCATCTGGTGATGCACGGCTCGTCCTCGGTGCCGCAGGAGTGGCTGGAGATCATCCGCGCCCATGGCGGCAGCATCCGCGAGACCTACGGCGTCCCGGTCGAGGAGATCCGCGAGGGCATCCGCAACGGCGTGCGCAAGGTCAACATCGACACCGACATCCGCCTCGCCATGAGCGGCAGCCTGCGCCGCGCGATGATGACGCGGGCCGAGGAGTTCGACCCGCGCAAGTTCCTGGCCGAGGCGACCGCGGCGGCCCGCGCCCTCTGCCGCGAGCGCTTCGAGGCGTTCGGCTCGGCCGGGCAGGCGGAGCGGATCGCGCCGTTGCCGCTGGAGCGCATGGCCGCCCGCGCGTCGGCCGCCTCCGCCGCGATGGTGTTCGCCGCGCTGGAGCGGCGCTCCCCGGCCGGGGCCGCACTGCCGGGCCACTGACCGGCCGCTTATAAGGCGCTCAGGCCGGCGCCCTCAGGCCGGTGTCGGGCCGATGCCGCGCTGCTGGGCGGCGTCGAGCAGGCTGACCAGCTCCCCCGACACCCACCAGCGGCATTTGCGCCGTTCCTCGGTCGCGACCGTGACCACGCGCTCGATCAGCCGGTTCTCCCCGCCGGTCAGTTCGCGCCCGTCGCGCAGCGCGCTCTCGACGATGGCCAGCAGGGTCTTGTCGATGGCCGTCACCTCAATGGGATAGCCGGTCTCCTCCGCCAGCTCGCACAGCCGCGCCATCGCCGGCAGCGCGTCGTCCCGGCCATAGACGCCGATCTGGCGGAACAGCGCGGCCAGATGCTCGCCGATGGCCGGCAGCCACGGGTTGGAGGACGCGGCGATGCCGCGGCGGCGCAGGCGGTGGTTGAAGCTGTTGATGAAGCGCACCGGCTCGATCAGCGGCTGGGCCGAGGCGGTGGCGTTCAGCGTCAGCAGCCGGTGGCTCAGCACCGGCACCACCTCGCCCTCCACCAGCCCGGTGGTGCGCCCGACCGCGGTGGATACCGCCGCCCAGTTGCGGCCGCCGCGTTCGATGCCGAAGCCCTGCAGCGCGTCGTACCAGCGGAAGGCGCGCTCCGCCAGCCGCTCGGCCGTCTCGCCGGCGGTCAGCTGCGGCGGGGCGGGGCGGCCGAGATGCAGATCCTCCAGCTTCTGGCGCAGGCCCTGCCAGGCGAACTGCGCATGGCCGACCGCCGCCTCGACCAGCGACGAGTTGGGGAACAGCCCGTAGAGCGCCAGCGCCTGGTCGGGATCGCGCGACGCGTTGACCAGCGACAGGGCGTAGAGCTGGGCGCCGTCCGCTTCGCCGCCGCTGCCGATCATCCCGGAGACGCTGTGCAGGATGCCGATGGTGTCGCGCGGGCGCACCGTGCCCCTCCACAGGGCGGCATGCTCCAGCATCGCGTCCAGCATCGCCAGGTCGCCCATCGACAGCGGCGCCACCCCGCCCATCCTCCCGTTGCCCAGCCCGCGCTTGCGCAGCAGCGTCGCCCGCTCGGCGTTGGCGGTCGCCAGCAGCGGGCCGGCCGCGCCGCGCCGGCGCAGGACCGCCAGCGAGCCGGCGCGCAGCTCCTCCGCCCAGTCCGCCGCGGCGGGGGAGGCGAGCACGGCGTCCAGCGGATGTTCGCTTGCCCGCGCGGCGATGTCGGCCTGGACGCGCCCGGCCAGCTCGCGCAGGTGCGGCAGCAGGGCGAACCACCAGGCGCCGGCATCGACCACATGCATGCAGCCGGGTGGCCGCGCCTCGGCCAGCATCAGCGCGTCGGTGCGCAGCATCACCGGGTCGAACCAGCCGGTCCAGATGCGGCGGGCATGTTCGCTGCGCGGGCCGTTCAGCATGGCGACGATCAGCCGCCCGACCTCGATGGTCATCTGGTCGTCTTCCAGATGGCCGGCCTGCACCAGCTCGAACAGCTTGGATTTCTGCGCCCGGTCCAGCGGGGCCAGGATCGCCTTGACCTTGTCGAGGCTGTCGGCGGCCGGATCGGGCGCGCCGGTCTGCAAGGCGGCGCCCTGTATCGAGGTGCCCTGTATGGAGGCGCTGCGGTTGGGGCGGCCGGCCATGGCGTTCACGGGGCGTTCACGGGCGCTGCTGGATCAGCGGCGATTTTACGGACTGGCACTCATTATTGCTACTGGCATGTGGTGACGGATTCTGTCGAGCTGAATCAAGGGCTACCGCCCGACCGTAAGATTCGGTCGCCCCAACGCTCCGGATAATAACTTTCGATGCGGTTTCACCCCCGTCCCGGGAGTGTGGACTTCAAGGGTATGTCGAATACCGACTAAATTTAACTCATTTAAACGCTAAATCGTATCTTCACATCCACAGGCCGCCGCCCCATTATCCGTATAAGCAACGCGTCAGCATCCGAGGCGCCTTCATGTTCTCCCAGCAACTCGCCGCCACCGCACCCAGGTTGTTTCCCGCCATGACCGAAACCGGATCGTGCAAGGCCGAACGGGCTATGGATGAGTTCGTCGCCCGTCTGGCCGCTGCCGGCCTGCCGGATGACGAACGCGCCCGGGCCTATGAAGCGGCGCTCAAGCGGCTGATGGATCATCTGATCCACCGCGAAGGCTGGCTGGCCGAGGAGTTCTCCGGCCTCGCCCGGTCGCTCGGCGCCTTCTGAACGCACGACCGTCCCGACCGGCTTTTCCGCTGGCCGCCCGTCCCTCCCCGGACCGGCGGCCTTTTGCGTTCCGGTGCAGGCCTCCGCCTCCCCCGTGAAGAAGGCTCCCGTCACCGTTCGTTGAAGCTGTCCGACAGCGCGAAGTAGATCGGCTTCAGCAGATATTCCAGCAGCGACCGCTCGCCGGTGGTCATCTCGACCTGGGTGGTCATGCCGGGCAGCACCGGATGGTGGACGTCGTCGCGGCCGACATGGTTGCGGCTCAGCCCGATGATCGCCTTGTAGTAGGGGCGGTGCTGCTCGTCGAGGAAGGTCGAGGCGGAGATGCGCAGCAGCGTGCCGGGAATGGCGCCGTAGCGGGCGAAATCATAGGTCAGGACCTTCACCGTCGCCTCCAGCCCGACATGGAGCTGGCCGACGTCGCGCGGGGTGACATGGGCCTCCACCGTCATCTCATGGTCGACCGGCACGACCTGCATCAGCACGCCGCCTTCCGGCACCACGGCGCCGACGGTGTTGACGCGCAGGTCCTGCACCAGCCCGCGCACCGGCGACAGCACGGTCAGCCGCTGGGCGCGGTCGTCCAGCTTGGCGCGGGCCTCGCGCAGCTGCGCGATCTCGGCGGTGACGGTGCCCATCTCGGTCACGGCGTCCTGCGACAGCTTGGCCGATTGGTCGAGGATGCGGTTTCCGGCCTCGGTGATCGCCTGCTGGGTGGCGATGATCTGGCCCTCGATCCGCCGCTGCTCGCCCATCAGGCGCGACTGCTCGCGCTGGGTCTCCAGCGATTGCAGCTTGGACGACAGGCCCATCGATTCCAGCTTGTTGCGGATGTCGACCGAGCCGGTGATCAGCGTGATCTGATCCTTGATGCTGGCGAGCTGGCCCTCGTACAGCGCCAGCTCGGCCTCGCGCTGCGATACCTGGGAGCGCAGCACGGCGATGGCGGTGTCACGCGCCTGGCGCTGGGTGTCGTAGATCAGCTGCTGGTCGGCGACCTGCGCCTCCGCCTGCGCCGCCATGGGGGGCGCCGTGGGGGGCGCCATCTGGATGGCGTCGGCCGCGGCGGCATGGGCGAAGTCCGGCTCGCGCCCGGCGGCGAAGGCGCGCAGCCGCTCCGCCCGCAGGTCGAGCGTCAGCAGCCGGGCGTTCATCTGGTCGCGCTCGGCCTGGACCTGCTTGGGGTCGAAGATGACCAGCGGTTGGCCGGCCTCCACCAGATCGCTGTCCTTGACCAGGATCGACGCGACGATGCCGCCCTCCAGATGCTGGACGACCTGGGCGTTGCCGGACGGCACCACCTGCCCGGCGGTGACGACCGCCTCCTTGACCGGCATCAGCGTGGCCCAGGCCAGCAGGGCCGCCAGCAGCAGGACCAGCACGATGATGGTGGCGCGGACCAGCGACAGCGTCGCATCGTCGGCGCTGAGCGATTTGCCGGTGGGGCGGGCGAGGTCGGAAGCGGCCATGATGCGGTTCACACGGGGGGAATGCGGGGGAGGGAAGGCGGAAGGCTGTGCAAATCAGCGCGGCGGCGTGGCGGCGATGCCGGACGGGCGCTGGAGCGCCGCCCCGCCCAGCAACGCCCCGGCGATGCCGTTGGCGACGCTGTTCCCGCCTCCCGGACCGCTCCCTGGGCCGCCCCCTGGACCGCCGGGACGCGGGCCGGGCAGGCCGCCGGCCGGGGCGGCTGGGGCGATCATGCCTGCATCCATGGTCAGCACCGTGTCGGCCAGCGTCAGGTGGCTCGGCCGGTGGGTGACCAGGAAGATGGTGCTGTGGCCGCGCAGTGCGGCCAGCGCCGCCTGAAGCGCCTTGTCGCCCTCGAAATCCAGCCGGCTGGCCGGCTCGTCGAGCAGCAGGATGCGCGGCCGGCGGATATAGGCGCGGGCGAGGCAGATCTTCTGCGTCAGGCTGGGCGACAGGCGCAGCGACTGGTTGTCGCCGATGCGGGTGTCGAGCCCGCGCGGCAGCGCCTCCACCTCGTCCAGCGCCCCGGCCAGCGACAGCGCCCAGCGCAGCTCGGCATCGTCGGCGGTCTGGTCGGCGAAGCGCAGGTTCTGCGCCACGGTGCCGTAGAACAGCGTGCTGGCCTGCGGGACATAGCCGATCGACTTGCGCAGGTCGATCGGGTCCATCTGGCGGATGTCGACGCCGTCGATCCGCACATTGCCGGCCTGCGGGGCATAGAGCCCCAGCATGACCTTCAGCAGCGACGATTTGCCGGCGCCGTCCGGCCCGACGATGGCGACGATCTGCCCCGGCCTGACCGAGAAGGACACGCCGACCAGCGCCGGGTCGGCGTCGTTGCGGTAGCGCAGCGACACGCGGGAGAGGCTGACCTCGCCCTTCACCTTGCGCGGTTGCAGGGTGGCGCAGCGCGGCTCGCGTTCCGGCCGGATGCTCATCAGGCTGTTGATCTGGCGGGCGTTGGCGCGCAGCTGCTCGATGCGCGGCAGCATCGACACCGCGGTCTGCAACGGCACCATCACCCGCCACAGCAGCATCATCGACGCCATCAGGGCGCCCGGCGTCATCGTCCCGGCGAAGACCTGGAGCGCGCCGACGCCGACGGTGGCGAGACCCGCGACCGGCACCACCAGCCCGGCCAGCGAGGCATGGGTCGCCGACAGGTTGGCCGCGGCATGGCCCGACCGCGCGGTGCGGGCCGACAGCCGGTCGTAGCGGTCGCGCCAATGGGCCAGCCCGCCGATGGCGCGCAGCGCCGGCATCTTGGCGACCATCTCGACGAAGAATTCCTGGCGCTCGGTGTCGGCCCGCGCGGTCGTGCCGGTGCGGGCGCGCACCAGCGGATGGACGGCGGCGCCGATGCCGGCGGTCAGCAGCACGGCGGCCAGCGGCACCAGCGCCAGAGGCCCGCCCAGCACCGCCATCACCCCCAGGTAGAACAGGGCGAAGGGCACGTCGAACAGCGCCGCGACCTGTCCCTGGCTGATGAAGTCGCGGATCGATTCCAGATCCTTGACCCGGGCGATCTGGGTGCCGATGGCGGCGCGCTCGCTCATGCCGACCGGCAGCATCAGGATGCGGTCGATGGTGGCGTTGCTGATCGTCCGGGCGATGCGCGAGCCGGCATGGGCCAGCGCCCGGCCGCGGATCTGGCGCAGGGCGAAATCGCCCGCCACCACCAGCGCCGCCCCGACCGCGATGGTCGCCAGTGTGTCGAACGACCCGGTGGCGATCACCTTGTCGTAGATCGCCATGGTGAAGAGCGGCGCGGCGATCGACAGCAGGTTGATGACGGCGCTCAGGCCCAGCACCGCCCACAGCAGCGGCAGGAAGCCCTGGACGACCGTGCCGACCCAGTTCTGCGTCCCGGCGCCGGCCGCCGTCTCCAGCGGGGTGAAGACATAGGCGGTGCCCTTGCCGGTATAGAGCGTGACCGTGCTGTGCGACCGGCCGTCGAAGGCGGTGACGCCGCCGGCCTCGGCGGACAGCAGCGTCAGGACCGTGCCGTCGCGGCCGCGGAACAGACAGGGCAGCAGCGAGGCGTCGAGGCGGGCGAGGTCGACGCGGACGCTGCGCCCGTCGAAATGCAGGCGCTGGAGGACGTCGCACAGCTCCTCGACCGACTGCACCTCGGAGAAGTGGGGCAGGGCCTCGGCCAGGGTCTGCGGGGCGCCGCGCCAGCCCAGCGCGTCCAGCAGCGGGATCATGCAGGCGCCGACCGCCGAGGCCTGCGACAGCCGCCGACGCAGGGCATCACCGTCGTCATGCGCCGCCCGGATCGGCTCGGCACCGGGCTCGGCACCGGGCTTGGGAGCAGGATCCGCCGCGCCGCCGCCGCTCGCGACCAGCACCGGCTGCGCCCCAACCCCCACGGCGCCGTCCGCGCCCTGCTGGGGCCGGCTGACCGCGCGGCCGTCGACGATCTGCACCACCCGGTCGGCCAGCGTCAGCAGCGACGGGCGGCTGCTCACCAGCAGGATGGTGACGCTGCCGCGCATCTCCTCCAGCGCGCGGCGGAACACCTTGTCGGATTCGGTGTCGAGCGAGGAGTTCGGCTCGTCCAGCAGCAGCACCGCCGGCTCGCGGACCAGCGCGCGGGCGAGACAGATCATCTGCCGGGCGCCGCGCGGCAGCGCCTCCTGCGAGGCATCGCCGACGATGGTCTCATAGCCCTGCGGCAGGCTGGCGATGCGGCGGTCCAGCCCGAAGCGGCGGCACACCTCCATCGCCAGATCGGCCCGGCTCGGGTCGAACAGGGTCAGGTTCTGCAGGATGGTGCCTTTGAACAGCTCGGGATGCTCGCCGACATAGACGACGCCGCCGATGCCGGCCATGGCGTCGCCGCCCGCGTTGGCGCGCACCCCCACCCGCACCTCGCCCGCGGTCGGGCGCAGCACGCCCAGGATCAGCCGCAGCAGCGTGGTCTTGCCGGTCGAGTTGGTGGCGACCACGCCGAGGAACTCGCCGGGTCCGACGCTGAGCGACAGGTCGCTCAGGATTTCCGGCCCGCGGCCATAGGCGAAGGCGACCTTGTCCATCTCGATGGAGCCGCCGGCCAGCGCCGCCGCGACCTCGCCACCGGAGGCAGCCGCCATAGTGCCGGCAGTCGCGCCCGCACCGTCCGACCCGACCTCCAGCAGGACATGGCCGATGCGGCGCAGGGCGAGCGACACCGACTGGTAGCGCACCCAGCGGTCGAACAGCGCCTGCACCGGCTGGACGCAGCGTCCGGCCAGCATCGAGCAGGCGGTCAGCACGCCGGTCGTCATCGCCCCGTCGATCACCGACACGCTGCCGAGGATGACCACCAGCATCATGGTCGCCTGCGCCAGCGTGGTGGCGACGACCGAGGCGGAGCCGCTCAGCCGGGCGACGGCGAAATCCTCCTCGCTGCATCCCTGTTGCAACCGCTCGTGGCGGCGCAGCAGGCCTGCCTCCGCCCCCAGCCCCTTCACCGTGTGGACGCCGCCCAGCACCTCGCTGATGAAGTTCAGCCGGCGCTCTTCCAGCGTGTGGCGGCTTTCCAGCGCCCGGCGCATCTTCCGGCCCAGCACGGTGCCGACCACCAGGAACAGCCCCAGCACCGCCAGCGGGATCACCGCCAGCCAGCCGGCCAGCAGCGCGATCAGCCCGAGGTAGAGCGCCGCGAAGGGGATGTCGATCGCCGATTGCAGGGCCTGGCCGGCATAGAACTCGCGCACCGTCTTGATGGCGCGGTAGACCTCGAAATGCGTGCCGATGCCCTGCTGGGAAAAGGCGTTCAGCGGCATGTGCATCAGCCGGTCGATCAGCGCCGCGCTCGACTGGTGCTCGATCCGCGCCCCCATCCAGGTGGTCAGCGCCGAGCGTGCCACCCGCAGCACCGCCTCCATCACCGCCGCTGCGCCGCAGCCGATGCCGAGCAGCAGCATGGTGCCGTAGGACTCGTTGGGCAGGATGCGGTCATAGACATGCAGCAGCGTCACCGGCAGCGCCAGCCCGAAGACGTTCAGCGCGAAGGATGCCAGGATCAGCATCGAGCGGTCGCGGCGTGGCCCCAGCATGCCGGACAGCAGCCGGCGTGCGGCGGTCTCTGCGGCCCGGTCGCGGTCGGACGCGGCCAGTGCGGCAGCGCCGGCGGGCGGTACGGTACGGGAGGCGGACTGAGGAACGGACTGCAAAACGACCAACCTGTGCACAGGGTTAACCGGGCTCCCAATCAACACCACAATTGCTAGTGATAGGTAAACCGACGAATAGCAACAAATGGCGACCGAATGGCGAAAACGGAGCGGCGACCCCTTTCGATCTGGCGCGCAGTGGGTAATTAAACAAGCGTTTCCAATGCTTTTCGGTCGCTCGGCCGGCAATGCCGACCCTTAGCCCGTGAATTGTTCCGCGACCCAACCTGTTGAAAATCATCACAGGATATCTCTTATCACAAGCAATTAGGAGCGCTAGAACCTAGGGCCGTGACAATTGGCGTGGCCTGTAGCCGCGCCAGACCAGGGGGGGAGTGGTCCGATGGCTGAGGAAGCGGTTCAGGGCACCAGCGCGGCTGTCGACGACCGTCAGATCCTTGACGATCTGACCCTCCTGCAGGAGGTGGACGGCACCCGCCTGGGCGGCGTGATCCACGAGGCCAGCAATGTCGAGCTGCAACGGCCCGACGACACGCTGGGCTATGTGCAGACCGACTATCGCGGCGCCGAGGATCTGATGGTCGGCGGTGCCGTGCAGATCGGCAGCGTCGTCGGCGAGGGCGTCGCGGTGGCGGCCGACCAGGCGGCGACCGCGCAGCTGCTGACCGGCGACGTGCTGCGCACCCAGGGGACGCGGGGCTCCGGGCCGGCCGGTCCCGACGGCTCCGGCCTGACCGACGGGGAGGGCGGCGAGACCGGCACCGCCTCCACCGAAGGGGCGGAGCTGCTGTCCAATCCGCGCACGACCTCGACCTTCACGCCGCTGGCCGCCGCCGCCTCCGCCATCGTGACGCCGGAGACGCCCGAGCAGGCGAACGGCAGCGGCACGGTCCCGGCCATCGACGCCGCGACCATTCTCTCGGATGGGGTTGCCACCGCCACCGCCACAGCGGCGCCGGTGTCCAACACGCCGAGCCTCGTGGTAAGCGGCGTGTCCGGCGACGAAGACAGCGCCATCGCCCTGAACATCGCCGCCGCCCTGACCGACAGTTCCGAGCTGCTGACCGTTACCCTCTCCGGCATCCCGGAGGGCGCGGTGCTGCGCGACGGCACCGGCGCGGTGCTGTCCGTGGTCGACGGCGCCATCGTACTGACCGCCTCGCAGATCGCCGGCCTGACGCTGACCCCGCCGCCCGACAGCGGCGACAGCTTCGCCCTGACGGTGACGGCGACCAGCACCGACGGCAGCGCCGCCCCGGCCAGCGTCACCGCCACCCTGCCGATCACCGTCAACCCGGTGTCGGACACGCCCACCCTGTCGGTCGCGGCCACCACCGGCAGCGAGGACACGGCGATTCCGCTGACGATCAGCCCGGCCATGACCGACACCGACGGGTCGGAGACGCTGAGTGTCACCATCGCCGGCATTCCGCCCGGCGCGGTCCTGACCAACGCGGCCGGCGATGCGCTGACCATCGTCGGCGGCTCCGTCACCCTGACGCCGGGTCAGCTCGCCGGGCTGGCGATCACCCCGCCATTGAACAGCGACGTCGACTTCACCCTCACCGTCACCGCGACCAGCACCGACGGCAGCGCCGCCCCGGCCAGCACCGGCGCGCCGCTGCTGGTGACGGTCAACCCGGTTTCCGACATGCCGACGCTGGCCGTCCAGGCCGCGGCCGGCAGCGAGGACACGGCGATCCCGCTGACCATCGATCCGGCGCTGACCGACACCGACGGCTCGGAATCCCTCACCATCACCCTGTCCGGCATCCCGACCGGTGCGGTTCTGCGCAATGCCGGCGGCGTGCTGGCCGTGGCCGACGGCAGCGCGACCCTGACGCCGGACCAACTCGCCGGGCTGACCATCACCCCGCCGGCCAACAGCGACGCCGACTTCACCCTGACCGTCACCGCCACATCCACCGACGGCAGCGCGTCTCCCGCCAGCACCAGCGCGCCGCTCCTCGTCACCGTCAATCCGGTCACCGACACGCCGACGCTGTCGGTCTCTTCCGCAGCCGGCAACGAGGACACGGCGATCCCGCTGACCATCGACCCGGCGCTGACCGATCTCGACGGCTCGGAATCCCTCACCATCACCATCGCCGGGATCCCGGCAGGCGCCACCCTGCGCAACGGCGCGGGCGAGACGCTGGCCGTCAGCAACGGTTCGATCACGCTGGCGCCCGGGCAGTTGGCCGGGCTGGCGATCACCCCGCCGCATGACAGCGACGCCGACTTCACCCTGACGGTGACGGCGACCGCGCGCGACGGCGGCGCCGACCCGGTCAGCACCAGCGCGCCGCTGCTTGTCACCGTCAACCCGGTGTCGGACGCGCCGACGCTCGGCGTGCAGGATGCGACCGGCGTGCAGAACGCGGCGATTCCGCTGACCATCGACCCGGCGCTGACCGACATCGACGGGTCGGAGACGCTGACCGTCACCATTGCCGGCATTCCCGCCGGCGCAAGCCTGGGCAACGCGGCCGGCGACACGCTGACCATCGTCGACGGAGCCATCACCCTGTCGCCGGATCAGCTGGCGGGCCTGACCATCACCCCGCCCTGGAACAGTGACGACGATTTCACCCTGACCGTCACCGCGACCTCCAAGGACGGCGTCGCCGCGGTCGCCGAAACCGCCGCCCCGCTGCTGGTCACCGTCACCCCTGTCACCGACACGCCCACCCTGACCGTTGCCGCCGCCGCCGGCAGCGAGGACACGGCGATTCCGCTGTCCATCAGCCCGGCGCTGACCGACCTCGACGGGTCGGAGACGCTGACCGTCACCCTCAGCGGCATTCCGGCAGGATCCACCCTGAGCAATACCGCCGGCGACACGCTGACGATTGCCGGCGGCACCATCACCCTTACGCCGGGGCAGCTCGCCGGTCTGGCGATCACCCCGCCGGCCGACAGCGACGCCGACTTCACCCTGACCGTCACCGCCACCGCCCGCGACGGCCAAGCCGCCCCGGTGTCGGTCAGCGAGACGCTGGCGGTGACGGTCAACCCGGTGTCGGACACGCCCACCCTGTCCGTCTCGGCCGTCACCGGCAACGAGGACACGGCGATCCCGCTGACCATCGACCCGGCGCTGACCGATACCGACGGGTCGGAGACGCTGACCGTCACCATCGCCGGGGTTCCTGCCGGGGCGGTTCTCAGCGCCGGCACCTCCGTCACGCAACCCGACGGCAGCACCACCTGGACGCTGACCCCGGCGCAGCTTGCCGGGCTGACCGTGACGCCGCCGGCCAACAGCGACGTCGATTTCACCCTGACCGTGACCGCCATCGCCAAGGACGGCACTGCGACCGCGGCGACCACCAGCGCGCCGCTGCTGGTGACGGTCAACCCGGTATCGGACACGCCGACCCTGTCCGTCTCCGCCGCGACCGGCAACGAGGACAGCGCGATCCCGCTGACCATCGACCCGGCGCTGACCGACCTCGACGGCTCCGAGACGCTGACCGTCACCATCGCCGGTGTCCCCGCCGGGGCGGCCCTGAGCGCCGGCACCTCGGTCACCCAGCCCGACGGCAGCACGACCTGGACGCTGACCCCGGCCCAGCTTGCCGGCCTGACGATCACCCCGCCGGCCAACAGCGACGTCGACTTCACCCTGACCGTCACCGCCATTGCCAAGGACGGCAGCGCCACCGCGGCGACCACCAGCGCGCCGCTGCTGGTGACGGTCAACCCGGTGACCGACACGCCGACGCTGTCCGTCTCCGCCGCCACCGGCAGCGAGGACAGCGCGATCCCGCTGACGATCAGCCCGGCGCTGACCGACCTCGACGGCTCGGAGACGCTGAGCATCATCATCGCCGGTGTTCCCGCCGGTGCGACGTTGAGCGCCGGCACCTCGGTGACCCAGCCCGACGGCAGCACCACCTGGACCCTGACTCCGGCGCAGCTTGCCGGGCTGACCGTCACCCCGCCGGCCAACAGCGACGTTGATTTCACCCTGACGGTCACCGCCACCGCCAAGGACGGCGTCGCCGCTCCGGTGTCGGTCAGCCAGACGCTGGCCGTCACCGTCAACCCGGTGTCGGACACGCCCACCCTGACCGTCTCGGCCGCGACCGGCAACGAGGACAGCGCGATCCCGCTGACGATCAGCCCGGCGCTGACCGACACCGACGGCTCCGAGACGCTGACCGTCACCATCGCCGGTGTTCCCGCCGGTGCGACGCTCAGCGCCGGTACCTCGGTCACGCAACCCGACGGCAGCACGACCTGGACGCTGACCCCGGGCCAGCTTGCCGGCCTGACCATCACCCCGCCGTCGAACAGCGACGTCGATTTCACCCTGACCGTCACCGCCATCGCCAAGGACGGAACTGCCACCGCGGCGACCACCAGCGCGCCGCTGCTGGTGACGGTCAACCCGGTGACCGACACGCCGACGCTGTCCGTCTCCGCCGCGACCGGCAACGAGGACAGCGCGATCCCGCTGGCGATCAGCCCGGCGCTGACCGACACCGACGGCTCGGAGACGCTGAGCATCACCATCGCCGGTGTTCCCGCCGGTGCGACACTCAGCGCCGGCACCTCGGTCACCCAGCCCGACGGCAGCACGACCTGGACGCTGACTCCGGCGCAGCTTGCCGGCCTGACGATCACGCCGTCGGCCAACAGCGACGCCGATTTCACCCTGACCGTCACCGCCACCGCCAAGGACGGTGTTGCCGCTCCGGTGTCGGTCAGCCAGACGCTGGCCGTCACCGTCAACCCGGTCACCGACACGCCGACCCTGTCCGTCTCCGCCGCGACCGGCAACGAGGACACGGCGATCCCGCTGACCATCAGCCCGGCGCTGACCGACACCGACGGCTCGGAGACGCTG
Source organism: Azospirillum thiophilum (assembly GCF_001305595.1). Taxonomy (NCBI): domain Bacteria; kingdom Pseudomonadati; phylum Pseudomonadota; class Alphaproteobacteria; order Rhodospirillales; family Azospirillaceae; genus Azospirillum; species Azospirillum thiophilum. Next base: position 647,821 of record NZ_CP012402.1, read on the forward strand.
ACCGTCACCATCGCCGGGGTTCCGGCCGGGGCCAGCCTCAGCGCCGGCACGTCCGTCACCCAGTCCGACGGCAGCACGACCTGGACGCTGACCCCGGCGCAGCTTGCCGGTCTGACCATCACCCCACCGGCCAACAGCGACGCCGACTTCACCCTGACCGTCACCGCGACCGCCAAGGACGGCACTGCCACCGCGGCGACCACCAGCGCGCCGCTGCTGGTGACGGTCAACCCTGTCACCGACACGCCGACGCTGTCCGTCTCGGCCGTCACCGGCAACGAGGACACGGCGATCCCGCTGACCATCGACCCGGCGCTGACCGATACCGACGGGTCGGAGACGCTGACCGTCACCATCGCCGGGGTTCCTGCCGGGGCGGTTCTCAGCGCCGGCACCTCCGTCACGCAACCCGACGGCAGCACCACCTGGACGCTGACCCCGGCGCAGCTTGCCGGGCTGACCGTGACGCCGCCGGCCAACAGCGACGTCGATTTCACCCTGACCGTGACCGCCATCGCCAAGGACGGCACTGCGACCGCGGCGACCACCAGCGCGCCGCTGCTGGTGACGGTCAACCCGGTATCGGACACGCCGACCCTGTCCGTCTCCGCCGCGACCGGCAACGAGGACAGCGCGATCCCGCTGACCATCGACCCGGCGCTGACCGACCTCGACGGCTCCGAGACGCTGACCGTCACCATCGCCGGTGTCCCCGCCGGGGCGGCCCTGAGCGCCGGCACCTCGGTCACCCAGCCCGACGGCAGCACGACCTGGACGCTGACCCCGGCCCAGCTTGCCGGCCTGACGATCACCCCGCCGGCCAACAGCGACGTCGACTTCACCCTGACCGTCACCGCCATTGCCAAGGACGGCAGCGCCACCGCGGCGACCACCAGCGCGCCGCTGCTGGTGACGGTCAACCCGGTGACCGACACGCCGACGCTGTCCGTCTCCGCCGCCACCGGCAGCGAGGACAGCGCGATCCCGCTGACGATCAGCCCGGCGCTGACCGACCTCGACGGCTCGGAGACGCTGAGCATCATCATCGCCGGTGTTCCCGCCGGTGCGACGTTGAGCGCCGGCACCTCGGTGACCCAGCCCGACGGCAGCACCACCTGGACCCTGACTCCGGCGCAGCTTGCCGGGCTGACCGTCACCCCGCCGGCCAACAGCGACGTTGATTTCACCCTGACGGTCACCGCCACCGCCAAGGACGGCGTCGCCGCTCCGGTGTCGGTCAGCCAGACGCTGGCCGTCACCGTCAACCCGGTGTCGGACACGCCCACCCTGACCGTCTCGGCCGCGACCGGCAACGAGGACAGCGCGATCCCGCTGACGATCAGCCCGGCGCTGACCGACACCGACGGCTCCGAGACGCTGACCGTCACCATCGCCGGTGTTCCCGCCGGTGCGACGCTCAGCGCCGGTACCTCGGTCACGCAACCCGACGGCAGCACGACCTGGACGCTGACCCCGGGCCAGCTTGCCGGCCTGACCATCACCCCGCCGTCGAACAGCGACGTCGATTTCACCCTGACCGTCACCGCCATCGCCAAGGACGGAACTGCCACCGCGGCGACCACCAGCGCGCCGCTGCTGGTGACGGTCAACCCGGTGACCGACACGCCGACGCTGTCCGTCTCCGCCGCGACCGGCAACGAGGACAGCGCGATCCCGCTGGCGATCAGCCCGGCGCTGACCGACACCGACGGCTCGGAGACGCTGAGCATCACCATCGCCGGTGTTCCCGCCGGTGCGACACTCAGCGCCGGCACCTCGGTCACCCAGCCCGACGGCAGCACGACCTGGACGCTGACTCCGGCGCAGCTTGCCGGCCTGACGATCACGCCGTCGGCCAACAGCGACGCCGATTTCACCCTGACCGTCACCGCCACCGCCAAGGACGGTGTTGCCGCTCCGGTGTCGGTCAGCCAGACGCTGGCCGTCACCGTCAACCCGGTCACCGACACGCCGACCCTGTCCGTCTCCGCCGCGACCGGCAACGAGGACACGGCGATCCCGCTGACCATCAGCCCGGCGCTGACCGACACCGACGGCTCCGAGACTCTGACCATCACCATCGCCGGTGTTCCCGCCGGTGCCAGCCTCAGCGCCGGCACCTCGGTCACCCAGCCCGACGGCAGCACGACCTGGACGCTGACCCCGGCCCAGCTTGCCGGCCTGACCATCACCCCGCCGGCCAACAGCGACGTCGACTTTACCCTGACCGTCACCGCCATCGCCAAGGACGGAACTGCCACCGCGGCGACCACCAGCGCGCCGCTGCTGGTGACGGTCAACCCTGTGACCGACACGCCCACCCTGACCGTCTCGGCCGCGACCGGCAACGAGGACAGCGCGATCCCGCTGACGATCAGCCCGGCGCTGACCGACCTCGACGGCTCGGAGACTCTGACCATCACCATCGCCGGTGTTCCCGCCGGTGCGACGCTCAGCGCCGGTACCTCGGTCACGCAACCCGACGGCAGCACCACCTGGACCCTGGCCCCGGCCCAGCTTGCCGGCCTGACCATTACCCCGCCGGCCAACAGCGACGCCGATTTCAGCCTGACCGTCACCGCCACCGCCAAGGACGGCGTCGCCGCTCCGGTGACGGTCAGCCAGACGCTGACCGTCACCGTCAACCCGGTCGCCGACACGCCGACGCTGTCCGTCTCCGCCGCGACCGGCAACGAGGACAGCGCGATCCCGCTGACCATCTCCTCGGCGCTGACCGACCTCGACGGCTCGGAGACGCTGACCGTCACCATCGCCGGTGTTCCCGCCGGTGCCAGCCTCAGCGCCGGCACGTCCGTCACCCAGCCCGACGGCAGCACGACCTGGACGCTGACTCCGGCGCAGCTTGCCGGCCTGACGATCACCCCGCCGGCCAACAGCGACGTCGATTTCAGCCTGACCGTCACCGCCACCGCCAAGGACGGCGTCGCCGCTCCGGTGTCGGTCAGCCAGACGCTGGCCGTTACCGTCAACCCGGTATCGGACACGCCGACGCTGTCCGTCTCCGCCGCGACCGGCAACGAGGACAGCGCGATCCCGCTGGCGATCAGCCCGGCGCTGACCGACACCGACGGGTCCGAGACGCTGAGCATCACCATCGCCGGTGTTCCGGCCGGTGCGACGCTCAGCGCCGGCACCTCGGTCACCCAGCCCGACGGAAGCACGACCTGGACCCTGACCCCGGCCCAGCTTGCCGGACTGACCATCACCCCGCCGTCGAACAGCGACGTCGACTTCACCCTGACCGTCACCGCCGTCGCCAAGGACGGCACTGCCACCGCGGCGACCACCAGCGCGCCGCTGCTCGTCACCGTCAATCCCGTCACCGACACGCCGACGTTGTCCGTCTCGGCCGCGACCGGCAACGAGGACAGCGCGATCCCGCTGACCATCTCCTCGGCGCTGACCGACCTCGACGGCTCCGAGACACTGAGCATCACCATTGCCGGCGTCCCGGCCGGTGCGACGCTCAGCGCCGGCACCTCCGTCACCCAGCCCGACGGCAGCACCACCTGGACGCTGACCAAGGCGCAGCTGACCGGCCTGACCATCACGCCGAAGCACGACAGCGACGCCGACTTCACCCTGACCGTCACCGCGACCGCCAAGGACGGCGTCGCTTCCGCGGTCCCGGTCAGCCAGACCCTCGCCGTCACCGTCAACCCGGTGTCGGATGCGCCCACCCTCAGCGTGCAGGCCGCGACCGGCAACGAAGACACCGCGATTCCGCTGGCGATCAGCCCGGCCCTGACCGACACCGACGGCTCGGAAGCCCTGTCCATCCGCATCTCCGGCATTCCGGCCGGCGCGATCCTCGCCAACAGCCTCGACGGCACGCTGACCGTCACCAACGGGTCGATCACCCTGACCCCGGCGCAGCTTGCCGGCCTGACGATCACGCCGCCGGCCAACAGCGACGTCGACTTCACCCTGACCGTCACCGCCGTCGCCAAGGACGGAACCGCGGTGGAGGCGACCACCAGCGCGCCGCTGCTGGTGACGGTCAACCCCGTCACCGACACGCCCACCCTGTCCGTCTCGGCCGTCACCGGCAACGAGGACACGGCGATCCCGCTGACGATCAGCCCGGCCCTGACCGACACCGACGGCTCGGAGACGCTGACCATCACCATCGCCGGCGTCCCGGCCGGTGCGACGCTCAGCGCCGGCACCTCGGTCACCCAGCCCGACGGCACCACCACCTGGACGCTGACCAAGGCCCAACTGACCGGCCTGACCATCACGCCGAAGCATGACAGCGACGTCGACTTCACCCTGACCGTCACCGCCACCGCCAAGGATGGGGTCGCCAGCGCGGTCCCGGTCAGCCAGACGCTCGCCGTCACCGTCGTCGCGGTGGCAGATGCGCCGGCCGTCACCGTTACGCCGATCACCTACGACCTGAAGGTCGGGCAGAACGACACGCTGACCGGCACGTCCGGCAACGACACGCTGTCGGGCGGCGCCGGCAAAGACACCATCTTCGGCGGTGCCGGCGACGACGTGATCTATGGCGACGGAACCGGTACCTTCACCCGGGCGCTGACCATCGCCGCCGCCCTGTCCGACATCGACGGGTCGGAGACGATTTCCGCGGTGACGATCTCCGGTGTGCCCGCCGGGGCGACGCTCAGCGCCGGCACGTCGGTCACCCAGCCCGACGGCACCACCACCTGGACCCTCACCACTGCCCAGCTGGCCGGCCTGACGCTGACCGCCAGGGAAGGCGCCACCAACGGCACGATCAACCTCTCCGTCACCGCCACGACGGTCGAGCAGGAGAACGCCAGCACCGCCACCAGCACGCCCAAGACGCTGACCATCACCTTCACCAACACGCCGCAGGGCAACGACAGCCTGGAGGGTGGCGACGGCAACGACACCATCTATGGCGGCGCCGGCAACGACACCCTGCGCGGCGGTGCCGGCGACGACAGCCTGGACGGCGGCACCGGCACCGACCTGCTGGCCGGCGGCCTCGGCGACGACACCATCGACGGCGGCGACGGCACCGACACGGTGACCTATGCCGACTCCGCGACCGCTGTGAACGCCAACCTCGCGACCGGCATCGGCACCGGCGAGGGCAACGACACCCTGCGCAACCTGGAGAACGTCACCGGCTCGGCCTTCGACGACGTCATCACCGGCAACGGCGGCGGGAACACCCTGATCGGCGGCGCCGGCAACGACATCATCACCGGTGGCGGTGGCCGCGACACCGTCTCCGGCGGGGCGGGCGACGATTTGTCGATCTTCACCGTCGGCACCGACGGCGGCACCTCCACCAGTCCCGAACTGCAGGACGGCGACACCGGCATCGACACCTTCCGCGTCATGCTGACTTCGGCCCAGCTGTCCAACCCGGCGATCCTGGCCGACCTGCGCACCCTGCGCGACCTGATCGAGGCGGCGGCGGCCAAGCCGAACGCCGCGACCGCCGATACCTCGACCTCCGGCGCCACCACCCTGGCGGCGCTCGGCCTGAAGATCGTCGATTTCGAGAAACTGGAGCTCTATGTCGACGGCCAGCCGGTCGATGTGCGCGAGACGCTGAACTACACCCCGACCGCCACCGCGACCGCGGCCACCACCGCCACCAGCGAGGACAATGCGGTCACCAGCCGCCTCGTCGCCACCGACCAGGACACGCTCAACGGGCGCACCGACGACAGCCTGACCTTCAAGGGACCGGGTGACAACGGCCAGCCGGTCCGGCTCAGCCATGGCACGCTGGTGGTGAACGCCGACGGCAGCTTCACCTATACCCCCGACGCCGACTTCAGCGGCACCGAGACCTTCACCTTCACGGTGACCGACGCCTATGGCGGCACCTCCACCGCCGTGCAGACCATCACTGTCGCCCCGGTCGCCGACGCCTTCCAGATCACCACGCTGGACGGCCGCGGCAACGAGGACGCGGCGGGCGGCATCGCGCTCGCCCCGACCATCACCCTCAGCGACACCGACGCCGCCAGCCCGGAAGCGGTGGAGAGCGTCACGCTGTCGATCTCCGCCGCCCAGCAGGATGCGAGCGGCGCCAAGCTCTTCCTGAATGGCGTCGAGCTGACCCGCAGCGGTCCCGACGCGTCGGGCAACTACAGCTGGACGATCCCGACCTCGGCCCTGGCCGCGGTCGGCGGCACCGCCGGCGCCTGGACGGTGCAGGGCCTGACCGTCACCACCCTGCACAACTCCGACGCCGATCTCGGCTATACCCTGACGGTCGGGACAATCGACGGCAGCGGCTCCGGCGCCTCGCACCGGGTACAGACCGCGACCGGCACCATCACCGTCGATGCGGTGGCCGACACGCCGACCGTGACCGCCGCCGCCGCGACGACCGCCGAGGACACCGCGGTCGTGCTGTCGATCACCCCGGCCCTGACCGACACCGACGGGTCGGAGAGCATCGCCACCATCACCATCAGCGGCGTCCCGGCCGGTGCCAGCCTCAGCGCCGGCACCTCCGTCACCCAGCCGGACGGCACCACCGTCTGGACGCTGACCCCGGCCCAGCTCGCCGGGTTGACGCTGACCCCGCCGCACGATTTCTCCGGCACCATCACGCTCTCCGTCACCACGACCTCGGCGGAGCGGGAGAACGGCCCGACCGCCACCTCCAGCCCGGCGACCCTGTCGGTCACCGTGACCGGCGTGGCCGACGCCCCCCTTGTCACCCTGCCGCCGGCCGCCGGCAACGAGGACACCGCCATCGCGCTGTCGATCGACGCCCGGCTGTCCGACACCACCGGCGAGACGCTGGACCACATCACCATCACCGGCGTGCTGGAGGGGGCGAGCCTGTCGGCCGGCATCCACAATGCCGACGGCAGCTGGACCCTGACTCCGGCCCAGCTCGCCGGCCTCACCTTCACCCCGCCGGCCAACTATGCCGGCACGGTGACGCTGACCGTCACCGCCACCTCGGTCGAGGGCGCCACCACCGCCACCTCGGCGGCGCAGTCCTTCGCGGTCACGGTCAACGCCGTGGCCGACACGCCGGTCCTGTCGGCCAGCCCGGCGGTCGGACGCGAGGATACCGCCATCCCGCTGTCGGTGGTCGCCGCCCTGACCGACCGCGACGGCTCGGAAAGCCTCACCATCCTGGTCGGCGGCGTACCGGCCGGCGCCACGCTGAACCACGGCACCTATGACGCCGGCCTCGGCAAATGGGTGCTGACGGTCGCGGACCTCAGCGGCCTGACCATCACCCCGCCGGCCAACTCCAACAGCGGCTTCGACCTGACCTTCACCGCGCGGGCGACGGAAGCCTCCAACGGCTCCACCGCCGACGCTGCGGCGGTGACCGTCCATGTCGAGGTGCAGGGCGTGGCCGACGTGGCGACGCCGACCGGTGCCCTCAGCGCCTCCGGCAGCGAGGACAGCGCGGTCAACCTCCAGCTCGGCAACCTGCAGCTGACCGACACCGACGGGTCGGAGCGGCTGTCGCTGGTCATCAGCAACCTGCCGGACGGCTCCAGCCTGTCGCTGGCCGCCGGGCACGAGAGCGGGTTGGTCTATCTCGGCAACGGCCGCTGGTCGGTGGATGTCGAGTACCGCAACGAGCTGACCCTGACGACCAAGAAGGACTTCGCCGGCACGCTCACGCTGAAGGTGGATGTCATCACCACCGACAGCAACGGCGCCCCGATCATCACGGAGAACGGCGTGACCTCGGGCGGGACGCTGAAGCAGACCCGCGACCTGACCGTCACCATCGATCCCAAGGCGGACGAGCCGTCGGTCTCGATCAGCGCCAGCGCGCCGGAGGACAATCCCGGCGGCATCCCGCTGACCATCTCAGCGGTGACCGGCGACAGCGACGGGTCGGAGCACATCTCCGCCATCGTCATCTCCGGCCTGCCGGCCGGGGTGACGCTGACCAGCACCATCGCCGGCGCCCTGAACGACAACGGCGACGGCAGCTGGACGGTCGATCCGGCCAGGCTCGGCGGCCTGCGCCTGCATGTCCCGGCCAACAACGCCGACGATTTCCAGATCACGGTCAAGGTGACGGCGACCGACGGCGGCGACAGCCTGACCAAGACCTACACCCCGACCGTGGCGATCGCCGCCGTGGCCGACGCGCCGATGTCCAGGGCCGCCGACGGCACGCTGGAGGCCTACCATGTCGACGACCAGTCGACGGCCGGTGTGCCCACCGGCATGGTGCTGAACCTGAACGCTGTCCTCCAGGACACCGACGGCTCGGAATCGCTGGCGGTGATCATCGACGGCGTGCCGAAGGGCACGGTGCTGTCGCGCGGCCTCGACAACGGTGACGGCACCTGGACGCTGACCCCGGCCGACTATGCGGCGGCGCTGGCCGAAGGTGGCCTCAAGCTGACCGTGCTGAACGCCACCGCCGCCGGCATCACCCACACCAGCGTGACCAGCAACGGCCAGACCTACGACCAGGGCAGCATGACCCTGACCGTCCGGCCCTTCAGCATCGAGAGCGAGGGTGACCGCAACACCAGCGTGTCCGACAGCTTCGTGCTGAGCTGGACCGTCGCCCAAGGATCGAACGGCGGCGGCACCGGCGGCGACCCGGGTGGCGGCACCGGCGACCCGACCAGCCCGCCCCCTCCGCCTCCTCCCCCGCCTCCTCCCCCGCCGCCGCCGCCGCCTCCCGTCGATCCCAGCGTCGGCTCCGATCGGCCGGCAGCGGTCACCACCGCCGAGGACAGCGCGGTCGCCCTGCATCTCGACACCGGCCTGGCCGACTGGCAGAACGTGACCGCCGTCACCCTCAGCGGCATCCCGGCAGGTTCCAGCCTCACCAACGCGGCCGGCGACACGCTGACCGTCAGCGGCGGTTCCATCACCCTGACCCCCGCCCAGCTCGCCGGCCTGACGATCACGCCGCCGCACAACAGCGACGCCGACTTCACGCTCGGCGTCGTCGTGACCTCCGGCACTTCCGGCGCCCAGACCACGCTGTCGCAGTCGGTGACGGTCACCGCGGTCGCCGACGCCCCCGCGCTGGCGGTCCAGGCGGTCTCGGGCGACGAGGACACGTCGATCGGGCTGAGCATCTCGGCCGCGCTGACCGACACCGACGGGTCGGAGACGCTGGCCAGCATCGTCATCGACGGGGTGCCGGCCGGCGCCTCGCTGTCCGCCGGGTTCGAGGACTCCACCCACCCCGGCCGCTGGGTGCTGACCCCCGCCCAGCTCGCCGGGCTGAAATTCACCCCGCCGGCCGACGCCAGCGGCACCTTCCAGCTCAGCGTCACCGCGGTTGCGCGCGAGAGCAGCAACGCCGACCGCGCGACGACGACGGAGACGCTGATGGTGACGGTCGCGCCGGTCAGCGACGCCCCGGCCATCGCCGCCAGCGGCGCCACGGTGCAGGAGGACCAGGCGGCCAGCCTGTCCATCGCCGCGACCGTCACCGATCTGGTCGGCACAGCCGAGGTGATCACCGCGCTGCGCGTCACCGTGCCGGCCGGCTTCACCCTGTCGGCCGGCACCGCGCTCGGCAACGGCGTCTACGACCTGACGACCCTGACAGCGACCGAGAAGGCGGCCCTGACCCTGACGCCGCCGGCCGACTATGCCGGCACCGTCACCCTGACCGTCGACGCGGCGGCCCAGGACGGCACGGCAACACCGGCCTGGTCGTCCAGGAGCTTCACCGTCACCTACACCGCGGCGGCCGACGCCCCCGTCGTGACCGTCGCCGCGGCGACCGGGGCGGAGGACACCGCCATCGCGCTCAACGTCTCGGCCGCGCTCGCCGACACCGACGGGTCGGAGACGATGGCGGTCATCCTGTCCGGCCTGCCGGAGGGTGCGGTGCTGAACCACGGCTCCAACAACGGCGACGGCTCCTGGACGCTGAAGCCGTCGGAGCTGGCCGGGCTGACCGTCACGCCGCCGCGCAACTATTCCGGCGGCATGGACCTGACGCTGACCGCCACCAGCCTGGAAAGCTCGAACAAGGACACCGCCAGCACCACCGCCACCATCCACGTCACCGTCACCGCGGTGACCGACGCCCCGACCGTCATCGTCGCCAACGCTTCGGGCAGCGAGGATTCGCTGATCGCGCTCAACCTCTCGGCTGCCCTGGTCGACACCGACGGGTCGGAGACGATGGGCATCGTGCTGTCCGGCCTGCCGGCCGGCGCCGTGCTGGTCGATGCGTCCGGCACCATCCTGACGCCGACCGCCGGCTCGGTCGCGCTGACCGCCGCCCAGCTCGCCGGGCTGAAGCTGCTGCCGCCGGCCAACAGCGGCACCGACTTCTCCCTGACCCTGACGGCGACGACGACCGAGCAGTCGACCGGCGCCACCGCCACCACCAGCCAGCTCTTCCGCGTCAGCGTCGATCCGGTCGCCGACCAGCCCATCATCACCTGGACGCCGCTGACCGGCACCGAGGACACCGTCATCCCGCTCAACCTGTCGGTCGCCCTGGCCGACACCGACGGGTCAGAGCGGCTCGGCCTGCTGACCATCACCGGTGTGCCCACCGGCGCGCTGCTGTCGGCCGGCACCCGCAATGCCGACGGCAGCTGGACCCTGACCCCCGACCAGATCGCCGGCCTGACCCTGACCCCGCCGGCCGACAGCGACGCCGCCATCAGCCTGACGATCACCGCCGTCAGCATCGAGTCCAACGGCACCACCGCGACGACGGTGGTGACGCTGCCGATCGCCATGACCGCGGTGTCGGACACGCCGACCCTGTCCGTCTCCGCCGCGACCGGCAACGAGGACAGCGCCATCCCGCTGACCATCAACCCGGCGCTGACCGACACCGACGGTTCCGAGACGCTGACCGTCACCATCGCCGGTGTTCCCGCCGGTGCCAGCCTCAGCGCCGGCACCTCCGTCACCCAGCCCGACGGCAGCACGACCTGGACTCTGACCCCGGCCCAGCTTGCCGGCCTGACCATCACCCCGCCGGCCAACAGCGACGCCGACTTCACCCTGACCGTCACCGCCGTCGCCAAGGACGGCACCGCCGCGGCGGCCACCACTGGCGCCACCCTGTCGGTGACGGTCGCCCCGGTGACAGACACGCCGACCCTGACCGTCCAGCCCGCCACCGGCGACGAGGACACCCCGATCGCCCTGACCATCACCCCGCTGCTGGGCGACACCGACGGGTCGGAGACGCTGACCGTCACCATCGCCGGCATCCCGGCAGGATCCAGCCTGACCAATGCCGCGGGCGACACGCTGACCATCGGCAACGGCTCCATCACCCTGGCCCCCGGCCAGCTCGCCGGCCTCGCGATCACCCCGCCGGCCAACAGCGACGCCGACTTCACCCTGACCGTCACCGCCACCGCCAAGGACGGCAGCGCCAGCCCGGTGTCGGTGGTCGGCACTCTTGCCGTCACCGTCGACCCGGTGTCGGATACCCCGACCCTGACCGTCCAGCCCGCCAGCGGCAACGAGGACGCGGCGATCCCGCTGACCATCGGCGTGTCGCTGACCGACGCCTCGGAAACCCTTGCCATCACCCTGTCCGGCATCCCGGCAGGCGCCAGCCTGACCAACACCGCGGGCGACACGCTGACCATCGGCAACGGCTCCGTCACCCTGACGGCGGCCCAACTGGCCGGGCTGTCGATCACGCCGCCGCACGACAGCGACGCCGACTTCACCCTGACCGTCACCGCCAGCTCGCAGGACGGCAGCGCCGCCGCGGCCACCACCGTCCAGACGCTGGCGGTGACGGTCAATCCGGTCTCCGACACCCCGACCCTGACCGTCCAGCCCGCCAGCGGCGACGAGGACGCGGCGATCCCTCTGACCATCGGCGCCGCGCTGACCGACGCCTCGGAAACCCTTGCCATCACCCTGTCCGGCATCCCGGCAGGCGCCAGTCTGACCAACACCGCGGGCGACACGCTGACCATCGCCGGCGGCTCCATCACCCTGACGGCGGCCCAGCTGGCCGGGCTGTCGATCACGCCGCCGCACGACAGTGACGCCGACTTCACCCTGACCGTCACCGCCAGCTCCAAGGACGGCACCGCCGCGGCGGCCACCACGACCGCGACGCTGGCGGTCACGGTCAATCCGGTCTCCGACGCCCCGACCCTGACCGTCCAGCCCGCCAGCGGGGCGGAGGACAGCGCCATCGCCCTGTCGATCAGCCCGGCGCTGACCGATGCCTCGGAAACCCTCAGTATCACCCTGTCCGGCATCCCGGCCGGCGCCAGCCTGACCAATACGGCCGGCGACACGTTGACCGTCGGCGGCGGCTCCATCACCCTGACCCCCGGCCAGCTCGCCGGCCTGTCGATCACCCCGCCGGCCCACAGCGACGCCGACTTCACCCTGACCGTCACTGCCAGCTCCAAGGACGGCACCGCGGCGGCGGCCACCACGACCGCGACGCTGGCGGTGACGGTGACCCCGGTCGCCGACACGCCGAGCCTGACCGTCGCCGCTGCCCACGGGTCGGAGGACACGGCCATCGCCCTGTCGATCGCCGCCGCCTCCACCGACACCGACGGGTCGGAGACGCTTTCGGTGCTCATCACCGGCGTTCCCGACGGCGCCAGCCTGAACCACGGCACCCACAATGCCGACGGCAGCTGGAGCCTCACCGCCAACCAGCTGACCGGCCTGACCTACACCCCGCCGGCCGACGCCAACGGCACCGTCACCCTGTCGGTCGCGGTCACGGCAAGGGACGGGGCCGACAGCGCCACCACGACCCAGTCCCTGACGGTGACGGTCGATCCGGTGAACGACAAGCCGGTGCTGGCCGCCGCCGATGGCACCACCATCATCGCCGCCGACGCAGCCGGCCATCCGGCGGTCGCCGCCGACGCGACGATCACCGACATCGACAGCAGCGTCATGTCCGGCATGTCGGTCCGCATCGCCACCGGGTCGCAGGCGGGCGACACGCTGAACCTCGACGGCCTGACCATCGCCACCGACCCCGGCACCGGCGTCAGGACGGTGGCCGGGACCGGCATCGAGGTCAGCTGGGACGACGGCTCACACCAGCTGTCGCTGTCCGGCGAGGCGTCGACCGCGACCTACACCGACATCCTCCGGCATCTGGCCCTGACCCCGGCCGGCACCGGCGCCCGGACGCTGGAGGTGACGGTCACCGACCAGCAGGGGACGGCCAGCGACCCGCTGGCGGTGCAGGTCGAGGTCTCGGGCAATGCGACGCTGACCGGCACGGCGGGGACCGACACCCTCTATGCCGGCAGCGGCACCACCAGCATGGCGGGCGGGGCGGGGGACGACCTGTTCATCTTCGCGCCGCGCGACGGCAACCTGACCATCGACGGCGGCGCCGGCTGGACCGACGTGGTGCAGATGGGCAGCTTCGCCGGTGGCGTCGGCAACTGGATCGACCAGCTCGACCAGTCCAGCTACACGCTCGACCAGTCGGGCCACGGCCTGACCTTCCACACCGAGACGTCGGTCACGCTGCACGACCAGAACGGCCACGAACTGGTCCTGCAGAATGTCGAGCGGCTGACCTTCTGATGGAAAGGAAGCGGGGCGGCGATGGGACGACAGCAGCGGGGCAGGGCGGGACGGGGTAGGGCGGGCGGGCCTCAGGCGGCCTGCGGGCCGTCCGTACCGTCTGCCGCCGGGCTGCCGGCCTGCATGTGGGCGATGATGCGCTTCATCAGGTGGCACAGAATCGCCCGCTCGTCCTCGGCCATGGCGGCGACGGGGGGCCCCAGCGACTGGCGCAGCGGATCGCGGCCCAGCAGCGCCCGCGCGTCGTCCGTCAGGTCGAACAGCCAGCCGCGCTTGAAACCCGGATGCTGCCGGCGGGTGAGCAGGCCCTTGTCCACCAGGGTGGAGACGGTGCGCGAGACGGGGGCCAGATGGATCTTCTGGAACCGGGCCAGCGCGGTCAGGGTGCGTGCCGGTTCCGGCGCATCGTGGAAATAGCGCAGGGCCACCCATTGCGCCGGAAACAGCCCCTCGGCGAAGCCGATCCCGTAGACGAGCCGGCTGACCTGATCCAGCAGGGTGACCGGATCGTCGTTCGCCATCCACCCATCGCCCGCCTCCGGCGTCTGCAACACGCGCATCTCCCCCCCGAACCCTGCCGGCCGGCCCGGCAAACACCCCGAGCCGCGGACTGTATCGAAGTCGACACGTCAGCGGAAGCGGGTGTGTTCGCGCATGCGTGGTCGAACCGCCGCGGACTTCGCGTGGATTATCACTGAGGAAAACCCTTAGGAAAAACCCGTTCCGGCGCCGCCGCAAGGCCGACTTCGCAAATCCTTTGGCGAAACGCCCCGGCCGCGCCCACCTCTGGTTCCGCAAGACCGGCCGCCGACGCGACGCGGCGCGACGGCCCCTCACCGAAGGGACTGCGGACCATGACCGATTTCCCCCATGTCACCAACGCCTTCCTGTTCGATCTGGACGGCACGCTCACCGACACGGTCTACCAGCATGTGCTGGCCTGGAAGGAGGCGCTCGACGGCGAGGGGATCGCCCTGTCGGTCTGGCGCATCCATCGCAAGATCGGCATGAGCGGCGGCCTGTTCACCAACATGCTGCTGCGCGAGACCGGGCTGGCCATCGACCAGGATCTGCTCGACCGGCTGCGCCGCCGCCATGCCGAGGCCTATGGGCGGCTGGCCGCCGGAGTCGTCCCGCTCCCCGGTGCGCGGGAGCTGTTGCAGGCGCTGACCGACATGGGCATCCCCTGGGCCATCGGCACCAGCGGCCGGATGGAGACGGCGCGGCCGGCCCTGGAGAAGCTGGGGATCGATCCCGACCGGGCGCCGGTGGTCACCCGCGATCAGGTGCGCTACGCCAAGCCCGATCCCGACCTGTTCCTGGCCGCCGCGGCGCGGATCGGGGTCGAGATCGGCAACGCCTTCGTCGTCGGCGACAGCATCTGGGACATGATCGCCGCCCAGCGCGCCCGTGCGCTCGGCATCGGCCTGCTGTCCGGCGGCTATGGACAGGAGGAGCTTGAACGCGCGGGCGCGCTCAGGGTCTACGAGGATCCGGCCGACATGCTCAGGCATCTCGACGAGGTCGGCGGGCGCCGCTGACATTCGGCGGAATCGGGGCCGCCGGAGGCGGTGGCCGGGGCGCCCTTCGCCGCACCCTCCGGACAAAGAAAGAGCCGCCGGAAGCACCGGCGGCTCTGAAGTCCGAGAGGAACGTCCAACAAGTTGTGCCGTGATCGACCACGGCGCATCCAGCGGTACAGCCACTAATATACTAATATCTCATGCCCTTGGCAAGCGGCTTCCGCCATCCGGGCGGCTTTTTGTCCGACCTGCCCGGCCGGAATGCGAAAACGCCCCCCGGCGGTGAAGCCGGGGGGCGTCTGGATCGCGGGATCCCATCCTCGATGCCATCAATCCGCCGTGCCGGTGGCCGGGTTGGCGGCCGGGGCAGGGGCCTTGCCGCCGCGCTGGCCCAGCACCAGGGCGATGATCGCGAAGGCGGCCAGATCGAACACGGTCAGGCAGGCGAACAGCGGCTCGTATCCGATGGTGGTGGCGAGCTGGCCGATGATCAGCGAGAAGATCATGCCGCCCATGTAGCCGGCCATGCCGCCGAAGCCGGTCGCCGTGGCGACGTCCTGCTTCTCGAAGGTGTCGGTGACCAGGGCGTAGAGCAGGCTCGACAGCATCTGGTGGGCGAAGGCTCCCAGCGAGAACAGGAAGATGGCGGCGATCGGGCTGACGGTGAAGCTGATCAGGGCCGGGCCGACCATGCACACCGCGCCGATTCCGACGCCGGCGATGCGGGAGTTGACCAGCGACATGTTGAAGCGCTTGACGAAGAAGGGAGACAGGTAGCCGCTGAGGACGCAGCCGATGTCACCGGCCAGGAAGGGCAGCCAGGCGAACAGGGCGAACTGCTTGATGTCCATGCCGCGGGTCGAGACCATGTACAGCGGGATCCAGAAGCTGAAGGTCTGCCACGCCGGCTCGGTCAGGAAACGGGCGGCGGCGATGCCCCAGAACTTGCCCTTGACCAGCACGCGCTTCATCGACGGCTTCGGCAGCTCGGCATGCTCCTGGCCATCCAGGATGTAGGCATGCTCCTCCCTGGTCAGGCGCGGATGGTTCTCCGGGTTGCGGTACAGCATGAACCACAGGACCGACATGCCGATGCCGAGGGCGCCGGTGACCAGGAAGGCCTCCTGCCAGCCATAGGTCAGCGACAGCCAGATCACGAAGGGCGGGGCGACCATGGCGCCGATCGAGCTGCCGGTATTGAACCAGCCGGTGGCGATCGAGCGTTCCCTGGCCGGGAACCACAGGGTGGAGGTCTTCACGCCCGACGGCATGGCGGCCGCCTCGCTGATGCCCAGCAGGCCGCGGAAGAAGGCCATCGACTGCCAGCCGCCGGCCAGCGCGTGCAGGGCGGCGGCGGTGCCCCAGACGAAGGCGAACATGGCGTAGCCGAACTTCAGCCCGATCAGGTCGGTGATGTAGCCGGCGACCGGCTGCATCAGGCTGTAGCAGAGCTGGAAGGCGCTGACGATGAAGGAATACTGCTCGGTCGTGAAATGGAGCTGTTCCTTGAGCGTCGGCGCCAGGATGCCCAGCGTGTTGCGGTCGATGTAGTTGACCACGGTGCCGAGCATCATCAGGGCAAGGATTTGCCACCGCAAACCACGGATCTTCTTCATGTTTTCCTCACATGCCTGCTGCGGCAGGCGCCGATGCGCACGTAGGGGCCCAAGGCGGCGGTCCGTGAAACAGGACGCTTCGCGGCGGGGGTTCGGTGCCGGGCGACGGGGGCGCTTCCGCGCCGTTTCAAGAGGGCGGGAGCATCGCCGGCAGAGTTATATTAATATATCAGTATGGTGATCAAGTGGCTTTCCGGTGCCGCTTTCCGGACCAGCGAAAATGTCGCAGTCCATTGTTGCGGCGCCAAATGTCTTCGCAAGTGCAGCATGAATGACGCCTTGGTCGGAAGCGCCGTTACTGCTGCAATGCAGCAAAATTCCGGGTTGAGAGTTTGTTCTATTGCGACGTGTCGGAGGGTCATGCCGCTCGGGCCACCGCATCCGCCGGTAGGAGGCCATGGCCACCATTCCGGATAAATGATCTGGATCAATGGCCTGCTGGGACCTGCAGTTGCCTGACCGATCAGTCCGCCCGGCCGATCGCTGCCGCCGCCTGCCGTGTCGGGGGCCATGACGTTGCGGCGACAACACCCACGCCCATGTTGCGGTGCGACAAAATGGGGGCTTCCTTGCTAAATTGATATATCAGACCGTGGTGCAGTGCAGGGCGACGACCGCTGAAAAATCGGCTTCGGACTGACGCGCGTCATTGCCGCCGGGCCCCTGTCGAACGACCATCCAAGGGGTCGGCCGCCGTTTTCCGTTGCTTTTTTCCCAATTCCTTCCCGCGCCGCCTTGCCGCCGCCATCCGGCCTTTCCGGCCTTTCCATCGAAGACGCTCCACGGAGACGACTGTCGCCACCATCGAGGACATTTCCGGCATGACCAACAGCCCTGAACCGACCGCCACCACCGCCGTCCCCGCAACCGCCTCCCGCAACGCGGCCCGCATCATGGACGGCAACGAGGCAGCAGCGTCGGTGGCCTACCGCGCCAGCGACGTCATCGCGATCTATCCCATCACGCCGTCCTCGCCGATGGGCGAGTTCGCCGACGAATGGGCGGCGGCGCGCCGTCCCAACCTGTGGGGCAGCGTCCCCGACGTGGTGGAGATGCAGTCGGAGGGCGGGGCGGCCGGCGCCGTCCATGGCGCGTTGCAGGCAGGCGCGCTGGCGACGACCTTCACCGCGTCGCAGGGCCTGCTGCTGATGATCCCCAACATGTACAAGATCGCCGGAGAGCTGACGCCCTTCTGCATGCATGTGGCGGCCCGCACCCTGGCGACGCATGCGCTGTCGATCTTCGGCGACCATTCCGACGTGATGGCCTGCCGCCAGACCGGCTTCGCCATGCTGGCCTCGGCCAATGTCCAGGAGGCGCACGACCTGGCGCTGGTCGCCCACGCCGCGACCCTGAAGGCGCGGGTGCCCTTCCTGCATTTCTTCGACGGCTTCCGCACCTCGCACGAGTTCAACTGCGTCCATACCCTGGCCGACGAGGATGTGCGCGCCCTGATCGACGATGCGTGCGTCGACGCCCACCGGCGGCGCGGCCTGTCGCCCGACCATCCGGTGATCCGCGGCACGGCGCAGAATCCCGACGTCTTCTTCCAGGCCCGCGAGGCCGCCAACCCCTATTACGACGCCTGCCCGGCCATCGTGCAGGACATGATGGACGCGCTCGCCGCCCGCACCGGCCGCGCCTACCGCCTGTTCGACTACACCGGCCATCCCCAGGCCGAGCGGGTGGTGGTGGTGATGGGCTCGGGCGCCGAGACCTGTGCCGGAGCCGTCGAGCGGCTGGTGGCCGATGGCGAGCGGGTCGGCTGCCTGACGGTGCGGCTGTTCCGCCCCTTCGCCATCGCCGATTTCGTTTCCGCCCTGCCGGCCGGCGTCCGGCGCATCGCCGTGCTCGACCGCACCAAGGAGCCGGGGGCCGTCGCCGACCCGCTCCATCTCGACGTCGTGGCGGCCTTGGCCGAAGCCCGCGCCGCCGACCCGGCAGCCATCGATCCCATGGTCATCGGCGGCCGCTACGGCCTGTCGTCGAAGGAATTCACCCCGGCCATGGCCAAGGCGGTGTTCGACGAGCTGAAGCGCGAGCGCCCGAAGCGCCGCTTCACCGTCGGCATCACCGACGACGTCACCCACCGTTCGATCCCCTGGGATGCGGCGTGGGGCGTCGAGGAGCCGGGCGTCTCGCGCGCCGTCTTCTTCGGGCTGGGGGCCGACGGCACGGTCGGGGCCAACAAGAACTCGATCAAGATCATCCAGGGCCGCACCGGGGGCCACGCCCAGGCCTATTTCGTCTATGACAGCCGCAAGTCAGGCTCGACCACCGTCTCCCACCTGCGCTTCGCCACGGATCCGATCCGCGCGCCCTACCTGATCGGGCAGGCCCAGTTCGTCGCCTGCCACCATCTGCCGCTGATGGAGCGGGTGGAGGTGGTGGAGATGGCCGCCCCCGGCGCCACCGTGCTGCTGAACGCCCCCGGCACGCCGCAGCAGGTGTGGGATTCCCTGCCGGCCGAGGTGCAGCGCATCTGCATCGAACGCAGGCTTTCGCTGCACGCCATCGATGCCGGCGCGGTCGCGCGCGAGGTCGGGCTCGGCCGCCGCGTCAACACCATCATGCAGACCTGCTTCTTCGCCCTGTCCGACGTGATGCCGGTGGCCGACGCCATCGCCGACATCAAGTCGGCCATCGCCAAGACCTACGCCCGCCGCGGCGAGCAGGTGATCGGCCGCAACATCGCCGCCGTCGATCAGGCGCTGGCCCATCTGCACCGGGTTCCGGTGCCCGACCGCGTCACCGCCGACCATATGCGCGCCGCGCCGGTGCCGGAGACCGCGCCCGATTTCGTCAAGCGCGTCACCGGCATGATGATCGCCGGCCATGGCGACCTGCTGCCGGTCTCGGCCTTCCCGGTCGACGGCACCTGGCCGACCGGCACCTCCAAATATGAGCGCCGCAGCATCGCGGCGGAGGCGCCGGGCTGGAACGCCGACCTCTGCATCGAGTGCAACAAGTGCGTGCTGGTCTGCCCGCATGCCGCCATCCGCGCCACAGTGGTGCCGGAATCGGCGCTGGCCGGCGCCCCGGCCGGTTTCGAGACCATCCCCTACAAGGGCCGCGAGTTCCCCGGCGGCCGCTACCGCCTGCAGGCCTCGCCGGCCGACTGCACCGGCTGCACCCTGTGCGTCGCCGCCTGTCCGGCCCATGACAAGGGCGGTTCCGGCCGCCGGGCGCTGGAGATGCGGCCCATCGATGCGCTGGCCGGCCAGCAGGAAGCGTTCGACTTCTTCCGTACCCTGCCGGCCATCCCGCGCGAGGCGGTTCCCACCACCGTCAGGCACACCCAGCTGCTGGAGCCGCTGTTCGAGTTCTCCGGCGCCTGCGCCGGCTGCGGCGAGACGCCCTATATCAAGATGCTGACCCAGCTGTTCGGCGACCGCATGGTGATGGCGAACGCGACCGGCTGCTCGTCGATCTTCGGCGGCAACCTGCCGACCACGCCCTACACCACCGACGCCACCGGCCACGGCCCGGCCTGGGCGAATTCCCTGTTCGAGGACAATGCCGAGTTTGGCCTCGGCCTGCGCGTCGCCATCGACCAGATGTCGGAGCAGGCGCGCGACCTCCTGGCCCAGCTGTCGGGCCGGCTCGAACCCGGTCTGGTGACGGAGCTTCTCCAGGCCGACCAGTCCGGCTCCGCCGGCATCGTCGCCCAGCGCAGCCGCGTCGCCGCGCTGATCGGGCAGCTCGCCGCGCTGCCCGATCCCCTGGCCCGCCGGCTGGAGCAGCTGTCCGACTATCTGGTCCGCAAGAGCGTCTGGATCGTCGGCGGCGACGGCTGGGCCTACGACATCGGCTATGGCGGTCTCGACCATGCGCTGGCGTCGGGCCGCGACGTCAACATCCTGGTGATGGACACCGAGGTCTATTCCAACACCGGCGGCCAGCAGTCCAAGGCGACGCCGATCGGCGCCTCGGCCAAGTTCGCCACCGCCGGCCGGTCGGCGGCCAAGAAGGATCTTGGGCTGATGGCGATGGCCTACGACCATGTCTATGTCGCCCGCACCGCCTTCGGCGCCCGTGACAGCCACACGCTGAACGCGCTGATGGAGGCGGAGAGCTACCACGGCCCGTCGCTGGTGCTCGGCTACAGCCACTGCGTCGCCCACGGCTACGAGCTGTCGCACGGCCTGGAGCATCAGAAGATGGCGGTGGAGAGCGGCCACTGGTCGCTCTACCGCCGCGACCCGCGCCGCCTTGCCGATGGCGGGACCGCGCTGCAGCTGGACAGCGGCGCCCCGTCCGCCGGTCTGGCCGCCTTCATGGCCGGCGAGGCGCGTTTCAGCGCGGTCGAGCGCGGCAACCCCGGCCGCTACCAGGCCCTGCTCGGCGAGGCGGAAGCGGAGATCCGCCGCAAGCGCCACCTGTTCGAGCATATGGCGGGTTTCAAGGAGTAGGAGAGGGTCAGCCCCCCACCTAACCTCCCCCGCTGGGCGGGGGAGGGACTGCCGCCGCTTTCCCGCATCAGCACCCAATCCCCTCCCCCGCCCAGCGGGGGAGGGTTAGGGAGGGGGGCGCACCGCGACACCCCCCCAATCCACCCACCCTCCATCCCCCAAGCCCGAATGCCGCACCCGTTTCCCCTTGCACCCCACATTAATATATTAGTATATTGAACCCATCGCCCGCGCCCTGTCCTGCGGCGCCGGCCCCGGATTTCCAGCTCCCGTTAAGGATGCCCAGTCATGCGTTCCCTGACCCGTGACCAGCTTGCCGGCGGCGCGTTCGACGTCGCGCACACCGGCGGTGCGCCGATTCCGCCCGTGACCATCCTCCAGGTCGGCGACGGCAATTTCCTGCGCGGCTTCGTCGACTGGATGGTCGATGTCGCCAACGGCCAGGGTCTGACCAACGCCGGCGTCGCCATCGCCCAGCCGCTCGACCAGGGCATCTCCGGCCTGCTGAAGGCGCAGGACAACCTCTACACCGTGCTGCTGCGTGGCATCGGGAACGGGCGGGAGGTCGAATCCCGCCGCGTCGTCTCCTGCGTCGCCGACGCGCTGAACCCCTATGCCGACTGGGCGCGAATGGTCGAGCTGGCCTCGTCCCCGGCGCTGCGATTCTTCATCTCCAACACCACCGAGGCCGGCATCGCCGACCGCGAGGAGCCCTACACCCCCGGCACCTGCCAGGACAGCTTCCCGGCCAAGGTCGCGGCGCTGCTGCACGCCCGCTACACGGCGCTGGGCGGCACCGCCGACAGCGGCCTCGTCTTCCTGCCCTGCGAGCTGATCGAGGCCAACGGCAGCAACCTCAAGCGCATCGTTCTGGCCCATGCCAAACGCTGGGGCCTGGAGGCCGGCTTCGCCGACTGGATCGAGACGCACAATCATTTCCTGAACACGCTGGTCGACCGCATCGTCCCCGGCTATCCCCGCGACGAGGCCGCGGCGCTGACCGCCAAGTGGGGCTACGAGGACAAGCTGGCGGTCGCCGCCGAGCCGTTCCATGTCTGGGTGATCGAGGGTCCGGCCCATCTGGCCGACGAGCTGCCGCTGCACAAGGCCGGCCTCGACGTGGTGTGGACCGACGACCTCCAGCCCTACCGCACCCGCAAGGTGCGCATCCTGAACGGTGCCCACACCGCCAGCGCGCTGGCCGCCTATTGCGCCGGGCTCGACACCGTCAAGTCGATGATGGACGACCCCGCCGTCTCGGCCTACCTGAACAAGGTGATGTTCGAGGAGATCGTCCCCTACGTGCCGCTGCCCGAGGCGGAGCGCCAGGATTATGCCCGCACCATCATGGAGCGCTTCGGCAATCCCTATATCCGGCACGAGCTGATCTCGATCACCCTCAACTCGGTGTCGAAATGGCAGGTGCGCGTCCTGCCCAGCCTGAAGGATGCGGTCGTCCGCAACGGCCGGGCCCCGGCCGGCCTGTCCTTCTCGCTGGCGGCGCTGCTGCGCTTCTACCGCGGCACTCTTGCCGACGGCGCCTATACCGGGACGCGCGAGGCCGGTTCCTACCCGATCAGCGACAATGCCGAGGTGATCGCTGCGATGAGCGCCGCCTGGGCGGCGCATGCCGGCGACGCCAAGGCCCTGGTCGCGGCGGTGCTGTCCGACACCCGCCTGTGGAAGGAGGATCTGACCGCCATCCCCGGCCTTGCCGCCCGCGTCGCCGACAGCCTCGCCGCCATCGAGGCCAAGGGCATGAAGGCGGCCATGGCCGATCTGGTGGCCGATCTGGTGGCCGGCTGATCCGGCTTTGCGTTTATCATGACCCCGGAGGCGGGGCGTGCCCGCATGGACACGCCCCGCAAGGCATGGCAGAAATGACCCCCAACCTGTCCAGGCGCATCGCCGAACTGGAACTCGACGCCGCGGTGCTGCGCCACCGCTTTCTCCATATCCCGCTGGCGATGCAGGAGGATTGCGGTCTCTGGAAGAGCCACAAGGCGATCGGCCGCGAGGCGCTCAGCCTGTTCCGCGCCGTCCGGCAGGAGACCGGCGCTGATGGCGAATGCGACGCCGCCGAATGCGACTGGGCGCTGGGCCGGATCGAGGCCGCCTATCAGCTGGTCCACGAGGCGATCCATTCCCTGTCCGCCCTGACACTCGCCGACCCGCCGACCCGCCATTGACGGGGAGGGGGCCGGGATGTAGCCGTTCCCGCCCAACGCCGCAGAAGGAGAAGCGACGCGATGCAGACGATCGATCAGAGGAAGCGGACGCGCCGCGGCACCCAGCGGGTGACGATGACCGACGTCGCCACCGCCGCCGACGTGTCGCCCAGCACCGTGTCGCTCTATCTGCGCCGTCCGGAATCCGTGTCGCACCATCTCACCGAACGCATTGCCCGCGTCATCGACGAGATGGGCTATGTGCCCAATCTGGTGGCCGGCAGCCTCGCCGCGGCGCGCAGCCGCACCGTCGGCGTCATCCTGCCCTCGATCCTCAATTCCTTCTTCGCCGAGACCTACAACACCCTCCAGGGCATGTTCCAGGCCGCCCATTACCAGACCCTGCTGGGCGTCAGCGAATTCAGCCCGGAGGAGGAGGAGAGCCTGATCCGCGCCTTCCTCGCCTGGTCGCCGGCGGCGATGGTGGTGACCGGATTCCACCACACCGACCGGACCCGTGCCATGCTGGCCTCCTGCGGCGTGCCGGTGGTGGAGATGTGGGACATGCCGTCCCATCCCGGCGAGGCGGTCGGCATCAGCGTCGGCTTCTCGCATTTCGAGGTCGGCCGCATGCAGACCAGCCACCTCTACGACCAGGGCAGCCGCAAGGTCGCCTATATCGGCGCCGCCGCCCACCAGGATCTGCGGGTGCGCAGCCGCACCGACGGCTATGAGGCGGAGGTGATGCGGCGCGGCCTGCACGATCCCATCGACTTCACCGTTCCGGACGCCGCCACCACCGAGGTCGGCCGCTGGCTGATCGACGAGATCCTGACCCGCCACCCCGACATCGACGGGGTGGTCTGCTCCAACGACGCGCTGGCGCTGGGCGTGCTGTTCGAGGTGACGCGCCGCGACCTGCGGGTGCCGGAGGATCTGGCGGTGGTGGGATTCGGCGATCTGCCCTTCAGCAGTTCCTGTCCGCCGCCACTGACCACCGTCCGCCCGCCCCAGCGGGAAATCGGCCGCCTCAGCGCCAGCCGGATCCTGGCGACCCTGGACGGCGCCCGCACCGCGCCGCAGCACCACAATCTCGATTGCGAACTGGTGGTCCGCGCCAGCACCCGGCGGGTGAAAGCTGATTAGGCGCCGGCACCATCCCTCCCGGCGCGGTTGACGGCAATTTATTATCATTAGGATAATTAATTTTCATAAACACAACCGTTGACAGGGTGGGCCGGCTCATGGCGCTCGGATTGCAATCGTCCCGCCGCAATTTTCTCGTCGGGATGGGCCGGTTCGCCGCGGCGGCGGAAGTGGTCCGGCTGTTGCCGGGCTCGGCAATCGCCGCCGAGGCTGCCGGGACGGGCGGGGCGCTCTGTCCGCCGCCGTCGGCCTGGTCCGATCTGGCCAGGGGGGTGAGCGGCGGCGTGCTGCGGCCGGAGGATCCCTTCTTCGCCGATGTCTGCCGGCCCAACAACCTGCGCTATGGCGCGACCCTGCCGGCCGGCATCGCCCGCTGCGTCACCGCAAGCGACGTGCAGAGCTGCGTCCGCTGGGTGAAGGATCAGGCGATGCCCTTCGCGGTGCGGTCGGGCGGCCACAATTACGCCGGCTTCTCCACCACGCCCGGCCTGCTGATCGACATGTCGAAGATGGCGGGGGCCGAGCCGGTCGCCGGCAAGGACGGGTTGGTCCGGGTGCTGGGCGGCACGATCAATTCGCTGGTCTACAAGCAGATGGAACGGCTCGGCCGCACCATCACCCACGGGCGCTGCGACACGGTGGGGGCGGCCGGCTTCCTGCTCGGCGGCGGCATCGGCTTCAACATGCGCAAGTTCGGCATGGCCTCCGACCTGCTGCGCGCGACCGAGCTGGTGACCGCCGACGGCAGCCTTGTCGATGCCGACGCCGACCGGGACAGCGCGCTCTACTGGGCCTGCCGCGGCGGCGGCGGCGGCAATTTCGGCATCAACACCTCCTTCACGCTGGAGACCCGCCCGGCGGAGCCGGTGACCGTCTTCAACCTGACCTGGACCACGGATCTGCCCCGCGTTCTGAAGCTGCTGCTGACCGAGCTGGCGGCGGCGCCCGACGAGTTCGGCAGCAAGATCAGCGTCACCATCCCGAGCTGGCAGGAGCGCTGCGACAAGGTTCCGCTGTCCCTCTCCGTGCTCGGCCAGCTCCACACGTCGAAGGCGACGCTGAAGGACATCTTCGCTTCCACCTGGGAGCTGGCGGACCAGAGGGTGGTGAAGGAGAACGTGCCCTATTGGCAGGGCCAGGATTTCCTGACCGAGACGACCTTCCCCTATTATTACCAGGAGAAGTCGAGCTATATGACGGCGGCGCGGATCACCGACGAGGCGATCGCCGCGATGTTCGACTGGGCGGCGCGGATGCCCGCCACCTCGATGCCGGTGTCCTTCAAGTTCTTCCAGGTCGGCGGCGCCATCGACCGCATGGAGCCCACCGCGACCGCCTATGTCCATCGCGGCTACGACTGGCTGTTCACCATCGAGGCCAACTGGTGGCGCCCCACCGATTCCGTGCTGCTGATCGAGCGGGCGCTGGAGTGGCAGCAGCGCTTCTACGACGACGTCAACCGCCGCACCGGGGCGGCCGGCGCCTTCCAGAACTTCCCCGACCCGTCGCTGGCCGACTGGCAGCGTGCCTATTACGGCGAGAATCTCGCCCGGCTGGCCCAGGTCAAGGCGGCGGTCGACCCGGCGATGCTCTTCACCTTCGCCCAGGCGATCCGCCCGGCCTGAGGTCCGGGAGAAGGGCGGGCGGGGCGAACCCCACCCGCCGTTACGCCCGTCCTCAGAACCGGTAACCGACCGAGGTGAAGACGCTGTGGTCGCGGTTGTCGCGGCCGAACTTGCCGTCATAGCCGACCTGCCACGCCACGGCGCCGCTCAACACCGTCACGCCGGCCCCGGCGCGCAGCCCGTCCCGTTCGGGCGTGCCGAAGGTCCGCGTCACCGTGCCCAGGCTGCTGGTGCTGCGGTTGGCGAGCGTGGCGGCCAGCGTCTCGCCCCCGCGCACGCGGTTCCACTCATAGCTCAGGCGGGCCTGCGGGATGACCGACGCGCTGTCCATCTCGAAGCGGTGGGCCGCCTGCCCGCCGAACTCCCAGCTCCAGCCGCGCTGGGTCTGGCTCGGCAGGGTGCCGTTCAGGTGGATCGCGTCGGTTTCCGTATAGCCGTCGATGGTGGCGCGGGTGTAGCGCGCCGCCGCGACCGGGCCGAACGACCACGCCCCTTCGCCCAGCTCATAGCCGCCGTCGACGCCGACCGACCAGCTGCGCCCCTTGGTCTCGCCGCGGGCGGTCAGGCCGTAGGCGCCGGTGTTGCGGGCGATCTTGTCGTAGGTGTCGAACGAGTAGGTGCCCGACAGGCTGCCGAAGAACTTGCCGTAGCTCCCGGCCACATAGGGGCTGATCGCGGCGGAGCGCACCTTGGCGCTGCCGGTCTCGCCGAAGGACAGGCTGTTGCGGGCACCGCCCACCGCGAAGCCGGCGACCAGCGTGTCGGTGATCCGGATGTCGGCGCCGACCTGCCCGTTGCGCGAGTCGGTGTCGGCACCGGCGGCCATGCCGGTGTCGTCGGCACGGTCGAAGCCGAGCCGCCCGCCGACCCAGCCGCTGATGACCGGGCCACTGGTGGCCGGACCGCCGCCGCCCTCGCTGGAGCCGCCCAGGAAGCGCAGGCCGGCCAGATGGCTGCGGACCGAGCGCGACGCCGAATCGGCCATCGCCACCGAGGCGTTGCCCAGGCCGCGCGCCAGCGGAAGCGCGGTCTGGCGCAGCGATTCGATCGCCAGCGGATCGACGTAGGTCGGCAGGGTCAGCCGGTAGACCAGCAGCATCGTGTCGACATTCGCCCCGGCGTCATAGGCGGCGCCGACCTGATAGCCGTTGCGCGTCAGGAAGTCGTTGTCGTTGCCGACGAACAGGAAGAAATCGTCCGGCTTGGCGGCGTCGAGCACCGGCAGCAGCCCCATCGCCTCCCACTTCTCCGACAGCAGGTTGGCATCCTGCGCGCCGCCATTGTGCAGCCCGAACTTCGCCAGCTGGCCGTTGTTGTTGATGCTGAGGAACTGCGTGTAGGACACCGGCGTCACCGCCGCCACCAGATTGCCGCCGGGGGCGACCGGGGTGGTGCCGTCATAGGCGGTGCCGACCAGATTGGTGGCGTTCGACACGTCGACGATGTCGATGCTGCGGTAGAGCGAGTCGGTGCCGCTCAGCCCCTGGCCGTTGCCGCTGTCGCGCGACAGGACGAGGAACTGCTTGTCGTTCAGCGCCAGCATCTCGCTCTGCGCCGCGACCAGCGTGCGGCTTCCCGAGCGGAAGGTGGGCAGCGGCACGACATAGTGGCCGACCAGCGCCGGGCTGTCCGGGTTGCTGGAGACGTCGTAGATCACCAGGCGGGTGTTGCGCCGGGTGGCGCTGTTGCCGCCGGTGCCGCCGTCCTGGCGGGTGGCGCTTTGCAGCAGCGCCGCCAGCTTGGTCTTGTCCGGAGTCAGCGACAGCCCTTCCAGCCCCTGGTTGTTCTGTCGGCCGCGGGTCGGGTCGGCCGGGGACGGGGCGGGCTGGCCGGTGGCCGGGTTGTTGGAGGAGAAATCGAGCCCGCCGTTGCGCACCGGCAGCAGAGCCGCCGGCGGCTGCACGGCCGAGATCATCCGGCCGCTGGCCGAGAAGTGGTAGATGTACGGGCCGTATTCGTCGCTGATGTAGAAGCTGCCGTCGGCCAGCCGGGCGATGCCCTCGGTGTCGAGGCTGATCTTGCCGTTGTAGGCCTGGGGCAGCGCCGGCAGGCCGTTCGCCGCGGCGCGGACGCCGGTGCGCGGCTGCGGATCGAGGCCGGTGGTGACGGTGCCGTTCGTCTCCGTCAGCAGGGTGGTGTCGAGCACGCTCAGCCCGATCTGCGACTGCTGCCCGCTTCCGGCGGCCAGCGCGGCGCTGCCGTAATAGGGGGTCAGCGACAGGGCCAGCGTGTTCAGCCGCGGCCGGTAGTCGGTGGTGCCGACCACGTTGTAGCCGCGGTCGGGCAGGGCGAACATGATGCCGCTGTAGCTGTCGCCGTTGCGCCGCCAGGAGCCGGCGTCGAAGGTCAGCCCCGACATCGAGCCCAGCGTCTCGCCATACTTGTCGCGGGTGGAGGAGGCGATCCGGCCGACGCCGACCAGACCCTGGTTGGCGAAGCTGGAGCCGCCGATCGTCACGCTGTCCACGGTCTGGGCGGAGGCGACCCCCATCGCGGCCCCGCAGGTGGACAGGACGAGAGAGGCGAGACCGGTCGCGGACAGCAGGGCCGTCCGCAGCCGCCCGGCGCGGTGTGTCTGGTGCATTGAAAAGAACCCCCCAAGCGAATCCCAAGCGAATTCAAGAGGGGTATTAGGCGCGGGTGCGTGACCGCGTCGTGTCGCATCGGTGACGTGTCGATGACGTTTTTATAGGGGCGTTTTCATATGGACGTATGAGCCGCCCGAACCGGGGGCTACAGCGGGGACCGGGCTCAGTCCGCCCGCAATCCCCGCGCCTGGAACTGGCCGCGCACCCGCTCGACCAGCTCGTGCGACGGCGGTTCGGTGGCCGACAGCATATAGCGGCGGCCCAGCGCCTTCCATTTGTGCTCGCCCATCTTGTGGAAGGGCAGCACGTCGACCCGGTCGACCACGCCCAGCCCGGCGACGAAGTCGGCCAGCCCGTCGATCTCGGCGGCGTCGTCGGTCAGGCCGGGGACCAGCACATAGCGCAGCCAGATGCGCTTGTTCATCCCGGCCAGCCGCTCGGCGAATTCCAGGGTGGGGCGCAGCGGCACGCCGGTCAGATGGCGGTAGGTCTTCTCGGAAAAGGCCTTGATGTCGAGCAGGACGAGGTCGACGTCCTCCAGCAGATGGTCGTCGGCGTGGTTGCCGAGGAAGCCCGAGGTGTCGAGCGCGGTGTGCATGCCCAGCGATTTCGCCCCGCGCAGGATGGCGGCGGTGAATTCCGGCTGCACCAGCGGCTCGCCGCCGCTGAGCGTCAGGCCGCCATGGGCCCGTTTCAGGAATTCGGCATAGAGCGCGATGTCTTCAAGGATTTCGGTCGAGGTTGTCCGCGTCCCGTCATGCATGTGCTGGGTGTCGGGATTGTGGCAGTAGAGGCAGCGCAGCGGGCAGCCCGACATGAACAGCACATAGCGGATCCCCGGCCCGTCGACGGTGCCGCCGGTCTCGACCGAATGGATCCAGCCGGAGACGGAGCCGGTGCGGGGGACGGGGGGAGGCTGTGTCATGGAATGCTTGCTCTTGTTGAAAAGCGGCTTTGCCGGAGGTCCTCGGCCCCCACCCCGACCCTCCCCCTCTCTCGGCGGACCCCGGGTCCGTCCGATCGAGGGAGAGGGTGCCTTCCGCCAAAGCGGCGGCAGTCCCCTCTCCCGCGTCAGCGGGGGAGGGTTAGGGAGGGGGCATAGGACCCGAACCGGCAGGCACCGCCGGGAAAACCGACCCGGCGGGCCGCCTTCCTCAAGGTCTTCAGTGCTTGTCGTGGAACGTGCGGCTGATGACGTCGAGCTGCTGCTCGCGCGTCAGCTTGATGAAGTTCACCGCATATCCCGACACCCGGATGGTCAGCTGCGGATACAGCTCCGGATGGTCCATCGCATGCAGCAGCGTCTCACGGTCGAAGACGTTGACGTTGATGTGGTGCCCGCCCTGGGCGGCATAGCCGTCGAGCATGCCGACCAGATTGTCCACCCGCTCGCCTTCGGTCCGGCCGAGCGCGCCGGGGACGATGGTGAAGGTGTAGCTGATGCCGTCCTGCGCATGGGCGTAGGGCAGCTTGGCCACGCTGGCCATCGACGCGATGGCGCCCTTCTTGTCGCGCCCGTGCATCGGGTTGGCGCCCGGTGCGAAGGGCTGGCCGGCCTTGCGGCCGTCCGGCGTGTTGCCGGTCTTCTTGCCGTAGACCACGTTCGAGGTGATCGTCAGCACCGACTGGGTCGCCATCGCGTTGCGGTAGGGCTTCTGCTTGCGCAGCGCCGTCATGAAACGCTCGACCGCCCAGATGGCGATGTCGTCGACCCGCGCGTCGTTGTTGCCGAAGGCCGGATAGTCGCCCTCGATCTCGAAGTCGGTGGCGAGGCCGCTTTCGTCGCGGACGACCTTCACCTTGGCGAACTTGATGGCCGACAGGCTGTCGGCGACCACGCTCAGGCCGGCGATGCCGCAGGCCATGGTGCGCAGGATGTCGCGGTCGTGCAGCGCCATCTCCAGCCGCTCGTACATGTACTTGTCGTGCATGTAGTGGATGGCGTTCAGCGCGTTCATGTAGACCTTGGCCAGCCACTCCATCATCGGCTCGAAGCGGGCCATGACCTCGTCATAGTCCAGCACGTCGCCGGTGATCGGCGCATAGGCCGGGCCGACCTGCTCGCCCGAAACCTCGTCCTTGCCGCCGTTGATTGCGTAGAGCAGCGTCTTGGCAAGGTTGGCGCGGGCGCCGAAGAACTGCATCTGCTTGCCGATGCGCATCGCCGACACGCAGCAGGCGATGCCGTAATCGTCGCCCCAATAGCCGCGCATCAGGTCGTCGCTCTCGTACTGGACCGAGCAGGTCTTGATCGAGGTGTCGGCGCAGAAGCGCTTGAAGCCTTCCGGCAGCTTCTCCGACCACAGGACCGTCAGGTTCGGTTCCGGCGCCGGGCCCAGGTTGTGCAGGGTCTGCAGCATGCGGAAGTTGGTCTTGCTGACCAACGTCCGGCCGTCCAGCCCCATACCGCCCAGGCAT
The DNA here is from genome assembly GCF_001305595.1 of Azospirillum thiophilum. Lineage (NCBI taxonomy): Bacteria > Pseudomonadati > Pseudomonadota > Alphaproteobacteria > Rhodospirillales > Azospirillaceae > Azospirillum > Azospirillum thiophilum. The sequence continues at coordinate 678,817 of NZ_CP012402.1, forward strand.
TCCGTCACCCAGGTCGGGTCGCCCGAGAACAGCTGGTCGTATTCCGGCGTGCGCAGGAAGCGGACCAGGCGCAGCTTCATGACGAAATGGTCGATCATCTCCTGGGCCTCGGCCTCGGTGATGACGCCGTCGCGCAGGTCGCGGTCGATGTAGATGTCGAGGAAGGTGGAGACGCGGCCCAGCGACATCGCCGCGCCGTTGGCCTCCTTCACCGCCGCCAGATAGGCCAGATAGGTCCACTGCACCGCCTCGCGCGCCGTCGCCGCCGGGCGCTTGACGTCGAAGCCGTAGGTCGCGGCCATCGCGACCAGCTCCTGCAGCGCCCTGATCTGCTCGGAGATCTCCTCGCGCAGGCGCAGCACGTCCTCGTCGATGCGGCTGACCTCCAGCGAGGCCAGCTGGGCCTTCTTGTCCTTGATCAGGAAATCGGCGCCGTACAGCGCCAGCCGGCGATAGTCGCCGATGATGCGGCCGCGGCCGTAGGCGTCGGGCAGGCCGGTGATGACGCCGGACTTGCGGCAGCGCAGCATCTCGGGCGTGTAGACATCGAACACGCCGTCATTGTGCGTCTTGCGCAGGCCCGGGAACACCTCCTCCAGCTTGGGCGACGGGGTGTAGCCGTAGGCCTCCAGGCCGGTCTTGACCATGCGCCAGCCGCCGAACGGCATGATCGCGCGCTTCAGCGGCTTGTCGGTCTGCAGGCCGACGATGACCTCCAGCTCGCGGTCGATGTAGCCGGCGCCGTGCGAGGTGATCGAGGCGAAGATTTCCGTGTCGGCGTCGAGAACCCCGCCCTTGGCGGCGCGTTCCTGCTTCAGAAGGTCGGTGACCTTGGCGAACAGCGCGGTGGTGCGGGCGGTGGGACCGGCGACGAAGCCCGCATCCCCCTCATAAGGGCACAGGTTGCGCTGGATGAAATCGCGGACGTCGACCGAGCGGCGCCAGACGCCCGGGGCGAAACCGCGCCAGGGGTCGGCGGCGGACTGCTGCTCCGGGGCCAGGGCAAGTCCGTCCATCAGCAGGGTGTCCATGATGTCTCCTCAGAGATAAAGACGTCGGCGCGGGTCGAAGGCCGTGTCGGCGCTGAGTGGTGCCCCGCGTGCGAGCGGAGCGGTTGGAATTCTAGGCGCGACGGGCGCCGTTTTCGTTGACACACGTCATATTTTCAGGCCGGGTGCGGCGCGGTCGATGCCGGGGTTTGCGCCCGCTCTGTAGTTTTACTACATACTCCTCGACGGCCTTCCGGACAAGGCGAAGCCGCCCGACATTTTGTCGCAGGGGGGCGCTGGGCGGGTTGGAAATCCTTGGAAAGAGGGTGTCCGGCCGGCGACGGAATCGGTCGTTCGCAGCGCTGTATATGTAGCTTTGCTACATGTGCTAGGCTGGCGCACAATCAGAAGGGAGAGCCCCCAAGATGCTGGCGAGAATCGCCGCCGTCCGCGACCAGATCCGCCCCTCAGAGCGCAAGCTGGCCGACTATGCGATGGCCCATCCGGGCGACGTCATCAACCTGTCCATGGCCGAGCTGGCGGAGCGGACGGGGGTGAGCGAACCGACGGTGGCGCGCTTCTGCTCGGCGCTCGGCTGCCGCGGCTTCCGCGAATTCAAGATCAAGCTGGCGCAGGACATCGCCGGCGGCATGCCCTTCCTGCACCAGGATCTGTCGTCGGCCGGCGAGACCGACGGCGAGGGCGGGGTGCCGGGGGCGGTTCTGGCCGGCAAGCTGTTCGACCGCACCATCGCCACGCTGATGCAGGTGCGCAACAACCTGCCGGCCGAGGCGGTGGACCGCGCCGCCGACATCCTCGCCGCATCGCGCCGGATCGAGTTCTACGGGTCGGGCAATTCCGGCACGGTGGCGCAGGACATCCAGCGCAAGTTCTTCCGGCTGGGCATGCCGACGGTGGCCTATTGCGACAGCCACGTCTATTTCGCCTCCGCCCTGACGCTGGCGAAGGGGGATGCGGTGGTCGCGGTGTCCAGCACCGGCCGCACCCGCGACATCCTCGACGCCGTGCAGAACGCCCGCAAGGCGGGGGCCGACGTGGTGGCGCTGACCCGTTCCGGCTCGCCGCTCGCCGACATGGCCACCGTCAGCCTGGTGGCCGACGTCGCCGCCGATTTCGACATCCACTCGCCGATGACCGTCCGCATCGCCCATCTGGTGCTGGGCGACATCCTCTCCATCGCGGTGGCCCTGCGCATGGGCGACACCTTGCAGGAGCGGCTGAAACGCCACGACCGCGCCGTCGACGCCCATGACACGGAACGGTAGGGACCCCGAAAGTTAAGACAGGTCAGAGGTCCGCCATCCCTCCGGCCGCCTCCCGCGCCTCCTCCCGGCCCCCCTCCTGTCGGGGCGCGAACCAGCCCGCCAGCCAGCGCGACAGGTCGTCGACCAGCAGGAACAGCGCCGGGATCACCAGCAGGCTGAGCACGGTCGAGGTCAGCAGCCCGCCGATCACCACCACCGCCATCGGCTGGCGGAAGCTGGGGTCGGCGCCCAGCCCCAGCGCGATCGGCATCATGCCGGCGCCCATGGCGATGGTGGTCATCAGGATCGGGCGGGCGCGCTTGTGGCAGGCGTCGATCAGCGCGTTCACCCGGCCCAGCCCATGGTCCCGCCGCGCCATCACCGCATATTCGACCAGCAGGATCGAATTCTTGGTGACGATGCCCATCAGCATCAGCAGCCCGATCACCGTCGGCATCGAGAAGCTCATCCCCGCCGCCAGGATGGCGAACAGCGCGCCGCCGACCGACAGCGGCAGCGCCGCCAGGATGGTGGCCGGCTGCAGGAACTCGTGGAACAGCAGCACCAGCACCGCATAGATGCAGAAGACGCCGATGCCCATGGCGGTGCCGAAGCTGCCGAACAGCTCGCTCATCCGCTCCAGCTCGCCCTGCTCGACCAGATGGACCGAGCCCGGCAGCGAGCGCATCGATGGCAGTGCCTTTGCCTCGCCCATCACCTCGCCCAATGCCCGGCCGGCCAGCTCCACCGACAGGGTGACGTTGCGCGAGCGGTCGATGCGGTCGATCTGCGACGGCCCGCTGCCGAAGCCGATCTCCGCCACCGACGCCAGCGCGACCGTCCCGCCGCCGCCGGTCACCCGCAACTGCCCGAGCGCCGCCAGATCGGTCCGCACCGCCGGGTCGAGCCGGACGCGGACGGCGATCTGGCGCTGCGGCAGGTTCAGCTTGGGGATCGCCGACGAATAGTCGCCATAGGTCGCCATCCGCACCGCGTCGGCCAGATCCTGCGAGGTGACGCCCAGCGCCGCCGCGCGGGCGAAGTCGGGCCGGATCTGGATCTCCGGCCGTTGCAGCGCGGCGCCGGAGGTGACGTTGCCGATGCCGCCCAGCGTGCGCAGGTCGGCCTCCACCGCGTCGGCCGCCTGCTGCAGCGCGGTCGGGTCGTCGCCGGCCAGCGTGATCTGCAGCTGCTCGCCGTTGTTGCCGCGCCCGACCTCGACCCGCGCGCCGGGAATCCGCCGCAGCAGCGTGCGCATCTCGGCCTCGACCGCCGCCTGGGAGCGGTGGCGGTCCGACCGCGGCACCAGCTCCACCGTCAGCGCGGCGGTGCGTGGGCTGGTCGTGGTGGTGGCATCCATGCCGCCGCCCATCGTCGCCGTGCCGACCGCGGTGAACACCCCCCGCACCTCCGGCACCCGGCGCAGCAGCGCATCGGCTTGCAGGGCGAGGGCGGTGGTGTCCTCCAGCGCGGCGTCGGGCGGCAGGGTCAGCGTCACCTGGCTCTGCGCGTCGTCCTGCGCCGGCATGAATCCGGTGGGCAGCAGCGGGATCATCGTCAGCGACAGGCCAAGGAAGGCGGCGGCGGCCAGCGCCGTGCGCCAGGGATGGCGCAGGCAGGCGCGCACCCCGGCGAGATAGGTCAGCATCAGCCGTCCGTCGCGCTCCTCCGCCGGCTGCGCCGTCATGAACTGCGCCGCCATCATCGGGGTCAGCAGCCGCGCTACCAGCAGCGAGGCCAGCACCGCCACCGCCGCCGTCACGCCGAACTGGCGGAAGATCCGGCCGGGAATCCCGCCCATGAAGGCGGTGGGCAGGAACACCGCGACAAGGGTGAAGGTGGTGGCGATCACCGCCATCCCGATCTCGTCCGCCGCCTCCATCGCCGAGACGCGGGCCGATTTGCCCTGGCGCATGTGGCGGGCGATGTTCTCCACCTCGACGATGGCGTCGTCGACCAGGATGCCGACCACCAGCGCCAGCGCCAGCAGCGAGACGGTGTTCAGGCTGAAGCCCAGCATATACATGGCGGCGAAGGCCGGCAGGATCGACAACGGCAGCGCCACCGCCGAGATCAGCGTCGCCCGCAGGTCGCGCAGGAACCACCAGACCACCACGACCGCCAGCGCCGCCCCTTCCAGCAGCAGATGCATCGACCCCTTGTAGTTCTCCAGGATCGGCGTGACCGTGGTGCTGGCCTCGGTGATCGTCACCTCCGGATGGGCGGCGGCGAAGGCCGCCACCGTCCTGCGCGCGCCCTCCGCCACGCCGGCATCGGAAAATCCCTTGCTGCGGGTGATCTGGAAGGCGATCACCGGCTGTCCGTCGACGAAGGCGCGGGTGCTGCGGTCGGCATGGGCGTCGCCCACCCGCGCCACCTGATCGAGCCGGATGTGCCGCCCGTCGGCCAGCGGCAGGGTGATGGCGGCCACCTCCTCCACCGTGCCGACGGCGCCCAGCGTGCGCAGCGACTGGCGCTTGCCGCCGATCTCGCCCTGGCCGCCGGAATTGTCGCTCTGCACCGATTTCAGCGCGGTCGACACGGCGGACGGCGTCACCCCCAGCCCGGCCATCAGCGCGGGATCGAGGTCTACATGGACCTCGCGGTCGATGCCGCCGACCCGCGTCACCCCGGCCACCCCCTTGGCCGCCAGCACCGCCTTGGTCACGTCGTTGTCGATGAACCAGGACAGGTCAGCCTCGTCGAGCCGGTCGGAGCGGACGCTGTAGGTCAGCAGCGCGCGGGTCTCCGCCGTCACCTTCGACACGCTGGGCGAGGTCATGCTGGCCGGCAGGTCGGCCTTGGCGCCGTCGACCGCGTTGCGCACCTCGTTCAGCGCCTCCTCGCCGTCCTTGTCGATGTCGAAGGTGATGGTGATGGCGACGGAGCCGTCGGTGATGGTGGTGGTGATGTGCTCGACCCGGCCCAGCGAGGCCAGCTTGTCCTCGATCTTGCGGGCAACCTCGGTCTCCAACTGGGCCGGGGCGGCGCCCTCCAGCGAGGCGCTGACGGTGACGGTGGGCAGGTCCATGTCGGGGAACTGCTGGATGCCCAGCCGCTCGAAGCCGATCAGCCCCAGCATGGTCAGCAGGATGAACAGCAGCAGCGAGGGGACCGGGTTGCGGATCGACCAGGTGGACAGGTTCATCGTCAGCGCTCCCTGCTCTTCGCCGGGGTCCTGGCCGGAGGCAGGCTGGCCACATCCGTCGCGCCGCGCAGCACGCCGGCGACCGGCGCCACCGTCACCGTCGCGCCGTCGGACAGGAAGGCGCCGCCGGTCTCCACCACCCGCGCGTCGGCGGACAGGCCGGACAGGATCTCCACCCGGTCGTCCCGGCGCCGGCCGGTGGCGACGATGCGCCGGGTCACCCGGTCGTCGTCGCCGATGGTGAAGACCAGCGACCGCCCGTCGCGCAGCACGACCGCCGATTGCGGCAGGGTCAGCGCCGGGGCGGTCCCCAGCTCGACGGTGCCGCTGGCATAGCTGCCGGCCAGCGCCCCGCTGCCGGCCGGCAGGGCGACATAGACGATGCCGCGGCCGGTGCCGCTGTTGAGCGCCGGGGCCGTCTGCCGCACCGTCCCCTCGACGATCCGCCCGTCGGGCAGCGTCACCCGCGCGGCCTGTCCCGGCCGGACCTGCGGCAGCTGCCGCGCATCCAGCTCCGCCTGCCATTCCACCCGGCCCTGCCGTTGCAGGCGGAACAGCTCGGTCCCCGCCGACACCACCGCGCCCAGCGTGGCGGAGCGCGAGGTCACCACCCCGTCATCCTCCGCCCGGATGCGGGTGCGCGCCAGCGTGATCCGGCTGCTGTCGAGATCCGCCTGGGCCGACGCGAGGCTGGCCTTCGCCGTCTCCTCGGACACCAGATAGTCGGTCACCTGCTGCTCCGACAGCGCGCCGCTGCCCTTGACCAGACGGGCGCGCCTCGCGTTCGCCTGGGCCTGGGTCAGCGTCGCCCGGGCCTGGGCCACCAGCGCCTCCTGCTTGCGGATGTCGGCCTGTACGCTGTCCTGCGCCAGCCGCGCCAGCTCCTGCCCGCGGGTGACGGTGGAGCCGACGTCGGCGAACAGGTGGGTGATGCGCAGGTTGCCGGTCTCCGCCCCGATCACCGCCTCCTGCCACGCCGCGAGCGCGCCGCTGGCCGGCAGGGTCCGTGCCCAGTCCTCCGTATGGGGAAGCGTGACGGTGACGGTCAGCACGCTGCTGCGCGCCGCGGGACCGGTTGTGGTGCCGGCGGCGTCCTGCGATGCGCCGTCGTCCGGTGTTTCCGTCCGCGCTCCGGTCAGGGCGGCGGCGCCGACGCCGACCGCGAAGGCCAGCCCCAGTCCGGCCCCGAGTTTGGCGATCCGCCTGAGGATGGGGAAGCTCACGATGCGTCTCCGCTCTTCCGGTTGTTCGCTGCGGCCGCCCCGGCCGCGGTCTTGGCCGCCGTCCCGACTGGTGCCCTGGCCGGCGTTCCGGCCTGCCAGCCGCCGCCCAGCGCCTTGTAGAGCGCGATCCAATATTCGATCTGGTCGCGCTGCACGGTGATCAGGGAAATCTCGGCGTTCAGCGCGTTGCGCAGCGCCTCCTCGCGGTCGAGCAGGCTGGCGCCGCCGGCCCGCCAGTTGCGGTCGATGGCCTCGAAATAGCTGCGGTAGCCCTCGGCCGCGGTGCGGGCATCGCCGGTGCGCCGGGTGGCGGCGTCGAGCCGGACCAGCGCCTGCTCCACCTCGCGGATGGCGGTGCGCACCCCGTCGCGATAGGCGGCCAGCTGGTAGTCGTAGGCGGCCCTTGCGCTGTCGGCAGCCGCGGCGCGCTTGCCGGCGTCGAACAGCGGCGCGGTCAGCGACGACCCGAGCAGCCATGTCGACATCAGGCTGCCCAGCGCCGTGCCGGACCGCGCGATCTCGCCGCTGAAGGACAGGCTGGGGTAGCGGTCGGCCTCGGCCACGCCGATCTCGGCGCTGGCCGCCGCCAGTTCCCGCTCCAGCGAGGCGAGGTCGGGCCGCTGGGCCAGCGCCGCTGCCGGCACGCGGTCGACCGCGAAGCCCTCCGGAGCGGGCAGGGGGGCGGGCGAGCCTCCCGATGCCGGTTCCAGCCGGCGGCGCAGATCGGCCTCCGCCAGCCCGGTCAGCGCCACCAGCGCCTTGACCAGCACGTCGCATTCGGCCTGCTGTTCGATGGCGCTGGCGCGCAGGCTGGCGGCGCTCGCCTCGGCCAGCGACCCGTTGCCGGGGGAGGTGAAGCCGGCCCGCACGCTGGTGGCGGTGGCGCGCGCGGTGCCGGCCTGGGACGCCGCCTCGCCGGCATAGGCGCGGGCCAGCAGCCGGCAGGCGCGGTATTGCACGTAATCGTCGGCGACCTCGGCCGCCAGCGACACGCGGGCATCGTGCCAGTCGTCGGTCCGCGCCTCGACCCGCGCCTCGGCGGCGTCCTGGGTCCGGCGCAGCTTGCCGAACACATCCAGCTCCCACGAGGCGTCGAGCGTCCCGGACAGGCTGTTCCCGGTGGCGACCCCGCCCAGCGCCGACTGTTTCGCCCGCTGGGCCGAGCCGCCGGCCGTCACGGTGGGCAGCCGGTCGGCCCGGTCCTGCGCCAGCGTGGCGCGTGCCTTGGCGATCGACGCCCAGGCCTGCGCCAGCGACGGGCTGTCCGTTTCCGCGGCATGGAGCAGCCCGGTCAGCACCGGGTCGTCGAAGCGGTCCCACCAGTCCAGCAGCGACGTGCCGCCCGCCCGGTCCGGCAGGGGCGCCGCCCAGTGCGCCGCGGCATCCGCCGCCGGCGCGCGGTAGTCCGGCCCGACCGCGCAGGCCGCCAGCGCCAGGGCGGCGGCCAGCGCCGCGACGTTTCGAAAAGCACAGGCCATGCCGCCCTACGGTCCGTTCATCCCATCGGTCGCCCCGATATAGCGCGGGCCCGTGTCAAGCGGCGTTAAGTCAGCGTAAAGTTGGGTAAAAGTCGCCGGAAGCCGCCGCGATCAGGGGGCTTCGCCGTTGACAGATCCCGTCCGCCGGATCGACTGTGCGGCATGATCAAGGTCTTGCTCGTCGACGACGACGTCGAACTGACGGCGATGCTCGTCGAATATCTGGCACAGGAGAACTTCGCGGCCGACGCCGTCCACAACGGCGAGGACGGCGTCGCCGCGGCGCTCGGCGGCGGCTATTCCATCGTGGTGCTGGACGTGATGATGCCGCGCCTCAGCGGCATCGAGGCGCTGCGCCGCATCCGCCAGTCCAGCCCGATTCCCGTGCTGATGCTGACCGCGCGCGGCGACAACATCGACCGCATCACCGGCCTCGACCTCGGCGCCGACGATTATGTGCCGAAGCCCTGCACCCCTGGCGAGCTGGTGGCGCGCCTGCGCGCCATCCTGCGCCGCACCGAGCCGCAGCCGGCAGCCGCCGCGACCGCCTCCGTCCAGGCCGGCCCGCTGCTGCTGTGGCCCGGCAGCCGCACCGCCACGCTGGCCGGCCGGCCGCTCGACCTGACCGGCACCGAGTTCAACCTGCTGGAGGCGCTGGCCCGCCGGGCCGGCCAGCTCATCAGCAAGCAGGACCTGTCGCAACGCGCGATGGGCCGCCCGCTCAGCCCCTTCGACCGCCGCATCGACGTCCACATCAGCAGCATCCGGCAGAAGCTGGGCACGCGCGACGACGGCCGGTCTTGGATCCAGACGGTGCGCGGCATGGGCTATCAGCTGGTTGCCGACTGATGATGCCCCGCCCCTCCCTGCGCCCGCTCCGCCTCGATCTGGGCGGCCTGTTCTGGAAGCTGTTCCTGTCGCTGTGGCTAGCGATGATGCTGTCCTTCGCCGGCGGCGTCTCCTACCTGCATCTGGCCGGCTACCGCGACGCGACGGACAGTCTGGACGCGGTGCGGACCGGCGTGCTGCTGTCGACGGCGGAAGGGCTGCTGGCCCGCACCGGCACCGACGCCGCGGTGTCGGCCATCGCCGGCTGGAACGCCGATCCGGCCGCTCCCCCGGTCGCCCTGGTCGCCGACGACGGCCGGCGTCTGGTCGGCTCTCCCGCCGCGGTGGCGGGTGCCGGCGGCCACCGCCGCACGGTGCTGGGCGCCGACGGCCGCCGCTACATCCTGGCCGCCGCGGTGGAGCCCGCCGGCGCTCCCGGTCCCCGGCCCTCCGTCCTGGTGCCGCTGGTGTCCGGCGGCGTGGTGGCGCTGCTGTTCAGCGGCCTGCTCGCCTGGTCGCTGTCGCGCCCGCTGCGGACGCTCAGCTGGGCGCTGCATGCCGTCGCGCGCGGCGACTTCGCCACCCGCGTCCACCATCGCATGGGCGGAAGCCGCGACGAGATCGCCGCGCTCGGCGCCGATTTCGACCGTATGGCCGACCGGCTCCAGCAGTTGGTGGAGGGGCGCCAGCGCCTGCTGCACGACATCTCGCACGAGCTGCGCTCGCCCCTGACCCGCATGCAGGCGGCCATCGGCCTGCTGCGCCAGAATCCGGCCAAGACCGCCGCCATGATCGAGCGCATCGACCGCGAGGCCGAGCGGCTGGACGCCATGGTCGGCGAGCTGCTGACGCTCGCCCGGCTGGAGGTCGGCTCTGGCGTGATCGCCCGCGAGCGCGTCGATCTGGTCGAGCTGCTGGCCGCCATCGCCGAGGATGCGACCTTCGAGGCCGAGGCCTGCGGCCGCGGCGTGCGCTTCGCCGCCGACGGCCAGTTCGTCTGCACCGTCGCGGCGGAGGTGCTGTGCCGCGCCTTCGAGAACATCATCCGCAACGCGGTGAAGTTCACCGCCGCCGGCACCGTGGTCGAGGTCGCCGTCAAGCCGCTCGCGGATGGCGGCCTCGGCGTGGAGGTGGTCGACCATGGCCCCGGAGTGCCGGCGGAGATGCTCGACAGGATCTTCGAGCCCTTCCTGCGTCTGGACGGGTCCGGGAGTGGGGCCGGAACCGCGGGCGGCTTCGGCCTGGGCCTCGCCATCGCCCGCCGCGCCATCGAATCGCATGGCGGCACGGTGCGGGCCGCCGCCTCGCCGCAGGGCGGGCTTGCGGTGACGGTCACGCTGCCGGCCGCCCTGTCGGCCGCTCCGGCCATCGCCCCGGCCGCCGCCCCGGCTGCGGGCGCTGCAGTCTGAGCCGCGGCGGTTACCGCCTGCCCGGCAGTGTCGCCCCTTCGCGGGCATAGATCTGGATCGGCCGGCAATCCTCGTCCATCGTCACCACCACCGCGCCCGGCTGGCTGTGCAAGTAGACCCAGGCATCCCAGCGGACGATGATGTCGCGGAATTCATCGCGATAGATGCCGTAATTCGCTCCCCGGATGTCGCTGGCCGGGATGCCGATCCCGGTCAGCGCCGAGGCGGCCACCGGGTTGCAGTCATTCGACACGAAGCGATCCAGCGTCGCCAGCGTCGCCGGGTCCGGCGGCGCCATCGGCGGCGGCGCGATGCCGCCGCAGCCGGCGGTCAGCAGAGCCAGTCCGCCGGCCATCATCAGGGCCGGAACCGTCGTTTTCCGCGTTTTCCTGAAGGACATCGTGGTGTTTCCTCCGTCTGTCCCAGACATGTAGGCTGGCGGCGGCCCGCCGTCGATTGCCCGTTCGGCAGGGTTGCTGCGGCAAGATCGCCGGCGGGGGGCGCCCATGGCTTGCCGCGCTTGCCTCCCGCCCGGCTTTGGCGCAAGAGGTGACGGGACAAGTCCCTGCACCGTTCTCGCTGCGGAGCCCCATTCCATGACCGAAAACCAGAGTTTTTCTCCAGCCGCCGCCCCGGCCCTCGTCCCGACCTGCGACCTGTTCGACCGCTTCAAGGACGACGCCCGCTATGTCCTGCCGGGCTTCCACGACTTCGGCGCCGTCACCCGCTTCTCCGGCGCGGTGGTGACCGTCAAGTGCGTCGAGGACAATTCCCGCGTCAAGGAGCTGCTGGCCACCCCCGGCGCCGGCCGCGTCCTGGTGGTCGACGGCGCCGGCAGCCTGCGCTGCGCCCTGATGGGCGACATGATCGCGGCGTCGGCGGTGAAGCACGGCTGGGCCGGCGTGGTGATCTGGGGCTGCGTCCGTGACGTGGCGGAGCTGGCGGCCCTGCCGCTCGGCATCAAGGCGCTGGCGGCGATCCCGCGCGCCTCGACCCGCCGCGACCAGGGGCTGGTGGACGTGCCGGTGGAGCTGCCGGGCGCCGCCGTCCGGCCCGGCGACATCCTGTTCGCCGACGAGGACGGCATCGTCCTCCTGACGGCGGAGCAGGCGGCCGGGCTGAAATAAAGCACCGGGCCCGAAGTGGTCATACCAAGGTCCGGTAATACCAGTGCAAAAACAGGGGCCGCCTCGACCTGTCCGTTGCGCGTAAGCGGGGCGCCCCCTTGCACTTTCATTTGAGCGGGCATATAAACCCGACCTGAGTTCAAGCGGGCCGTCTCACGGTTCCCATCCACGGGCCGGCCTTTCATTTATGAGGAACCCTGCCGTGCTCGAAGCCTACCGCCAGCACGCGGCCGAACGCGCCGCCCTCGGAATCCCGGCCCTGCCGCTGACCGCCAAGCAGACGTCCGAGCTGATCGACCTGCTGAAGGCGCCGCCGGCGGGGGAGGAGGCGTTCCTCCTCGACCTGATCACCCACCGCGTTCCGGCCGGCGTCGACGATGCCGCCCGCGTCAAGGCCGGCTTCCTGGCTGCCGTCGCCAAGGGCAGCGACAGCTCGCCGCTGATCTCCAAGGTCAAGGCGACCGAGTTGCTGGGCACCATGCTGGGCGGCTTCAACGTGCAGCCGCTGATCGACCTGCTGGGCGACGCCGAGTGCGGCACCGCCGCCGCGGAAGGGCTGAAGAAGACGCTGCTGGTCTTCGACTTCTTCCACGACGTCAAGGAACTGGCCGACAAGGGCAACGCCAACGCCAAGGGCGTCCTGCAGTCCTGGGCCGATGCCGAGTGGTTCACCTCGCGTCCGGAAGTCCCGGCCTCGATGACGCTGACGGTCTTCAAGGTGTCGGGGGAGACCAACACCGACGATCTGTCGCCGGCCCCGGATGCCTGGAGCCGCCCGGACATCCCGCTGCACGCGCTCGCCATGCTGAAGAACCCGCGCCCCGGCATCGAGGCCGACGAGGCGGGCCAGCGCGGCCCGACGAAGCAGCTGGCAGAGCTGCAGAAGAAGGGCAACCTGATCGCCTATGTCGGCGACGTGGTCGGCACCGGCTCCTCGCGCAAGTCGGCCACCAACTCGGTGCTGTGGTTCACCGGCGAAGACATTCCCTTCGTCCCGAACAAGCGCTTCGGCGGCGTCTGCCTCGGCACCAAGATCGCCCCGATCTTCTTCAACACCATGGAGGATGCCGGCGCGCTGCCCATCGAGTTGGACGTCAACAAGATGGAGATGGGCGACGTCATCGAGCTGCGCCCCTATGAGGGCAAGGCGCTGAAGAACGGCGAGGTCATCGCCGAATTCACCGTGCGGTCCGAGGTGATCTTTGACGAGGTGCGTGCCGGCGGCCGCATTCCGCTGATCATCGGCCGCGGCCTGACCACGCGGGCCCGCGAGGCGCTCGGCTTGCCGGCGTCGGAGCTGTTCCGCCAGCCGGCGGCCCCGGCCGACAGCGGCAAGGGCTACAGCCTCGCCCAGAAGATGGTCGGCCGCGCCTGCGGCCTGCCGGAAGGCAAGGGCGTCCGTCCGGGCACCTATTGCGAGCCGAAGATGACCACGGTCGGCAGCCAGGACACCACCGGCCCGATGACCCGCGACGAGCTGAAGGATCTGGCCTGCCTCGGTTTCTCGGCCGATCTGGTGATGCAGTCCTTCTGCCACACGGCGGCATATCCGAAGCTGGTGGACGTCAAGACCCATCACGAGCTGCCGGACTTCATCTCCACCCGCGGCGGCGTCGCGCTTCGTCCGGGCGATGGCGTCATCCATTCCTGGCTGAACCGCCTGCTGCTGCCGGACACGGTGGGCACCGGCGGCGACAGCCACACCCGCTTCCCGATCGGCATCAGCTTCCCGGCCGGCTCCGGTCTGGTCGCCTTCGCCGCCGCCACCGGCGTCATGCCGCTGGACATGCCGGAATCGGTGCTGGTCCGCTTCAAGGGCGAGATGCAGCCGGGCGTCACCCTGCGTGACCTCGTCAACGCCATCCCGCTCTACGCGATCAAGGCCGGCCTGCTGACGGTCGAGAAGAAGGGCAAGAAGAACATCTTCTCCGGCCGCGTCCTGGAGATCGAGGGGCTGCCCGACCTGAAGGTCGAGCAGGCGTTCGAGCTGACCGATGCCTCGGCCGAGCGGTCGGCGGCCGGCTGCACCGTGCTCCTGAACAAGGAGCCGATCATCGAGTACATGACCTCCAACGTCACGCTGATGAAGTGGATGATCGCCAACGGGTACGCCGACGCGCGCACCCTGGAGCGCCGCATCAAGGCGATGGAGGCCTGGATCGCCGATCCGCAGCTGCTGCGCCCGGATGCCGACGCCGAGTATGCGGCGGTGATCGAGATCGATCTGGCCGACATCAAGGAGCCGATCCTGGCCTGCCCGAACGATCCGGACGACGTGAAGACGCTGTCCGAGGTTGCCGGCGACACGATCGACGAGGTGTTCATCGGCTCCTGCATGACCAACATCGGCCATTTCCGCGCCGCCGGTAAGATCCTCAACGGCAAGTCGGACATCCCGACCCGCCTGTGGATCGCCCCGCCGACCAAGATGGACGCGATGATGCTGACCGAGGAGGGCTACTACGCCACCCTCGGCAAGGCCGGCGCCCGCATGGAGATGCCGGGCTGCTCCTTGTGCATGGGCAACCAGGCGCAGATCCGCAAGGGCTCGACCGCCATCTCGACCTCGACCCGCAACTTCCCGAACCGCCTGGGCATCGACACCCGCGTCTACCTGTCGTCGGCCGAGCTGGCCGCCGTCGCGGCGCTGCTGGGCAAGATCCCGACGACCGAGGAATATCTGGCGCAGGTCGGCGTGGTGAACAAGGCGGCTGCCGACGTCTACCGCTACATGAACTTCGACCAAATCCCGGCCTTCCAGGATGTCGCGGACAAGGTTGCCGTCCCGGCGTAACGGCCGGACGCAGCGCCCAGTGACGAAACCCCCGCCGGAGCGATCCGGCGGGGGTTTTCTTTTCCGCAACAGAATTGGCGAAAGAAGCTCCCGGAGATCGGCAAATTCCGATCCTGGTTATAATCAATTCAGACAGTGTGCTAAGGGTCATGGCTACAGTCCTTTGCACAGGTTCTTTCGATTTGTCTTCATTTTTTCTGGAATAACTTCGGAATTGGTCGCAGGAATATAACGGAATTTACCACCTAATCGTGGAATCCCGGGAAGATGGCTCACAAATGCCCCAGCCATCCGGACATCGTGGCGCCGCACAGCAACCGCAAAGGATACGGATCAATGGCCACGACCGCAGGGAACTCCGCCGGGAACTCGACCATCATCGTGACCGCCAAGGGTGCCGCCAACGCGCATTTCGACTTGCTGGTCGACGGCAGGAAGATCGGCGAGGGCACCACGGATGACACGGCCAAGGACTTCGTCTTCAAGACGGACATCGTGGAGGGCCAGGGCCACAAGGTTCAGGTCCAGTACGACAATGACGGCATCGTGAACGGGACCGACCGCAACCTGTTCGTCGACGCGATCTCGATCAACGGCAGGTCGGTGCTGCCGACCGACGACAACGTCACCTACGACAAGGGCGCGCTCGACGGCCATGACGTCGTCGCCGGGCGGGCCGGCCTGTGGTGGAACGGTACGCTGGTGGTCGACGCCGACAAGAGCTTCTTCCCCACGGACATCGCTGCGGCCCCCACCGTGCCGACGACCCCCGAAGCGCCGGCCGAGACGCCGGCCGAGACGCCTGTGGACGGCTCCACGCCCAGCGTGCCCAAGCCGACCGGCCCGGGCTTCTACGTCGCCGAGAACGGCAACGACAGCTGGTCCGGCACGCTGGCCGCTCCCAACGCCGACGGCACCGACGGCCCCTTCGCCTCGCTGCAGAAGGCCCAGACCGCCATGCGGTCGAGCGACATCGACACGACCTACATCCGCGGCGGCGACTATCACCAGAACGGGCTGTGGCTGGACGGCCAGGATTCGGGCGTGACCTTCACCAGCTATGGCAACGAGACGGCGGTGATCCACGGCGGGTCGCAGGCGTCGGTGTCGTTCGGTCTCGGCGGCGCCAGGAACGTGACCATCGAGGGCCTGACCTTCGCCGATGGCGTCGTCGGCGGCCATTATGTCTTCGCCGACAACGCCGCTGGCCTGACCTTCGCCAACAATGTGGTGAAGGGCGGTGGCTACGGCATCACGGTGCAGAACAGCGCCGAGTCCCAGGTCGTCGGCAACCAGTTCGACAGCACCGGCGCCGAAGCCATCTTCGTGAAGGCCGGTTCCGACTTCACAATCGTCTCCGACAACCTGATCAAGCATCCCAATGCGGCCGACCGCGGCGACGCCGGCATCTGGATCAACGGCAGCTCCGACGTCAAGGTCACGCACAACCAGATCGAGGATTCTCCGGAGAAGGCCATCGCCGTCGGCTCGGTCCAGACGGATGGCAGCGACGCGACGCACCGGGTGACCATCGCCTACAACAAGGTGATCGACGCCAACCTGGACTCGAACGACGGCGGCGGCATCTACCTGATCAACCGCCAGCAGGATCTGACCGACCACACCGTCGTCAACAACGAGGTGACCGGCACCACCGCGACCACCCCCTCGGGCGACGTGTCGAGCTGGGGCATCTACCTGGACGACTGGACCAGCGGCGCCACGGTGAAGGGCAACCTCGTCCATGGCAACATCGGCGGTGTCTTCCTGCATGGCGGCTGGGACAACACAGTCACCGAGAACGTGATCGCCGACAACAGCGGCGCCCAGATCGGCCTGCAGCAGGACGTCGCCTGGAGCGGCTGGCAGGGCAAGGAGATGAGCGGCAACGACATCTCGGGCAACATCGTCGATGTCCGGGACGGCACGGCGGTCCACATCTACGGCCCGGCCGGTGTCGGCAACCTGCACGACAATTTCTACAGCAGCCTGAACACGTCCGAGACGCTGTTCGACGCTTGGCCGCAGGTGATGGCGACCGGTGCCGAAGGCAATCTGGCGGCCTGGCAGGCGGCGGGCTACGACAAGGGGTCGGTGACGCTGGATCCGGGCTTCGTCAATCCGGGAGCGCAGGATTACAGCCTGTCGTCGGACTCGTCGGTCTACGCTCTCGGCTTCGACCACATCGCCGTCCACGACATCGGCCTGCTGGCCTGACCGATCCCACCCGGTTGCACCATCCATCCTGACCGCGGGCCGCCCCTCACCGGGCGGCCCATTGGTCTACGTAGGGGCGGCGGTGCAAGACAGGCAGGATAAAAGGAAGCGACCGAAACGTCGAAACGGCCAAGAGGGTCGAGGGGCATCGACTTCACATGGCGGTCGGCATCTCCGGTTTCCTGCTCGGCGTCCTCGTCCTGGCTGTCGATGTCCGGGCGCGACGGCGCCGGAGCACTGGTGGCGCGGATCAAGCGGTTCTGTTGATGGAGGCCGGGTGGCGCTTGCCGACAGCAATAAACAATCCCGTTCCGGTGATCATCGTCGGTCTCCCGCCGGGGCCGATGCCTGATTTAGAGCGCCTAACAGAACCATCTCTGGACGAATTTCCAGCAGATGAGGCTGGCAGCGATGTGGTGGAAGGCTGTGAAGATGTCGGCGCGCCGTTCGTAGCGGACGGCGATCCTGCGGAATCGAGCGAACCATGCCAGGGTGCGCTCGACCACCCACCGGTGGCGGCCCAGGCGTTGGCTGCTTTCGATGCCGCGACGGGCGATCCTGGGAATGATGGTGCGTTTGCGCAGGGCGCGCCGACAGTGGGCGAAATCGTACCCCTTGTCGGCGTGCAGTTTGGCGGGGCGACGGCGTGGTCGGCCGGCGCACTGGCGGATGGCCGGCACGGCATCGACCAGCGTCTCCAGGAACTTGCTGTCGTGCCGGTTGGCGGCGGAGATGGTCAGGGCGAGTGGAATGCCGTTGGCATCGACGAGGATATGACGCTTGGAACCCGGCTTGCCGCGGTCTGTCGGGTTCGGCCCGGTCTCTTGGCCCCCTTTTTGCCGGGACTGACGCACTGTCCACCGCGGCCCGTTCCCAGTTGATGGCGTTGGCGTAGCCGAGCCGGTCGAGCAGGGCTCGGTGGAGGCGCTCCCATACCCCTTTCTCCTGCCACTCGTGCAGGCGCCGCCAGCACGTCATTCCAGACCCGCAGCCCATTTCCATGGGCAGGAGTTCTCACGGGATTCCGGTGCGCACACGAACAGGATGCCGGTCAGCGCGGCGCGATCATCCAGACGAGGCCGCCCGCCCTTCGGCCTCGGCGGCTCAGGCGGGATCGGCGGTTCGATGAACGCCCACAGGTCGTCGGATACGAGAGGGGCTGCCATGCCCTCACAACACCCAAACGCCGGTTCTGTTACGCGCTCTTATTTCATCGAACCGGGACACGCCCATTCGCAAGCTTTGTGACGATCACCGCAAGTTCACTTTGTCGGTTGATCTCAAGTTTTGCGAAGATCTTTTTGAGAGATGTGCGCACATTGCCTTCCGAGATATTCAATTCCGCTGCGGCGTCGATAGGCGCAATGCCCGATCCTATGATTGCGGCAAGCCGGGCCTCGGACGCGGACAGTCCAAGTTCACGCAATGCCGCTATGGAGACGCGGGAATGGTCCGCACCGAGAAGGGTCAAGCTGACCAGTATGTGCTTTTCCTGGCACGGCAGGTTTTCCATTGCGGATGCCTGCAGAAGAACGGCCCTTCCGTCCGAGGGGCGATGGAAAATAAGGTCTCCAATCGTAGTATGACCAAGAGGAGCGACGGCGCTCACGCGGGTGATCATCTTGGACAGTCGCTCTCCGTCTTGTCTCCTCGTGCAGCGCAACCGGCCATCCGAAGACGCATACAATCCATCTTTTTTGCATAGGACATCAATTGCTATGCTGTTTTTCATCACAATGTGCAGGTTGGTGTTCAAGATCAAATAGGACTTGCCATCTGCATTGAAGGCTCCCTCCAGGAGAGCCTTGGCTTTCAAAGTTTCCCTGCGCCGCGCACGCATAAGAAACGCCTTTTGCATATGTTGGATTAAGAATTTGACAATCTTTTTGTCATCTTCCGAGAAGCTATCAAATTTGTTCTTATTGTAGAAATTTAAAAATGCAGGAATGCTTGCATGGTGATCAAAATCCAAATTGGCTCCCAATAACCTGCATTGTCCGGATGGAATCAGGAAATCATTAAACCATTCTGATTTTTGGAAAATTTCATCATCAACCAGTTCTTCTCCCAGAACCACATTCCCAGGTCGATCAAGTTTTCTTATCTTTGATCCAGAATACCATATATCGTGCTTGTTGAAGTGATCATGATAAGCCTTTACCGACCATTCATCAGAATTTATGATCACTTCTATACCATCATCATATTGGCTATTCATAGGCGTAAACAGGAGCGCGCTGTCAGCGCGAAGCATGAGTCTTATTTTGTCTAATATGCGCGGCCATGCATGATCGTCGTCGACCGCTTCATAAATTATCCCAATTATTTGAGAAATTTCGGATAAGTTCATCATGAACTCGCCAACGGAGACTTGTGTTTGGCGGTACCGTAACAAGTAATTTTTTCCACTTACAGACTCCCATATGGGAGTGTCTTAACAGGACACGGAAAAACGAACATATTCCGGCTTTTTTCCTCGGCTGAGGCTTGGAAATGGGGTTTCCGACGCCCGTTTTTGTCAGAATGGAGCGCCTTTTCGCGCTCTGTGGCTCCCGGAACCGCCATTCAGGCGGATTCCGGGCGTGATTATGCCGCCGCCAGCAGCTTGGGCAGGCGGATCAGGTTGTAGGCGGTGGCGGTCAGTGTGAACATCCAACCGACGCGGGCGGTGCCGCGATGACGCGTTTTGCGCAAGCCGGCTCCCTTGATCCAGCCGAACACCTCCTCGATCCGTTTGCGGATTCTCAGGCTGACGGCGTAGCCGGGGTGACGGGTGGTCCGGCCGTCGATCGCCGAGCGGCGGTTGCTCGTGTTCTGCGCGACATGCGCAGCGGCGCCCAGGCTGCGCATGTTCGCCACGAAATCCTTGGTGTCGTAAGCCTTGTCGGCACCCACCGTGATGCGGTGGCGGCCGGGGATGGCCTCGACCATGGAAACCGCCGCTTCGCGCTCAGCCAGACCGGTGGCCGCGGTGAGCCGGACATTCACCACCAGAGCGTGACGGTTTTCCATCAATGCATGGCCCATGAAGGCCAGCTTCGCCGGCTGCCCGTTGCCTTTGCGATACAACCGCGCCTCAGGATCGCTGGTCGACGCATGGGTCTCGTTGGACCGCTTCTCACCATGGAAGTCGCGGTCGCCGTTGCGACCCGGCCCCGGCGGCTCGCCGCTGCCGTCCTTGGGCCGGAAGCTCTTCACCGACGCCCAGGCTTCGATCAGCGTGCCGTCCACCGAGAAATGCTCGTCCGACAGCAGCGCCTTGACCTTCGGCTGGCCAAGCACGGTGGCCAGGAACTTGGCCGCCACGTCGCCGGCCAGCAGACGCTCCCGGTTCTTGGTGAAGACCGTCGCGTCCCACACCGGGGCGTCCATCGACAAGCCGACGAACCAGCGGAACAGCAGGTTGTAGTCGAGCTGTTCCATCAACTGGCGTTCCGAGCGCACCGAGTAGAAGGCCTGGAGCAGCAAAGCCCGCAGCAGCTTCTCCGGTGGGATCGACGGTCGCCCGATCTTCGAGTACAGCCCCTCAAAAGCCGGCGACATCACCTCCAGCGCTTCGTCCACAATGGCCCGGATCGGCCGCAGCGGATGATCGGCCGGAACCCGAACCTCGCAGCTCACATAGCTGAAAAGACCCTCGCTGCGTTCGTCCGAACCCCGCATCGCCCCCTCACCAGCCGCATTCTCTTCGACCAAAGAGAATCACGACCGAACTGCCGGGAACAGACCTTTTTCCGCATCCTGTTAAGGGCATTAAGGACGTCACCATGCACCAAGGAGCAGGACGTAACCCTCTGGATTTTGTCTGCTGGATCAAGGTAACCACGACATATTGTCTTCTCTGCCAAGAAGAACCTTTTCCAGTCTCCGATAAATATTTCCGAAAATTTTCTGAATGATAGTCAATAAATTATACTTTTAAAGTAGTAATACATAGATAAACTTCAAAATTTTAGCACTTAATCGTGCCATTTTAATTAATAGATTTCGGAAATCACATGTCAAAATCAGGAGGACAGCTATGATGTTATTCTCAAAGCGCTTGAAAACTAAGATCGCTATCATTTCACTTGTAATGATATCTGTATCGGGATGGCCAGCCAACACAGTTCACGCGGGAGAGTACAAAAATTGTACAAATATAGAAAAAGCTGGAGGAAATATTGCTGGAGAAAGATATAGTTGTGGAGACTGTGTTGCCAACGGGTTCAACCCGGATGGCTGTATAAAGTGTGGCACAGCAAGTGTTACGATTCCAAAAGAAGCCAAAATAAAAAGCTATTACCGGACAGCGAGCTCATTGGACTGGGGTGCTTGGCTGGACGATATTAACATACAAAGCCAATCCGATGGATCAACGTTGGTTTCCACCAGCTTGAAGAATTGGAGAAAAAGCCACCCAAAGACAATTTGTATTCATGTTCTGACAGAATAATATATTTTCCGTGAAAATGCCATCAAATCCCATCAAAAAGGAGCGGAAAAATGACGGCATCAATAAGAAACCGTATAATCATGTTCGTATTTTGTCTGCAGTCGTCTGGTATGTTCTCTTCAAATGCATCTTAATCTCAAGAAATGATGGTGATAACATTTGAGGGGACGCATATATTGTCATCAGACGTCTTTCAATTTTCTATATTTGATCGGGTGTGCAACCGCGATGCCGGGGTAATCACCCTCAAGGGGAATGGAAGGGCTACCATAAAAGTATGTAGAGGCGGTACAGGACATGGCAGCATCATATATAAAAATATCACGCTCAATAGTCAGCCCATAGGTGTAGAGTTCGTGAGGGAAGACGATCCAATCCGTCCATAAGGTCAAGCCTATGGTAAGTACCGGGAATTACGTAAGCGGAATCCGCTGACCCGAAATCAATAATTAGACCCACTCGAATTCGTCAGCCGATACAGGGCAGTGCACATCCCGGTCCCCTGCATCGGTTCGCCATGGCCAGTGACCATCGACTCCGAGTACGGTACTGCCAGCCACGGCATCGTGGCCGAAGCGTTCCTCCGTGGCGTTGCGGATGAAGCCCACCGGCAGCGGCCAGCCCGTTATCGGCCGCTATCCTGCCATGGTCCTCCGACGTCATCTGACCCGGGCTGTCGCGCACCTCCACATTGACGTGCGTGCTGCGTCCTCTGGCCGACCTTTCGCCTTCCGCTGTTTTCCCTGAGAACAGCAGGGAGGCGCGCTTGTCCTTCCACACTTTTTCGATATCCGCACGGCATGCTTCCAATTTCCGGCGGCCCGACCGAGCTCATCCGGCTCCAAAAGATTACAAAAGAAACCATCGATCATCACAAAAATTTGTCACACCCTCTATTCCGACTCGCCAAGGCTATGCGTTTAAGCCTATTCTCTCTTAGTCCTTTCGATGGAGGGGAGTATGAGGCCGCCGCCGATCAACCTATCCACCGTCCGTGCCGTGCAGACCGTTCGTATCCACAGCAAAGGCTGCCACGATATCGTCGCGCGTGAATATCTGATCCGTGTCGAGCGTCGGCTGCTGGCGATGATGGACAGCGAGGGATCGACCATCCATTGAGGCGCCGGTCTGCGGCCGGTCGGGCGGAGGTCTTGCCACCCGGCCGGCCCGGTCAACGGATCCACCCTGCCGGCAGAGCCGAGGCCGCCTCGGGCCGTCGACACAGTTTCGGATTTTGAACCTACCATTGCCAGGGAAGCCGCCTTTCTATAGGAATTAATAGCTAATTCCTGATCATGGAGGGTTCCGCATGCCGCCCGATTGCCTGATGTCCGCCGAGTCCTTCCCCCATTGGGCGGCCGAGCCGCCGGTGCCGCCGGACGGTGCACTGGTTCCCAACTCCCGCTTCCATGGCGAGCAGTGGATCATGGCCGCCGGGATGCTGGCGCGCGGGGCGTCCTTCCAGCAGGTCGCCCGGTCGATGGGGTGCAGCCGCACCACGCTGTGGCGGGCCTATTACGGCTCGCAGCCCTTCCGTCATCGCGTCTGGTGGGAACGGCAGTCGCTGAACCGCGAGGCCGAACTGCGCCTGCACTCGCTGCGCGGCATGGTGACGGAACAGATCGAGCGGCTGGTCTCGGCCGGCGATCCCGCCACCTTGCGCTGGCTGGCTGACCGGCTCGGGCTGTTCTCCGGCGACGACCGGCCGCAGGCCGCGAAGCCCGCCGCTGCCGCGCCTGCCGTTCCCGCCGCGGACATCGACCGGGAGACGACGATGGATGCGGCCATTGAACTGGCGATGGATGCGGCGATGGATGCCGACGACCGCGTTCCGGGCGCGCTGCGCGAACGGACGCCGCCGGACCCGCGGGCGGTCGCCGCCATCCTCGCCCGGCCGGAGGCCGAGGGGCCGAAGGGCGTCTATCCCTGGACCCTCAACCCTGACGACCGCTATCCCAACCTCGGCTCGGCGGCCGAACGCAGGGGCGGGCGCGGGGCATGACCGCCACCAAGCCCGCCGCCGGAACGCCGGCCCCTGAAACGATGAAACAGGGCCCAAGCCCTGTTTCACCCGGTTTCAAACGTTCCACTCCGCCGGACTCGGCCCGACCGGGCTCGGCCGTACGACGCCGCCCCGGCCGGCGCCGAGGACGAATCCGGGCCATGAGAGCGGAAGCTTGCATTGCCTGATGTGGGGGACAGCCAGTGCCCCGCTGGAGCCTTCCTCTCACGGAAACGGAGGGCAATCCTTTGATATAATGAATGATTTCAAGCATTCTAACGGTTTGGCGCATGATGGCGCCGCTCGTCCCCGGCCGGTCGGACCGCAGTGCTTGCCATATCCGAAAAGAGGTAATAGCATCCGACCAGTTCGCATAATAGGTGCTTCTGCGATGTCGGAACTCGAAGCGGTAATGGGCAGGTTGGAAAGCTCCGCGGCCCTTCATTCACGGATCATACCGTACAACTATAATCACGATAAGCGACTGTCAGACGTTCGAAAAAACCGTTACCGCGAAAACTTCAAGCAGGATCTGGACGATACGATCGAGGAAGCGATTGCTGCCCATCACACCGGGTATCTCGCTAGAAATGTCGGGTTTTCACCGGTCGGCAGCATCATGCCGACCGGTCTTCCCGAAACATTCGAACCCATAGTGAACGGTGACGCCGTTGTCGGAACGCCGCAGCCGGACCAGAAGCTCCTCCGTCTGGAAATGCTGGATTGGGTATTGGACAAGGGTGTCCATAATCTGACAAGGGCTGAATTCCTGCGATTCAAGCCGGAATTCGACAAGGAGCCGGACCAGCGTTCGAACGGCTTCCGGGCATTCGTCGGCACGTTGATTTTCCATTGGAACGGCAAGCGGGACAATCGGCCGATGTTCGCGGCCTTTGCCGACGAGGTCGCGGACGACGCCGATGCCGATGATTGGGTGCATCGCCTGCGCTCACGGCTTGGTCTTGGGCATATCACTCCCTATGGGACGAATTCGATTCTGGTCGCTTTGATGCGCTACCCGGTGAAGGCCGTGCTGGACGCGACGCCACGGGCGGAGCGTGCCTCCTGTTTCGCCGTGCCCACGGCATTGGACGGCCCACTTAATCCCTATTTCTTTCCGGCCCCCGCCGAACTGCGGTACGGCCGCGCGCTTTCCCTGCACAGTGATTCCGACTGCCGGCGCTTGACCGCCGAAGTCCTGCACCGCCGCATCGATTATGCTCCCGATCATTTGATAGACGTTGCGGAAGTGAGGCGGGTGGACGATATCTTGGACCTGATAGGAAGACGGAATCAGCATCTCGCCTGCCTGCGCCGGCAGCCGGGCTGTGCTACCTTCGGCGAAGAATTGGTCTGACCACCGTGGACGTCACGCTGAACATGTCCGACGAGACGCGGCATCCTTGGGTCCGAGATTTCATGGAGCGGCCAGGCCGCACGCTTGCCAAGCTTCTTGGCGGCGCAACGATCGTGCCGCCTTACTGGCGCGGTGAGCCGGATGACGTGCTGGTCATGGTCAGCGGCGAGATCGACGGCGATCCGGCCTATCGTGACGCCCTGGACGTGGCGATGCTGGCCTGGCTCGACGCACGCCGGTCCGTTTCGGCTACCGATCGGGTAAACTATGGCATCGTCCGTTTCGTCGGTGAAACGGTCGCAGCCCTCCGTGCCGTCCGTCGATTGGAACTGCGCGGCACGATCGCTGATCTGAACGCTCGTGATGCGGTCTGGCGGAACTGGGCGGAACCCCTGCGGCTGGGGGAATCCCATGATCCGTTGGCGGAACTGCTGTCGATCCTTGCGCTGCGCCAGCCCGCCGACCAGCCGCGCCTGTACCGCTGGCATCAGCTGATCGACAAGGCAAAAAGCGGCCTGCTGCCCGATTATTATATCGATATCGCGCTTTGCGGCTTAAGAAACCTGCCCGGCCGGGAACGGCCGCCGCAAGAGCTGTTGTACGGGCTCGCCCGGTGGGCTACGGGCTTGCCGGACGAAACGGACAAGCGTGACCTGTTCATGCGTCGCTGGCATTTGGAAAAGGAGGTTCTTTTTCCCCGCTCTGCCGATACATGGCGCCGGCTGGTCTCACCCTTGCTAGAGGATAGAAGTTTCGCCCGTACGCCAGCAGCCCGCTGGTGGCGGGAGGATCTCGGCATGCGGTCGGCAAAATGTGCAGCTTCGCGAATCGAGGAGAGCGCGTTTCCCCATCTCCCCGCGCGCGAGGAGGCGAACAGGATGCTGGACCGGCTGAACGCGAAGCCCTTATCGCAGGTCATGCCTGACGCTCTTCAGATGCTGGAGGCGCAACGCCTGCATATGGAGCGCACTGGCTTTGCCGAACCGTTCCTGCGGATGGCCGGCGCCATCGGCAATGCGGCGCTGCGAAGCGACCCGATCCCGCTTTCGGTCCGGGAATTGACGCTCAACCTAGCCATGCACATGGTCCATTGGGGCCCCAACAACTCTTATGGCTGGTCCCTGTGGGGGAGGGTGCTGATCCGCAGTGGTCAGGCCACGACAGCTGAGATGGTGCTGTGGGAGGCAAGACGTCGCTTTCCCGAGGTGGCTGCCATCCGCAACATCCTTGCTGGTCTTATCGGTGCGGATCCCGCCCGTGTGCAAGAGGCTGAAGCGATCTTCGTTGAGACGGTCGCCCGCTTTCCCCGCGACAAAATTGCCCGAAATGCCTTGGCTCAGCTTCTTGTCGGTCAACCAGGCCGCGGCCGGGAAGCCGAAGCGATGTTCCGCAAGACGATGGCGGACTTCCCTAACAACTTCGTTGCATACAACGCATTGGGCTATTTGCTGATGCGCTTCATCGATCGTCGTTTAGATGCAAAGAAGATATTTGAAGAAGTGCTGGAGAAAAACAGAAATGACGGAGTTGCAAAAAAGGGTCTATATTATGTTTCGAGATTGATCGATGGAGATGACGGGCAGTCAATTCCGGAATTCCCTTTGCCGAGTTCGGAGCATCAGGATTGGTACGCCGCGCAGGTTTACGCGTCTGAATTGTCCGATGTTAGCGAGAAAGTCAGTCTCGCTGTCGATGACGGTCTCTGCTCTCGGGCCGATTTCCGCCTTGGAGCCGCGCTAGACATCTTGGAAGAGGAATCCAGGAGTTCTCTGCGTGAGCGTGCCTGGGCCGATATCGATGCGGTGCTTTCCCGCACACCCAGCCATCCCTTGGCTCTGCTGGTGGGCGACCTCCATGGCCGCTCTGTTCCGGTCAAGCTGGAAGAGGCCTTCGCTGGAGCCTACGGTTTGAAATTGCTTGCCGCCTTCCGGCACAAGGATGCGGAGAAGCTGAATGCGCTGGTCCGGGAGGTGCCGGCGAGGCGTCCTTTGGTTCTGCTGGCACGGCTTGCCGGTGATGTCTCTACGAACAAAGATGCTGTGGCGTTGGCGAAATTCCTCTCGATCAGAAAGGCTCCGTCCGATCCGCCACTGGCGACCATTCATGCCTATTTGCGCAGGCAGTGGGAATTTGAAAATGACACGCAGGTAGAACCGGACGATATCCGCCGAAGGGCCGGAGTGGATCGCGACAAACTGCGCGATCTTGTGACAGTGGTATGTCGGCAAACTGCACAGGAAACCGCCCTTCTTACCTGAGAAGGGCGGCCACTCGATCTTGTGTCGGCGGCCGGGGGAATCCCGTTCCCCCAGCCGCGGAAGCAGGATCGTCCCGTTTCCCCTCAATGATGATAGGCCGTTCCGGCCAGCGCGGCGCCGGCACCCGCCACCCGCTCGCCCCCCTCCTTCGTCCGGGCTCCCGCCATCCGGCGCAGCAGCACGTAGAAGACCGGGGTCAGGATCAGGCCGAACAGGGTCACGCCGATCATGCCGGCGAACACCGCCACGCCCATGGCGTGCCGCATCTCCGACCCGGCGCCGGTCGAGGTGACCAGCGGCACCACGCCCATGATGAAGGCGATCGAGGTCATCAGGATCGGGCGCAGGCGCAGGCGGCTGGCCTCGATGGCGGCCTGGACCGTGCTGCGGCCCTGCTCCTCCAGCTCGCGGGCGAACTCGACGATCAGGATGGCGTTCTTGGCCGACAGCCCGACCAGCACCATGAAGCCGATCTGGGTGAAGATGTTGTTGTCGCCGCCGGTGAGCCACACGCCGGCCAGCGCCGACATCAGGCTCATCGGCACGATCATCAGGATGGCCAGCGGCAGGGTCAGGCTCTCATACTGGGCGGCCAACACCAGGAACACCAGCAGGATGCTGATCGGGAACACCCACAGCGCCGAGTTGCCGGCCAGGATCTGCTGGTAGGTCAGGTCGGTCCACTCGAACCGCACGCCGCGCGGCAGGGTCTCCGCCGCGATGCGCTCGGCCGCCGCCTGGGCCTGGCCGGACGAGAAGCCGGGCGCCGGCCCACCGTTGATGTCGGCGGCGGTGTAGCCGTTGTAGCGCACCACCATCTCCGGGCCGTAGCTCGGCGCCACCCGGACCAGCGAGGACAGCGGCACCATGTCGCCGCGGTCGTTGCGGGTCTTCAGGAGGCCGATGTCGGCGGCTTCCGCCCGGAACGGCGCGTCGGCCTGGACCCGCACCTGGTAGACGCGGCCGAAGCTGTTGAAGTCGTTGACGTAGAGCGAGCCCAGATAGATCTGCATGGTGTCGAACACCTCGCCGACCGACACGCCCTGCTGCTTGGCCTTCACCCGGTCGAGATCGACGTCGAGCTGGGGAACGTTGATCTGGTAGCTGGAGAAGGTCGGCCCCAGCTCCGGCGTCTGCATCGCCTTGGCGACGAAGGCGCCGACCGCTGCGTTCAGCGCCTCGTAGCCCAGGGCGCCGCGGTCCTCGACCTGCAGCTTGAAGCCGCCCAGCGTGCCCAGCCCCATCACCGGCGGCGGCGGGAAGATGGCGACGAAGGCCTCCTTCAGCCCGGCATAGCGCATCTGCAGGGTGCCGGCGATGGCGTTGGCCGACAGGCTGGCGTCGCCGCGCTCGGAGAAGGGCTTCAGCGTGACGAAGACGATGCCGGCGCTGGAGCTGTTGGTGAAGCCGTTGACCGACAGGCCGGGGAAGGCGACGGCGCTCTGGACGCCCGGCTGCTTGAGGGCGATGTCGGTCATCTCGCGGATCACCGCCTCCGTCCGGTCGAGCGAGGCGCCGTTGGGCAGCTGGGCGAAGCTGATAAGATACTCCTTGTCCTGCGCCGGGACGAAGCCCATCGGCACTGCCCGGCCCAGCAGCACGGTGCCGCCGAGCAGCAACACATAGACCAGCATCATCAGGCCCTTGTGCCGCACCACCCCGCCGACGCCGCGGCCGTAGCCGCTGGATGCCCGGTTGAAGACCCGGTTGAACAGGCGGAAGAAGCCGCCGAACACCCGGTTCATGCCGCGGGTCAGCCAGTCCTGCGGCTGGTCGTGGCCGCGCAGCAGCACCGCCGACAGGGCCGGCGACAGGGTCAGCGAGTTGAAGGCGGAGATGACGGTGGAGATCGCGATGGTCATCGCGAACTGCTTGTAGAACTCGCCCGACAGGCCGGTCATCGCCGCCAGCGGTACGAAGACGGCGACCAGCGTCAGGGCGATGGCGATGATCGGCCCGCTGACCTCCTGCATCGCCTTGTAGGTGGCTTCCTTGGCCGACAGGCCGGACTCGATGTTGCGCTCGACATTCTCGACCACGACGATGGCGTCGTCGACCACGATGCCGATGGCCAGCACCATGCCGAACAGCGACAGCGCGTTGATCGAATAGCCCAGCAGCAGCATGAGGGAGAAGGTACCGACGATCGACACCGGCACCGCCAGCAGCGGGATGATCGACGCCCGCCAGGTCTGCAGGAAGACGATGACCACCAGCACCACCAGGGCCACGGCCTCCAGCAGGGTGTGGATCACCGCCTCGATGCTCGACTGCACGAAGCGGGTCGGGTCGTAGACGATGCTGAAATCGACGCCGTCGGGCATGTCTCCCTTCAGCTCGGCCATCGTCGCCCGGACATTGTCGGCGATGTTCAGGGCGTTGGCGCCCGGCGCCTGGTTGATCGCCAGCGCCACCGCCGGCTTGTTGTCCAGCAGCGACCGCAGCCCGTACTGCGCCGCCGCCAGTTCCACCCGCGCCACGTCGCGCAGATAGGTGACGCCGCCATCCCGGCCGACCTTCAGCACGATGCCGGCGAACTCGTCCACCGTCTTCAGCCGGCCTTGCGCGTTGATCGACAGCTGCAGCGGCGTGCTCGGCAGGCTGGGGGACGCGCCGATGACGCCGGCCGCGACCTGGACATTCTGCTCGCGGATCGCCGCTACCACGTCCGAAGCGGTCAGCCCGCGTTCCGCCACCTTGTTGGGGTCGAGCCAGACCCGCATCGAATAGTCGCCGGCGCCCCACACCTGCACCTCGCCGACGCCCGAGATCCGGCTCAGCCGGTCCTTGACGTTGAGGATGGCGTAGTTGCGCAGATAGGTCATGTCATAGCGGTCGTTGGGCGACAGCAGATGCACGACCATGGTCAGCGTCGGCGAGCTCTTGACCGTGGTCACGCCCAGCCGCTGCACGTCCTCGGGCAGGCGGGGCAGGGCCTGCGACACCCGGTTCTGCACCAGCTGCTGCGCCTTGTCCGGATCGGTGCCGAGCCGGAAGGTTACGGTCAGCGCCATGTTGCCGTCGCTGTTGGCCTGCGACTGCATGTACAGCATGTTCTCGACGCCGTTGATCTGCTCTTCCAGCGGCGCGGCGACGGTCTCGGCGATGACCTTGGGGTTGGCGCCCGGATACTGCGCCCGGACGACGACGGAAGGCGGGACCACCTCCGGATATTCGGAGATCGGCAACTGGAACAGCGAGATCGCACCCGCCAGGAACAGCGCCACGGACAGGACCCCCGCGAAGATCGGGCGGTCGATGAAGAATTTAGAGATATTCATGACGGCTCTCCCGGCGGATCTCGGTCACTGCGCCGTGGACGCGGTGCGGATGGCCGGCGCCATGCCGTCCATCGCCACGGTGCGCGGGCTGACACGGGTGCCGGGGCGGGCATGCTGCAGGCCGTTGACGACGATGCGCTCGCCGGGCTCCAGCCCGCTCTTCACCACCCGCAGGCCGGCCTGGGCGGCGCCGGGCACGATGGTCCGGTAGGAGACGGTGCCGTCCTCCGCAACCACCAGCACGAACTTCTTGTCCTGGTCGGTGCCGATGGCGCGGTCGTCCACCATCAGCGCGTCGTGCGGCTGGCTGCCGCCGACCTTGATGCGGGCATAGAGGCCGGGGACCAGCAGCCCGTCGGCATTGTCGAAGCGGGCACGCACCCGGATGGTGCCGGACGCGGCGTCCATGCGGTTGTCGACATGCTCGACCGCGCCGTCACGGGAATAGCCGGCCTCGTTGGCGAGCCCGAGCTGCACCGGCACGGCGGACTCGTCCTTCATCCCGGCGATGTAGGTCAGGTAGGTCTGCTCGTCGACGTCGAAGGACGCGTAGATCGGCGAGACCGAGACCAGCGTGGTCAGCGGTGCCGCCGCGGCTCCGGCCGCAACCACGTTGCCGACCGTCGCCTCGGCGCGCGAGACGCGGCCGGAGACCGGGGCGCGCAGCTGGCTGTGCTCCAGGTCGATGCGGGCGATCTCCAGTGCCGCCTGGGCCGCCTTCAGGTTGGCGGCGGCGGAGCGGGCCTCGTTCTCCTTGCTCTCCAAGGACTGGCGGGAAATGGTGTCGTCGCGGACCAGCCGCTGGGCGCGCTCCAGGTCCGACGCGGTGAAGCGGACGCGGGCCTGGGCGGCGGCGACCTGGGCCTCCTGCCGGGCGACCTCCGCCGCGAAGGGGCGCTGGTCGATGGTGAACAGGACGTCGCCCTGGCGCACCAGCGCGCCGTTGCGGAAATGGACGGCGGTGATGGCGCCGGCCACCTGGGGCCGCACCTCCACCCGTTCGACCGCCTCCAGCCGGCCGGAATAGGACTGCCAGTCGGTGATCTTGCGGACCACCACCGGGGCGACGTCGACCTCCGGTGGGGGCGGCGCCGCCGCCGCGGCCTGGGGCGCATCGGCATGGCTCTGGCTGACGGCGATGCCGCCGGCGATGGCGACCCCGGCGACGAGAAGGATGGCGAGCTTCGAACGGGACCTGGTCATGGTGTGCATCTCCGGCATGGGAGGAAACTATCAGGCACGCGCGCCGGGCAACCGGCGGCGGAGGAAGTCGGCGACGGCCTGCAGGGCCGGCTGGTGGCCGGGCAGGGCGTCGTGCGAAATGGCGGGAAAGCGGGTGACCTCGGTCGGCACCCCGGCGGCGATCAGGCCGGCGGCATAGTGTTCGGCCTCGATGCGCAGCAGGTCGTCCTGGGCGGTGACGATCAGGGCCGGCGGCAGCCCGCCCAGCCGGCAGGACTCCAGCGGTGCGGCATAGGGATGCAGCCGCTGCGCCGCCTCGGGCAGATAGGCGCGGTAGCAGCGGGCGCAGTCGGCCATGGTCGGGTCGAACAGCATGCTGCGTGCGTCGCCGACGCTGCCGCGGCTGGCCCTCGTCAGGCTGGGGTCCAGCATGGGGCCGAGCAGGGCCTGCGCGGCGATTGTGACGCCGCCGAGATCGCGGGCCAGGAAGGTCAGGGACGTGGCGACATGGCCGCCGGCGTCATGGCCGACGACCCCCAGCCCGCCGCGGGCGATGCCGAGGTCGCGCCCGGCATCGGCTGTCCACACCGCCGCCCGGTAGGCGTCCTGGGCGGCGGTGGGGAAGGGGTGGGCGGGGGCCAGCGAATAGCCGACCGACACCACCAGCGCCGGCACGGCTGCGGCGATGGCCGACGCGGCCTCCTCCGCCTCCTCCAGCGAGCCGGAGGTGAAGCCGCCGCCATGCAGGTAGAGCAGGGCCGGAACCGCCAGCCCGATCAGCGGGCGGTACAGCCGCAGCCGGATATCCTGGGCATGGCCGGCGATGGTCCGGTCATCGACGGCGAAGGGGCAGGGCGTCGCCACCCGCTCCCCGCCGCTCCGCTGTGTCTTAGAAGACCGACCCATTCCGCTCCGGTGCCGAGGCACCCCTCCCGCATTGCAATGCGGTGGAGTGTCAGGCTTGGCGGCACCCGAATAAATACCGGGTCAGCGGCAACACAATTCGGCTGGAACGAACAATCGGGAGGGGAGTGCCGGTCAGCTCTCCGCCGTTCTCTCCTCCTCCGAAACGCCGGGATGGACGCCCAGGATCTCCGCGGCGATCCTGGCGACATTGCCGTTGACTGGCGGCGGCGCGATGTTCACCCCCTCCTTCAAGGTGGCGGTGACGATCTCCAGCACCTTGATCCGGGCATGCCATTTGGAATTCGCCTCCACCACGTGCCATGGCGCCTGGGGGGTGGAGGTCCGGTCGAACATCGCTTCCGTCGCCTTGACGTAGTCGTCCCATTTTGCGCGGTTGCGCAGGTCCTCCTCGGTCAGCTTCCAGCGCTTGTAGGGGTTCTTCATGCGCTCGCGGAAACGTTCGAGCTGCTCTTCCGGGGTGATGTGCATGAACAGCTTGACGATTCGCACGCCGTCGTCGGTCAGCAGCCGTTCGAACTCGTTGATCTCGTCGTAGGCGCGCTTCCACTGGTCCTTGGATGCGAATTTCTCCACCCGCTCCACCAGGACCCGGCCGTACCAGGACCGGTCGAAGATGGCGAAGGTGCCGCCGGCCGGCAGCCTCGTCCAGAAGCGGTAGAGGTAATGCTTGCTCTGCTCCTCCGGCGTCGGTGCCGAGATCGGCCAGACATGGAAGCCCCGGGGATCGAGCGGCTCTGTCATGCGCCGGATGGCCCCGCCCTTGCCGGCGGCATCCCAGCCCTCGAACACCACGATGGCCCGGCGCTTCTCGTGCCAATAGGTCTGCTGGATGTGCAGCAGTTCCTTCTGCAGCTTGCCGAGCCGGCGGTCATACTCCTCCGCCGTGTCGATCCGCAGCTTGCTCTGATCCAGCTTTCCGAGGCGGATTTTCGAGATTTTTCCGGACTTCTCGGCCATGCGGTGCATCCTGTTCTGATGGTGTCGATTGCCGCCCGCCACACGAGGTGGGCGGAACCTTCGCCTCCCCGCCGGGTTGACCGGCGGGGGCTTGGTGCCAACCTTACCGGTCGTGGCGCGTACCCAGGACGGGCACCCGGGGAAAAGGTGCCGATCCCGCTTCGTCGATCCGACAACGGCGACGGGTGGGCTGTCAACGAAGAAGCAGGGCCAAGGAAGGGGGTTCCATGAGCATCGTCGGACCGCGCATCTATAACCTGTTTCCGACGCTGGTCGGACCGGTCCGCGATTGGGCCGGGCACCTGCCGCGGATCCAGGGGATGGGATTCGACTGGATTTTCCTGAACCCGATCCACCAGCCCGGATTTTCCGGCAGCCTCTATGCGGTGAAAGATCCCTACCGCCTGCACGACGCCCTGCGCGGCGGCGCGCAGGAGAGCGACGACGAACTGCTCCGCCGCTTCATCGCCGAGGCCGGCGCGCACGGACAGTCGGTGATGATGGATCTGGTCATCAACCACACCTCCCGCGACGCGCTGCTGGTCGACCGGCATCCCGACTGGTACAGGCGCGGCCCCGACGGCGACCTGCATCGCCCCGGCGCCGTCGATCCCAACAACACCGACAACGTCACGGTCTGGGGCGACCTCGCGTCGCTGGACTATGACAGGACGGAGTCGCGTGCCGGCCTGATCAGCTATTGGAGCGACTATCTGCGCCATTACATCGGTCTGGGCGTGAAGGGGTTCCGCTGCGATGCCGCCTATCAGGTGCCCGCGGAGGTTTGGAAGAGCCTGATCGAAGCCGCCCATGCGGTGAACCCGGAGGTGAAGTTCTTCGCCGAGACGCTGGGCTGCACGGTGGAGCAGGTGCGCGAGCTGTGCGGCGCCGGCTTCGACTTCCTGTTCAACAGCGCCAAATGGTGGGACTTCAAGGCCGACTGGTTGCTGGACCAATATGAGGAGTTCCGCTGGATCGCGCCGTCCATTGCCTTCCCCGAGAGCCACGACACCGACCGTCTGGCGGCTGAGGTCGGCAGCCAGGATGCCGTCCGCCTCGCCGCCCAGATGAAGATGCATTACCTGTTCGCCGCCAGCTTCTCGACCGGCGTGATGATGCCGGTCGGCTTTGAATACGGCTTCACCCGCAAGCTGGACGTGGTGAACACCAGTCCCGCCGACTGGGAGCAGCAGAAGCTCGACCTCACCGGCTTCATCGGCGCGGTCAACGCCATGAAGGCCGCCACTCCCGCCTTGAACGTAGAGGGGCCGCAGCGCCGCGTGACCTCGCCCCACGGGCCGGTGCTGGGTCTGATCCGGCAGGTGGATGGCGCTGCGCTCGACCAGCCCGACGGCTGTGCCATCCTGCTGCTGAACCCGGACGAGAACCGGCCGCATACGCTTGATGTCGGTCCGGTGCTGGCCGCCACCGGCGGCACCTACGAGGCGTTCGAGGACGTAACGCCGGAGGCCGAGGCGCTGCTGATGGAACCCGGCACGCCGATGATGCTGCGCCCGATGGAACTGCGCGTCTTCCGCGCCCGTGCCGCCAGGAGCCACGCGATCGAACTGCATGACGTGGAGGAGCGGGACTGGATGGACTCCATTGCCGCCGGCCGCATGACCATCGAGGCCGTCTATCCCGAACTGGACGGTGGCCGCTTCGCCATCAAGCGCGCGGTCGGCGACGTGATGGAGGTGTGGGCCGACATCTACACCGACGGCACCTTCGTGCTTGCCGCATCGGTCATGTACAAGGCGGACGGCGACGAGGAGTGGAGCGAGGCGCCGATGCGCCTGTTCGAGAACGACCGCTGGGTCGGTCGCGTGCCGCTGACCCGCAACGCCCGCTATACCTACAGCATCGAGGCGTGGCGCGACGTGTGGGAAAGCTGGCGCGCCGACTTCAAGAAGAAGGTCGATGCCGGACTGATCGTCGATCTGGAACTGGTGGAGGGCCGCCGCTTCGTCGAGCAGGCGCTGGACCTGAACCATGGTGACGGCCGCGCTGCGCTGGAGGCGGTGATCGAGCGGATGCAGTCGCTCACCGGCCGTGAGGCCATCGACTACGCCCTGTCGGACGAGCCGCGCCGCGTCATGGCCCGCTATGGCGAGCGGCAGTACAAGTCCCGCTATGTCCGCGAACTGGAGGTCTATGTCGACCGAACCGCCGGCGCGTATTCGGCATGGTTCGAGATCTTCCCGCGTTCGGCCTCGCCCGACCCGTTGCGCCCCGGCACCTTCGACGACGTGGTGACCCTGCTGCCGATGGTCCGCGACATGGGCTTCGACGTGCTCTATTTCCCGCCGATCCATCCCATCGGCCGGGCCTTCCGCAAGGGCAGGAACAACACGCTCAATCCCGGGCCGGACGATCCCGGCGTGCCCTATGCCATCGGTGCCGAGGAGGGCGGGCACGATGCCATCGACCCGATGATCGGCGATTTCGACAGCTTCCGCCGGCTGGTGCGCGAGGCCGGTCGTCACGGCATCGAGATCGCGCTGGATTTCGCCGTCCAATGCTCTCCCGACCATCCCTGGGTCAAGGAACATCCGCACTGGTTCTACTGGCGTCCCGACGGCACAATCCGCTATGCGGAGAATCCGCCGAAGAAGTACCAGGACATCGTCAATGTCAGCTTCTACCGCCAGTCCTATCCGGACCTGTGGTACGCGCTGCGCGACGTGGTTCTGATGTGGTGCAAGGAGGGTGTGCGCATCTTCCGCGTCGACAACCCGCACACCAAGCCCTTCCCCTTCTGGGAATGGATGATCCGCGAGGTGCAGGACCGCTATCCCGACGCGCTGTTCCTGGCCGAGGCCTTCACCCGGCCGAAGCTGATGAAGCGGCTGGCCAAGGTCGGCTTCACCCAGTCCTACAGCTACTTCACCTGGCGCACCACTAAGCCCGAACTGACCGAGTATCTGACCGAGCTGACCCAGGGCGAATCGCGGGAGTACATGCGCCCGAACTTCTTCGCCAACACGCCCGACATCCTGCCGCCGATCCTGACCCACGGCGGCCGGCCGGCGCACATGATGCGGGCGGTGCTGGCGGCGACGCTGGCCGGTGTCTATGGACTCTACGGCCCCTACCTGCTGAGCGAGGCGGAAGCCTATCCTGGCAAGGAGGAATACAACCACTCTGAGAAATACGAGGTCCGGCACTGGGATTGGAACAAGCCCGGCAACATCCGCGACTACGTCACCGCCATCAACCGCATCCGCCGCGAGAATCCGGCGCTGCACCAGTTCACCAACCTGCGTTTCTACAACGCCTATGACGACAACATTCTGCTCTACGGTAAGATGACGGCGGCCAAGGACAACGTGATCCTGATCGCAGTTAACCTCGATCCCCACAACGGCCATGGCGGGACCATCGAGGTGCCGCTGTGGGAACTGGGCTTGTCCGACGGGGCTCATGTCCAGGTCGAGGATCTGTTCAGCGGCCACCGCTTCACCTGGATCGGCAAGTTCCAGCATGTCTGGCTGGATCCCAACCGCAATCCTGCCGCCATCTGGCGGGTCGTTCCGCCCGGGGGGTGAGTGCTTCAGGCCGGCACAAACCTCCACAAACACGAAACGGCCCCGCAGGGCCGTTTCACCGTTTCCTTCGCGCAGGCGTTCAGCGCCGGCGGATCATCGTCACACCGCCGACGGTCTTGTCGAGGAAGGCGATCATGGTGTCCTGCTTCGGACCGACGGAGGATGCGGCGAAGGCCATCCACCAGCGGGCCATCGGCGTCGACCAGCCATAGCGGTCGGCGATCAACTGTACGTCGGCGGATTGGCTGCCGGAGATATGGACTGGGATGGACGGGGTACCCTGGGGTTCTACGCTGTGCATGGTTCCTCCCATCGGGGACGTTCGGTGTCCGCTTATGCGGTACCTTAGCCCTCAACCGCCGGGAGTGGCAGAGTGGCTTTGGTCTTAAGGGGTATTATACCTTTGGCTGCAAAGGACCGATCGCCTTGCTGCGCCTTTCAGGTAGGCGCAACCGATAACCATCGGTCCGCCAAGGCCTTACGCACGCCCGGCTTCGGCAATGGACAGCAAGGACAACGGTACGCACATTCAACCACAATCGAAGGGGCGACACCGTGCCGCAGCCTGCTCCTGAAGGCTCACTTGGCGGCAAGCAGCGCACGCGGGGCGCGGTCGGCGCCGCTGGCCAGCGGGATTTTCGGGTTGTCGATCCAGGCGACGATGTCATTGACGACCAGCCGGCCCTTCAGGTCGCGCAGCAGCATATGGTAGCCGTCGGGATAGACCGCGACGACGTGTCTCCCGCCGGCTTCGAAATCCTTCAGGGCGCGTTCGACCGGCCGCGGCGGCAAAACTTCTTCATGCGCGCCGTAGAGGACCAGCGACGGCGTTTGCAGATGCTGGCAGGCGTCGAGTGCTGCGCCCATCAGGTCGGTCAGCCCCTCCAACGCATCGACGCGCGACCCCTTGATGACCATGGGATCGCGGCCCAGCGCACGCAGCATCTCAATGTTGTCCGATGGATGGATGTCCAGATCGCGCGGCGGATGCACCACCATGCCCGGCACCAGATTGTAGGTCAGCCACAGCGCGGCGCGCGGGAAGAAGCCCATCGCCTGCCGGCCCCACACGGCGGGAGCGACCAGGATTGTCCCGGTGACCTCGGGCGGGTTGGGGGAAGTCATCGCAGTCAGCACCACGGCTCCGCCCATGCTTTCACCCATGAGATAGACCGGCACGCCGGGATGGCGGCGGCGCACCATATCCACCGCCGTGCGGGCATCGCTGACCAGCGTCGGCGTGCCGGCCCAGACGCCGCGCTCGCGGGTGGCGCCGAACCCCCGCTGGTCATAGGCATAGGTAGCGATGCCCTGTGTTGCGAAATCGCGGCCGGCACCGTCGAAGGCGTTGGAATAGTCGTTGAAGCCATGCAGGGCGACCACCGCCGCCCGCACCTTGCCGTCCGCCGGCAGCCAAGAACGCATCGGCAGCTCGAAGCCATCGGCGGCGATCAGCACGCGGTCGTTCAACTCCGGCTGGACGACGGCCGTTCCCATCGGTTGGAAATCAGCGGCACAGCCGCCAAGCAGAAGCCCCAACCCCAGAACAGCCGCCAATCCACTATGCCGCATGGATTACCCCTGTGTTGCCGTGCGCACCACCCGTCAGTTGAAGGAAGATATCCTCAAGATCCGACTCTTCGGTCGTGACATCGATGATCCCGATGCCCGACGCGGCAAGTGCCGACAGGATGGTTCCGGCTCGCTGGCGGCTGGGCTGGTAGCGGACGACCAGCCGCCGCGGCTCCGGCAGCTCCACCGTGTAGCCGTCGAGCGAGGCGGGAACCGCGAGCAGGTCGCGCTCCAGCGTCAGGCACAGCGCCTTGTTGTCCACCCGGCGCAGCAGGGTCGTCTTCGGTTCGCACGCCACCACCTCGCCATGGTTGATGATGGCGATGGTGTCGCACAACTCCTCCGCTTCCTGGAGATAGTGGGTGGTCAGCAGCACGGTGGTGCCCGACTTGTTCAGCGTGCGCACATAATCCCAGAGCTGGCGGCGCAGCTCCACATCGACGCCGGCGGTCGGCTCGTCCAGGATTAGCACCGGGGGGGTGTGGACCATCGCCTTCGCCACCATCAGCCGGCGCTTCATGCCGCCCGACAGCGACCGTGCGTGGGCATCGGCCTTGTCGGCGAGGCCGACAGCGTCCAGCAACTCGTCCGTCCGCCGCTCCCTCTTCGGCACGCCGTAGAGGCCGGCCTGGAGCTCAAGCATTTCGCGTGGGGTGAAGAAGGGATCCATGTTCAGCTCTTGCGGCACCACGCCGATCGAGGCGCGGGCGCGGCGCGGATGCTCCGACACCTCGTGACCCCAGATGCTGGCGGTGCCGCCGGTCTTGTTCACCAGCCCGGCGAGGATGTTGATCATCGTCGACTTGCCGGCGCCATTGGGGCCGAGCAGGCCGAACAGCGAGCCGCGCGGGATGGCGAGGTCGATGCCCTTCAGCGCCTGCTTCGGCCCGGCCTTGCCGGTCGGCTGGTAGATCTTGGTCAGACCGCGCAGTTCGACCGCGTTGGCCGGGAGCGAGACGGGCGTGGGGGTATCGGTGGGCGCGGCCATTGATCCTGAACCATTTTGATTGCGGTTGGTGAAAAAGCCCCGGGATCCGGTGGTTTCCCCCGTTGATCCGCGGCGCGCGATCGGTATCATCCGGCCCGCGCGCGCGGCACCCCCGACGGGGGTCCGGACATGCGGGCGCGTCCACGATGGCGTGAACCGGCGCGCCTGTCAAAACAGAGGATGACTGCCATGCAGCCGACCGAGACGATCCTAGTAGAAACCTCGACCGTCGGGTGCGACGGCGGCGGCGGTGCGCTGGGCCATCCGCTGGTCTACCTGACGCTGGAGCGCGGCGGGAAGGTCGAATGTCCCTATTGTTCGCGCGTCTACCAGTTGAAGGAAGGCGCCAAGGTCTCCCACGGCCACTGACGGGTATCGCTGGCCTTGCCGGCCGGCCGGCTTTTATGCCCGGCAGGCCGGTCGGGGCATGATCTGCCCAACGGCTGTGCGCCTCTGAGTAAAAATCAATCATTTATGCAGGAATAAATGCCGGGAAACGCCGCGCCCGTTTCCTGTCTTCGGTCCCGCACTTCGGGCGAAGTCTTACAATTTTTCAACAATGCGGGATGGAAGTCTCCTTATCAATCAGAGACTTGCCCAGTCATTGCACCGAATCTGTTTCTCATGGGACAGAATGGGTTACCTTTTTGTTATATTTTCGATTCGTCCTATGTCACAGTATCGGCGATGTCGCTTGACGGGCCTCATCGAACCGGCGTCTACTTTGCCGCATTGCGGAAGGGTGGAAGTTCCACAATCGTTGTTTGAGTCGAACGCTTATGTTGTTTCCAGACGGTTCGGAATTGGCGTCGGATGAGGCGCGCATTATGAGTCATGACACCGAAGAGCAGTATCGCAGCATCTTCGAAAATGCCGTCGAGGGCATTTACCAGACCACCGTCGATGGACGTTACTTGCGGGTCAATCCCGCCTTGGCGGACATTTACGGCTACGCCTCTCCTGCCGACCTGATCGCCAATCTCACTGACATCGCCTGCCAGTTGTATGTCGATCCAGGCAAGCGCGAGGCCTTTGCCGACCTGATGGCCCGCCAGGACCGCGTCCATAGTTTCGAGGCGAGGGTCTTCCGCCGCGACGGCTCCATCATCTGGATTTCGGAAAGCGCGCGCTGTGTGCGCGATTCGTCGGGCCGAATCCGCTATTACGAAGGCACTGTCCAGGACATCACCGAACGCAAGCAGCACGAGGAGAAGATCCGGCTGTTGGCCACCGTGTTCGACAGCGTCGCCGACGGCATCCTGATCGTCGATCCCGAACTGACCGTCCAGGCGATCAATCCCGCCTACGAGATCATGACCGGCTTCCAGCGCGAGGAGCTTCTGAGGCATCCGCTGGTCCTGTTCGCCCCGGGCTCGCACGAGCGTGACTTCATCGACGCGATCTGGACCACTGCGCGGCAGTCCGGCCGCTGGCAGGGCGAGGTCACCAGCTTCCGCCATTCCGGCGATGCCTTCGCCGCCGCCCTTTCGGTCACGTCCGTCCGCGCGCCGAACGGCGTGCTGGAACATTACGTCCTAACCATCGCCGACATCAGCCAACGCAAGTCGCAGGAACACCAGATCCGCTACCAGGCCAGCTTCGACCGGCTGACCGACCTACCCAACCGCTGGCTGGTCTGCGAGCGGCTGGAGGAGGCCATCGCCCGGGCGCAGCGCAACCACAGCAAGGTGGCCGTCGCCTTCCTCGACCTCAACCGGTTCAAGCAGGTCAACGACACGCTGGGCCACCATGCCGGAGACGAGTTGCTGAAGCTGGTGGCGCGCCGGCTGCGCAACTGCACCCGCATGACCGACACCGTGGGCCGGTTGGGCGGGGACGAGTTCCTGATAGTCGCCCCCGACGCCGCCGACCGCTCCGCCGGTGCCCGGCTGGTCGAGAAGGTGCTCTATTCGATGGACGAGCCCTTCGGTGTCCACAACCAGGAGCTATTCTGCGGGGCGTCGATCGGCATCGCCTTCTACCCCGACGATGGCGACACGGCGGACCAACTGCTGCGCAACGCCGACCTCGCGATGTACCACGCCAAACGCAACCCGGAACACAAATACGTCTTCTATGACGGCGGGATGCGCGAACGGTCGGGCTTCACCCTTGGGCTGGAAAGCGACCTGCGGCGCGCGAGCGGCGGCGGCGAATTCGAATTGCATTTCCAGCCGAAGATCGACCTTGCCGGTAACCGCACCATCGGGGCGGAGGCGCTGATCCGCTGGCGTCATCCGGTCCGTGGCATGGTCAGCCCGGCCGAGTTCATCCCGCTGGCCGAGGAAACCGGCCTGATCTGGGAAATCGGCGCCTGGACCCTCGTGGAATCGTGCCGGCGTCTGGCGGACTGGATCCAACGCGACCTGCCGATCCCGTCGGTGTCGGTCAACCTGTCGCCGCGCCAGTTCCAGGACGCCCGCCTCGTCGGCTTCGTCCGCAGCGTGGTTGAATCCGCAGGTATCCCGGCCGGCCGGCTCGAACTGGAACTGACCGAAGGCGCCATGATCGGCGACATCGAGAAGGCGGTGACCATCCTTAACGGGCTGAAGGACATCGGCGTCCGGCTGTCCATCGACGATTTCGGCACCGGCTATTCCTCGCTCGCCTATCTGAAGCGGTTTCCCATCGACACGCTTAAGATCGACCGCAGCTTCGTCCGCGACATCGTCAAGTCCACCACCGATCCGGCGATCGTCGGCACCATCGTCAACCTCGCGGAAAGTCTGGGTTTCGATACCATCGCCGAGGGAGTGGAGACGCAGGAGCAGGCGGACATGCTGCGTCAGCAGCGCTGCACCCGCATCCAGGGCTTCCTGATCAGCCGGCCGCTGCCGGTCGACCAGTTCGAAGCATTCCTGCGCAACAGCGTGGTGGTAGCCTGACAGCGCCAGCCAGACGCTATGAGGCCTGACCATGACCGTTGCCCATGGCCACAGGTCGCCAACGAGATTCAGCGCTCGATGGTGGCCGAATTGGTGCGTAGGTCCCGACTGCCGAAGGCGACGGTAATCCGGCTGGTCCAGCGCTGGTCCTCCAAGGCCATCTGGAGGATCTCGGCGAGGCGGAGGGCTATAAGGTCACCGCCCGGGTCCGCAACCTTTACTGCGCCCTGGTGGGGCGGATCCCCATCGCCCAAATGGCGCAACCTCTGCTCGACGAGTAGAGGGCTCGGGTGAAATGGCTATCGGAATTCTTTCTTGCTGCGGGCCGCTTCGTCGTCATCGAGGTGTTCGAACCGCTCCGCCGCCCCGATCAAGCTGAACTTGTTCGAAAACCGACGCTCCCCGATGCTCGCCTCCGTCACCGGCCTCGCCGACCTGACGGCCTTACCCAAGGCCGAGGCTGCCCGCGTCATCCGCGACTCGGTTCCCGACGGCTCCGTACCGCATACGGTGGAGGCACGCTTGCCCTGGTCGCGGCAACGCACGACTGCGGTTACACCGTTTGGGAATATCCGGCCCTGGCGCCGGGCCTGCGCATTGCCTCGATCCCCGTGCGGATCGGCGGCAGGCCGGTGGGTGGGCTATCGCTGGTGTATTTCCGCGATCTGGTTCCGCCGGACTTGCTGAACGGTTTCCTGCTGCCGGAAATGCAGGCGGTAGCCTTGCTAATCGGTGCCGTCCTGGACGACAGCTGGTTTTGAAGCTCCGCTCCGAGACACGGTGTGGCACCTCTTCCGGCAGCGTTCCCCAACCTCGTCGCGTTACGAATGCCGCCAACCACGAAATTTCGTTAGTGGTAGCAATTCCTTTACGTTTAGGCTGCGAATCTTTAGTAGACGTATTATTGCGCCACGAGTGAGATGGTGCGTCGGTTCTCCTCCGTCCATCAGCGATTCATGTCGAGGCTCCATGACATCGGACGTCGCGCGCTTCCTCGGTTTCGCGTTTGCCAACGCCGACGTGTTGATCGAGGTCGATGCGCGGGGGATCATCGGCTTTGCCGCCGGGGCCTTGCAGAATCTCCTGGGCATTACCGACGCGGAATTGATCGGGCAGCCGGTCGACCGGATCATCGCCGCCTGCGACCGCGGGCTGACACGGCGCCTCTTACGGACAGCAGGATCCAACCGGCGGCTGGAACCGCGCGTCATTTCATTGAACGGCGGCGTTCAGGCCACTCTGTCGGGCTATCGGCTCGGCCGCTCGCCCAACGTGCAACTGACGCTGACCCGGCTTGACAACCAAGCCGGTGGCGAGGGTCAACCGGCGCGCGACGCGGAAACCGGGTTGCTCGATGCCGACGCCTTCCAGGCGCAACTGGGAGAGCGGTTCGGCGTCGATGTCGGCAACGCGCCGCCGAAGCTGACGCTGATCAAGATTCCCAACTTCGGCGAGGTCAAGTCGCGACTGGGGCCGGAGCTGACCCTGCGCTTGCTGGGGGAGGTCGGGGCGCTTCTGCGCATCCACGCCGCCGACGACACGCTGGCCACCCGGCTGGGCGAGGACCGCTTCGGGCTGGTCCATGGCAGCGATGTCTCCCCTACCGAGCTGGCTTCCGAGATCTCGATGACCGGAGCCGGCCTGTCGCGGGATGGCCAGCCGCTGGATACGGAGAACCTGACGCTCGATATGGCCGCTCCCGGGCTCAGCCGGGAAGATGCCGGCCGGGTGCTGATGTTCACGGTGAAGAACTTCGCCGAGCAGCCCTCCGGGTTCGACATCTCGACCATGCATGATGCGGTGAAGCTGCTGGTCGATCAGACGGTGACGCGGGTGACCAGCCTGCGCTCTACCCTGACCGACGACCGGCTGAAGCTGCAATTCCAGCCCATCGTCTCGCTTGCGACCCGTGGCCTTCATCATTACGAAGCCCTGGCCCGCTTCCCCAACGGCGCTCCGGGACCGACGATCGCCTTCGCCGAGGAGGTCGGCATGGTCCATGACGTCGACCTGCTGGTCTGCGAGAAGACGCTGGAGGTTCTTGCCGCCGACCCCGCCTTGCACATTGCCGTGAATATGTCCGCGGCCTCTCTGGGCAGCGACATCTTCGTCGTCGCCTTCCAGCGGCTGGTCGGCCGCAATCCGGCCTTGCGATCCCGCCTGCTGGTTGAGGTGACGGAATCGACCGGCCTCACCGACCTGCCGCGCGCGGCCCGTATCCTGGAGGAGCTACGACGTGTCGGCCACCGCATCTGCCTGGACGATTTCGGTGCCGGTGCCGCCTCCTTTCCCTACATCCAGGCGCTGCCGGTCGATTTCGTAAAGATCGACGGCAGTTATGTCAGGCGGTTAGGTGGCAGTCCGCGCGACGATGCTATCCTGCGCGCCATGGTCGGTCTGTGCCGGGAAATCCGCGTCCAGGTCATCGCCGAGATGGTGGAGACGCCCGACCAGGCCTCCCAACTCAACGCTTGGGGATTCGAACTGGCGCAGGGCTACCATTTCGGCCGTCCGGCCGACCGCCCTGCCTACCGTCCGCCCAATCTGTTCACCCCGGTGCCGGGAATAGGGTCGAGAGGGCGGTCATGACCCCTTCTACCGAAGTCGTAGGACGAAATCTTTTGTGAATGGGTGGAATGAAAGCGCGAACGGCTGCGTTCATCCGGTCATAGGGGAAACGAACGCTCCCCGACACCAGGAGGACGCCGGAATGACTGGCCGCTTTGGATTTGGATTGAAAGCCGTGGTTCTGGGCGCTCTGGTCGCCGGATCGATGCTGGGTGCCACCGCCGGCACCGCCGCCGCGCATGACGACTGGCGCGGGCGTGGAAACCATGGCCGCGACTGGCATGGTCCGGGCCGTGGTGGTCCGGAATGGCGCGGTTGGGACCGTCCGCGCCCCCACCACCGCCATTGGCGAGAGCGCGATGTGTATTACGCCCCGCCACCCGTTATTTATGCGCCGCCGCCGCGCGTGATCTACGCACCGCCGCCGGTGGTGTACGCCCCGCGGCCGGTGGTTCCGGGATTCGGCCTCAGCGTCAATATCCGTTGAGCCTCTCCGGCAGTCGTTTCGATTGGAGCAAAGGGTCGCCGCAAAGGACGGCT
This sequence comes from Azospirillum thiophilum, assembly GCF_001305595.1. Lineage (NCBI taxonomy): Bacteria > Pseudomonadati > Pseudomonadota > Alphaproteobacteria > Rhodospirillales > Azospirillaceae > Azospirillum > Azospirillum thiophilum. The sequence goes on from NZ_CP012402.1 coordinate 723,795, forward strand.
TCCGGTGGGGGGCGCTCCGCATTATGGTGCGCCCCGTTTGGAAAGCCGCCCCACCGGGGCGAAGCAGCCAGGGAGACGGTCTTTGCGGGTTCTTAGTGTGTGCGCCGCGGTGGCGGGCAGCCTGGTGATTGCCACGGGATCCGTCCAGGCGGCCGAGCCGCGTCTGATGGCGGCGCTGGGCAACACGGTGCTGACGGTGACCGACATTGGCCCGAAGCATACCCAGGTGTCGGTGGACGAGACTCCGGTGTTCGATGACAAGGAGAGCGACATGCTGTCCTTCGTCGGGGCCTATTCGATGAAGGATCGCTGGGTCGCGCTGTTCCAGTCCGACACCGGTGCCAAGGACTGCCCGACCCGCTTTCGCATCGTCGAAGTCGGCGGGACGAAGCCCCTGGTCTCCTATCCCTTCGGCTCCTGCAGCGACGCCGCCCAGGTGACCATCGACGGCGATACCCTTACCGTCTCGATGCCGGTGCCGGCCGGTGGCGGTGACGCCGCCTGGACCTACAGCAAGGGGCGCATCGCCCGCTCTCGGTGAGGGGGCGGATGTGGGCTCGGGGATTTGCACCCTGCCCTTATCCCAGCCGAGCCGCCGTGTTAGGAAGGGAAGGGCGGTCCTTTCCTGTCACGAGGGTTTGCGGATGTCGTGGTCTATGCGTTTCCTTGGCGATTCGCCGGCACTTCCCCGATCATGCTGCGGCGAATGGAACAGTGGAACGGCGGCCCGGAGCTGTTTCACCCGGTTTCAAACGTTCCATTCGCCTCTACCGGCAGCCCCTCGATTGACGGACGCGGGCTCAGCTTTTAAGGTCCGGACCTCCGCACACTCCCGTTCCGGGATAGGAAGTCTGCCATGAAGCCCAGCCACCGCCCGTCCAATCCGCTCTTTTCCTCCGGACCCTGCGCCAAGCGTCCGGGCTGGTCGCTCGACGCGCTGGACGGTGCGCTGCTCGGCCGTTCCCACCGCTCGAAGCCAGGCAAGGCCAAGCTGAAGGAGGTCATCGACCTCACCCGTGCGGTGCTGGGCATCCCGGGCGACTACCGCATCGGCATCGTTCCGGCGTCGGATACCGGCGCGGTCGAGATGGCGCTGTGGTCGCTGCTGGGCGCGCGCGGCGTCGACATGCTGGCCTGGGAAAGCTTCGGCAAGGAGTGGGTGACCGACGTGACCAAGCAGTTGAGGCTGCCGGACGTCCGCACCTTCGTCGCCCCCTATGGCGAGTTGCCGGATCTGTCTGCGGTCGATTTCAGCCGCGATGTCGTTTTCCCCTGGAACGGCACCACCGCCGGCGTCCGTGTGCCGGACGGCAACTGGATCCCGGCGGACCGCGAGGGCCTGACCATCTGCGACGCCACTTCATCCGCCTTCGCGATGGAAATGCCGTGGAACCGGATCGACGTCGCCACCTGGTCCTGGCAGAAGGTGCTGGGCGGCGAGGCGGCGCATGGCATGCTGGTGCTCGGCCCCCGCGCGGTCGCACGGTTGGAGAGCTTCCAGCCCGACCGTCCGCTGCCCAAGATCTTCCGGCTGATCAAGAACGGCAAACTGATCGAAGGCATCTTCGAAGGCGACACCATCAACACGCCGTCGATGCTCTGTGTCGAGGATGCCATCGACGGACTGCGCTGGTCGTTGTCGCTGGGCGGCCTGACCCAGTTGATCCGCAGATCGGAGCAGAATCTGCGGATCGTCGCGGACTGGGTCGAGGCGAGTTCCTGGGCGGGCTTCCTCGCCAAGAACCCCGCGACCCGATCCTGCACCTCGATCTGCCTGCGCTTCACCGATCCCGAGGTGACCGCCCTGACGGAAGAGGCGCAGGCCGCCTTCGCCAAGAAGCTGTCGGCCCTGCTGGAGAAGGAGGAGGCCGCCTTCGACGCCGGCTCCTATCGCGACGCGCCTCCCGGCTTGCGCCTTTGGGGCGGTGCCACGGTCGAGAACGAGGATATGGAGGCGGTGTTGCCCTGGCTCGACTGGGCCTTCGCCACCGTCAAGGCAGAGATGATCGGCAGCAGGAAAGCCTAGGTCGGACTGCGACCGCTACTGGACCGAAGGCCCTTCCGTGGCAATGACGCAACGGAGGGGCCTTTTGCATTTGGATGTCTTGTGCCGTGCAGCAAAGGAACTTCCCGATGATCGTTGGTATGCAGCAGCATTTCTGCACCAGTGTAACCGGTCCGACGCGCTGCGGCTCCCCGCGCGCTTGACCGGGGTTATCCACAGAACCGTGGACAAGGCGGTGGATAAGCCTGTTGAACCAGCGGTCCCGCCTGTCTCGAAACCGTCATGGTGAAATACCGACCGATTCGGCCCAGGTCTCGCCGAATGGGGCGCTGGATTGTCCGGTTGAGGCGCTGCCCTATCCCGAAGATGGTCTGGAGATCCGGCGGCTGTGTCCCGACCCTATAAATGGACTTTCCGGCATGCCACCGCATCGCGGCAAGCCGGCTTACTGCAAGGAAGGGGTTGGGACGGACCATGGCGCATTATCTCATCACCGGCGGCTGCGGTTTCATCGGTTCGCATCTGGCTGACCGGCTGTTGGCCAACGGGCATCGGGTGACGATTCTCGACAACCTGTCGAGTGGCCGGTTGGACAACAAGCCGGCCGCCGCAAAGCTGGTCGTGGGCGACGTGGCCGATCCTGATGCGGTGCGCGAAGCCATGGCCGGCGACGGATGGGAGGGGGTCGACGGTGTCTTCCATCTCGCTGCCGTGGCCTCGGTCCAGAAATCGCGGGAACTGTGGGCTGAGACACACCGCACCAACCTGCTCGGCACCGTCACCGTGTTCGAGGCGGCGCGCGATGCCAGGCGTGGCGGTCCGGTGCCGGTGGTCTATGCATCCTCCGCTGCGATCTACGGCGACAATACCAACACGCCGCTGAAGGAAGACGAACTGCCGCGCCCTCTGTCGGCCTACGGTGTCGACAAGCTGGGATGCGAGATGCACGCCCGTGTCGCCTGGTCGATCCAGGGGGTGCCGACGGTCGGCTTCCGCTTCTTCAACGTCTATGGTCCGCGCCAGGATCCGATGTCGCCCTATTCCGGCGTGATCTCCATCTTTGCCAACCGGGTGGCACGCGGGGAGGATGTTGAGATGCATGGCGACGGCCAGCAGGTCCGCGATTTCGTCTTCGTCGGCGACGTGGTGCGCATCCTGTCGTTGGCGATGGAACGGCGCTTCTGCGGTGCGGAGGTCTACAACCTCTGCACCGGCCGCGCGACCTCGCTGGTGATGTTGCTCGAAGTCCTGCAGGAGCTTTGCGGCAGCCAAGTCCGCCGCCACCACACCGAAGCCCGGGCCGGCGATATCCGCGTGTCGATCGGCGACCCGTCGCTGATGCGCTCCACATTCGACACCATGTGCCAGATCGGCCTGCTCCAGGGGCTCAGCGCAACGCTGACCGGCCGCATGCCCTGAGCTCGATTGAGATTGGTGCCGCCGGACGGTATGACATCGTCAGATATGCGGCGGATTGGGTGGGGATGGTGAGCGCTTTCAGACGGCTGGGCGGGAAGCGGCTCGGGGAAGTGGCCTGACATGGCCCGCCGCCGTTCCCTTACCCTGCGGGGGCTGTTCATCGTCCTTGCCATCCTTGCTGCCATCGCGGTGGCCGAACGCGTTGACATCCTCCCGCCGGGCACGCTCGACCGGCTGTTGGGGCAGGAGGCCCAGCGCGCACGCCAACCCCGCAGGTCACAGATCGCCGAACCGCCGCCGCCGGTGGTCGCCAGTTCTTCGGACCGCATCGACTATACAGAGGTGGCGCGCCGGCTCGACACAATCCGCGTCGCGCCGGAAAAGCGCCGGGGTTACGAGCGAGAGGCGTGGCCGCATTGGCTGGCCCTGGATGGCGGTTGTCTGAACGCGCGTGAGAAGGTGTTGATCCGCGATTCCCGGCGTCCGGCGACGCTGGACGCCAAGGGCTGCACCGTAAAATCCGGGGAGTGGATCGATCTCTATACTGGAGAGCGCTTCACCGATCCGCAGATGGTCGACATCGACCACCGCGTGCCGCTTGAAGAGGCTTACTCCAGCGGTGGCCATGAGTGGAGCCGAGAACGCCGTGCCGCCTATGCCAACGATACCAGCGACCCGCTGACCCTGCTGGCCGCCAGCCGCGAGGCCAACCGGGCCAAGGGCTCCAAGGGGCCGGAGGAGTGGTTGCCGCCCAAGCGCGACGGCATCTGCCTTTACGTTGCCGACTGGATTCTGGTGAAGGCGCGATGGGAACTCAGCATGGACGAACGCGAGCGCGTCACCGTCGGCAACATCCTGGCCGACTGTCGCGCTTCCGCCGCGCAGCAGCGTTGAGGCATTTCGGATCCGGATTTTTTCCGACGGAATTGGCGTGCCGGCCATTTCGCGCTACCGTCCGAGCCGGAAACGGGAGGATCCATGAGCATCCGGACGGACGCCATTTGGCAGGAAAGCGCGACAGCCCTGGCGGAACGGCTGGCGCGGCGGGATTTGTCGGCACGTGAGGCGGTGGAGGCACACCTGTCGCGCATCGGGGCCATGGAGCCGGCATTTTCCGCCTTCCTGACTATCGCCGCCGAAGCAGCACTCGCCCGCGCCGACCTGCTGGATGCGGAAGCGTCGCCGGTCGGACCGCTGCATGGCCTGCCCATCGCGGTCAAGGACCTGACAGACACCGCCGGCATCCGCACCACCTACGGTTCGGCGCTCTATGCCGACCATGTGCCGGTGTCCAGCGACATCGCCGTTGCGCGGATCGAGGCGGCGGGCGGTATTGTCATCGGCAAGACCAACACGCCGGAATTCGGCTTCGGTGCCATCTGCCGGAACCGGCTGTATGGTCCGACCTGCAACCCGGTAGACCCGGAACTCACCTCCGGCGGGTCAAGCGGTGGATCGGCAGTGGCGGTCGCGGTCGGCATGGCGCCGCTGGCGCATGGCACCGATTTCGGAGGGTCGGTGCGGGTGCCGGCCAGCTTCTGCGGCGTCGCCTCGATCCGGCCGACGCCAGGGCTGATTCCGGCACCGGGCCGCGCGCTCGGCTGGGATACGCTGGCGACCCATGGGGTTCTGGCCCGCGACACCGCTGATTGCGCCCTGCTGCTGTCGGCGATGGCCGGGAGTGACCTGCGCGATCCGACCTCCCTGTTCGGGGACCGCGACGACGGGTCGGACAGCCGTCTGGGCGCTACCGCCGACTTCGGCGCGGCCTCCGTCTCGCAGGCGGTGCGGGATCGTTTCGCCGAGGCGGTTGACCGGCTGCAACGGGCAGGGGGGCCGGTTGCGCGTTGCTATCCCGATTGCGGCGACGCCATGGCGACCTTCCGCACCCTGCGTGCGGCCCAGACGCGCCACGCTTTCGGTCCGATGCTGGCGAAGCACGGCGAGGCGCTGACCGATACCATACGATGGAACATCGAGGCGGGGGCCGGCATCGGCGCCGACGCCTATTTGCAGGCTCAGGCAGCCCGTACTGCACTCTATCGCCGCTTCGTGGCGCTGTTCGAGGAGATCGACGTGCTGGCTGCTCCGGCCTGCGGCGTGCTGCCCTGGCCGAACGCACACGGCGAGGTGACGACAATAGACGGCGAGCCGGTCGAGACTATCCTTGATTATCTCGGTGTCACCGCCATCGTCACGCTGATCGGCTTTCCCGTGTTGACGCTGCCTGTGGGGGGCGGTGCGCTGCCTTTCGGCATCCAACTGATCGCCCGTCCCGGCGAGGAATGGCGCTTGATCCGTCTGGGGCGCAAGCTCGAACGCGAGGCTGGCTTCGTTCACCATTGGGCATGCCGCTGATTGGTAAGCTCGATCTCTTCCCCGTAACGGATACTTATGGTAAATAATTTTCCATGGTAGAAACCAGACGAACCGGCGACCGTTCGAACGAGCCCATCCGGCCCGACTCCGGCGGACGGGTTCCTGCTGCCGGCGGGCGGGCGCGGGCCGATGGTGTCGCTCAGCAGGGACGCCAGCGCATACCGAACCTGCGCGAGCTGGCAGCCCTGGTCGTCAATGGGGTGCTGACGCTGCCACGCAACTACCGCCGTGGCATGTTTCTTGACGTTCAGGTGTAGGCCGCAATATCCGACCCGAACAGGCGTTCGAGCAAGGTGGGCGGCAGTTCATATTGCGGCAGGCACAGGCTGGTGCTGCGAGCGTGCATCATGTGCAGGCACAGCCCCTCGACATCGGGAAAGGTGCCGACGCTGAAGCGTTCGCGTGCGGCCTTGACGAAGGGAGCGTCCTCACAGGCGTTCACCGGCGGAAAGTGTGCCGTCTCCCAAACCTTGCGCCGGTACGCGTAGGAAAAGCCGTAGCCGTCGAGGTTGTCGGCCGAGGGCGGGTCATCCGGTGCTTCGACATAGGTACAGGTCTGGCGGCCCCAGCGGTGGTGCGAGCCGCCGACGGCTGTGTTCCAGTAGCCGAAGCGCCGATGCACCGTGCTGTAGAGGAACCAGCCCGACAGCTTCACCACATCGTTTCCCTGATCCAGCCAATCGAGCATTCGCTCCACATAGGTCGGGGCGTAGAAATCGTCGTCGTCCATATGGACGATCACCGAACCCTGGGCATGTTCTGCCATGATGTTGCGCTTCTCGCCGATGGCGTAGCGGCTGGGCGAATAGATATATTTCAGTTTCGGGTTCGCCAGCGGCTTCAGATAGGCCGATGGGCGAGGGCTGTCGTCGAACACCAGCCACTCGATGTCCGCATATGTCTGGGCCTGGATGCGAGCGTGAAGGAGAGGCAGGAAATCTTCCCGCTGCCAGGTGGGCGTGATGATGCTGACCAGCGGTGAGGTGGCCGGCGGCGAGGCGATAGCGGCTTTCATGGTCATTTCTTGCTCGTGCGGACAGCCATTGTGTACACAGTTGACAGAATAGCATCGCCCGCAGGCAGGCGGTGGCGTGAAGGAAGGGAGCGAGGCTCGTGGGATCAGTCGACCGGATCTGGATCGTTTTCGCCGCGCTGAACGGTGCCGTTGCGGTTGGCACCGGCGCCTATGCCAGCCACGCGCTGGCAGCGCAACCCCAGGCGCAGGAGTGGTTCCGCATCGCCGGACAGTATCAGATGGCCCATGCGCTGGCGCTGGTCCTGCTGGTGGCATTGGGTGCCCGGATCGGGCAGCGTGGACATCTTGCGATGCGCTTGGCCGGATGGCTCTTCGCCGTCGGGATTCTATTGTTCTGCGGCACGCTATATGCGTTGGCAACGGTCGGCCCGCTGCCGGTACCGATGACGGCGCCGGCCGGAGGCTGGAGTTTCATGCTGGGCTGGGTGGCGCTGGCGGTCGCAGCGCTTCGGGCGCGCGACTGAGGCTTGCGCCTGCCTGCGCATGCTGCAGATTTCAACCCAAGGCTGCGGATCGTAAAGCAGATGTGCCGTCAGAGGGGATGCCGTCACGGTCGTTGGCAGAATCGTCATTCTCCGCACTGGAGGCACAATAGAGGCCGTGCAGCGTGGTCATGATCGTCTGCGCTTCGTGCCCGTTCAGCGAATAGTAAATGTTTTGGGCGCTGCGGCGCGTGCGGACCAGATTATCCGTGCGAAGGCGGGCAAGATGCTGCGACAGGGCCGACTGGCTGAGCCCGACCAAGTCCTCCAATTCACCCACCGATCGCTCGCCCTGGCTTAAATAGCACAGGATGAGGAGGCGCCGTTCATTGCACATCGCCTTCAGCAATATACTCGCCCGGCGCGCATTGGCCTGCAAATCCTCGATCTTCATTGCTTTATCGTCGCCCTGTCCGTTCCGATTCGTTTTGCGTCCGTGCCGCCGTTGAATGGCACGAAAAATAAAAATGCTCGCATGATAGTATATTCTTACACATGCGGCATTGTCCACCTGTGGGAATCCGTCATAGGAGTCAGCCGCTGCTTTTGCGCCGTCGAGGGCTTGAGCGTTACCATTGCCTACGCCGGTGCTTTTTCTACGCTGGGCGATTGGAAATCAAACAAAGACATCACGCCTGGGTTGCGGTTGGTGAGATGGCGGCTCGAAACGGCTTTGTCATATCAACCGGTGACAACGACAGGCCGGTCGGCTAGCATTCCAGCCATGAGTGATCATCCATTGGATACCAAGGGCTTGCAGTGTCCGCTACCCGTCTTGCGCGCGCGCAAGGCGATGAAGGCCATCGCCGTTGGCGACACCTTGACTGTAGAGGCGACCGATCCAGGCTCCCGCAAGGATTTCCCCGCTTTCTGCGACGCGACGGGAAATCGTCTGTTGTCCGTCGAAGAAGTGGGGGGGGTATTGCGCTTCGTTATTGAACGGTTGGTCTGAACAAGCGGGCTCGAAAGCTGCGGCCTACATTGCGTGCGTTTGAGGAAGGGAACTTTTCCCGATTGCCATGTCGACGAAATCGACGGGACGATGTCCAGATTCCAGGGAATATGATTTCCTGAGGTCAGCGACTCTTGAGTTTCTGATGGAGACGAAAGAGAGTTGTCGCCGACATAATTTCCTGCACACTCCGCCCGTCAGTCCTGCCGTGTTACGGATTGCCCCGGATCCCAAAAGTGGGCTGTGACGAATCGTCCTGGATTCAGCCTGTACTTTCATTAGCGATCCGGGAAGAATGGTCTTTGGAAACGCGCTGAACGCCGCCTCGAAAACCAACGATAACGACTGAAAAATCGATGTTCACCACCCTGTTCTCCCACCCCGCGTGCCTGGAGCACGATACGGGTTTAGGTCATCCGGAATGCTCTGACCGCCTGCGCGCCGTGCTCGCCGCGCTCGAAACGGAAGAGTTCCATATGCTGGAACGGCAGGAGGCGCCACGCGCCACGGTGGAACAGCTTTTGCGAGCCCACCCACAGTCGCACATCGACCGTGTGCTGTCCCTCATTCCCGAGGTCGAGCATGCCGGCGTCGATGCCGACACCGTCGTCTCGCCCGGATCCGGGGAGGCGGCGCTCCGTGCGGCCGGGGCGGTCTGCGCCGCTGTCGACGCAGTGGCGACCGGGCAATCGCGCAATGCCTTTTGCGCCGTGCGCCCGCCCGGCCACCATGCGGAGCGGGAGAAGGCGATGGGATTCTGCCTGTTCAACAATGCGGCGGTCGGCGCCTATCATGCCCGTGCCGAACACGGCCTGCAGCGCGTCGCGGTGATGGATTTCGATGTCCACCATGGAAATGGCACGCAGGACATCTTCCAGCACGACCCTGACATGCTCTATTGTTCGACCCACCAGTCACCGCTCTACCCAGGCACGGGCGATGCGGGTGAGAAGGGGGAATACGGCAACTGCGTCAATGCGCCGCTTCCGGCAATGGCCGGTTCGCCGGAGTTCCGGCATGCGATGACCCACATCATTCTGCCGGCCATCGACCATTTCAAGCCGGACCTGCTGATCATCTCGGCCGGTTTCGACGCCCATTCGCGTGATCCGCTTGCGGGCCTGCACTTGATCGACGACGATTTCGTATGGGCCACGCGCAAGCTGGGCGAACTGGCACGCACCCATTGCGGGGCGAGAATCGTCTCGGTTCTGGAGGGAGGCTACAACCTGCGCGCACTGGCGTCGGCCAGCGCCGCCCATGTACGCGAATTGATGTACTGCTAAATCGCCCGGAGAGTTCCTCCTGCTCGAAAGGGGGAGAGGCTATCCGAACGCATAGGCCGCAAGGGCCGTGGTTCGACCTGCCTCAGCCCTTGCACATGACGTGGGCGGGGCATACCTTCGCGGGCTCGAGGTTCCACCATGGTTCTGCCCGACATGCCCCCTTCTGTCGCCCACCGGTCCGCCGAGCCGCCCTCCGCCGCTATCCCGCCCGACATTGCCGCCCTCAGCTTCGAGGACGCGCTCGCCGAACTGGAGCGGATCGTCCGTCAGCTCGAGGAGGGCCGCGGCAAGCTCGACGATGCCATCTCCTCATATGAGCGGGGCACTGCGCTGAAGCGCCATTGCGAGATGAAGCTGCGTGAAGCGCAGGCCAAGATCGACCGCATCACCGTGAGCGCCGACGGCACTCTCGGCACCGAATCCGTCCGGATCGACTGACGTGCAGACCATATCCCAAATCGAATTGAAGTCCGCCCTGGCGGAAATCGCGCAGGCGGTCGAGGTCAAGATCGGTGCCCTGCTGCCGACCGCCGACTTGGCGGAGGCGCGGGTGTTCGACGCCATGCGCTACGGCTGCCTGAACGGCGGTAAGCGTCTGCGCCCCTTCCTGGTGATGCAGTCCGCTGCGCTGTTCGGCGTCAATCCAGACTGCGCAATCCGTGCGGCCGCGGCGGTGGAGATGGTCCATAGCTATTCGCTGGTTCACGATGACCTGCCGGCGATGGACGACGGTGAGCTGCGGCGAGGACGTCCGACCTGTCATCGCCAATTCGACGAGGCGACGGCAATCCTGGCCGGTGACGGGTTGCTGACCCTGGCGTTCGAGGTGCTGGCCGACCCGGCGACGCACGAGGACCCCAACATCCGTTGCCAATTGGTGTCGGCATTGGCCAAGGCGGCCGGTGGCCATGGCATGGTCGGCGGCCAGATGCTGGACCTGATCGCGGAGCATGAGACCTTCGACCTCGGCACCACCACCCGACTTCAGCGCATGAAGACCGGTGAGATGATCGCCTTTTCCTGCGAGGCCGGCGGTATCCTGGGCAAGGCCAACCCGCCGCAACGCACGGCGTTGCGCGCCTATGCCCACGATCTGGGGTTGGCTTTCCAGATCGTCGACGACCTGCTGGACGTGGAAGGCACGGCGGAGGAGACCGGCAAGACGGTCGGCCGTGACGCTCAGGCCGGCAAGGCGACCTTCGTATCGATCCTGGGCCGTGACCGCGCCCGTGCTCAGGCGGAGATGCTATCCCGTCAAGCGTCGCAGCACTTGGACATTTTCGACGGGCGTGCCGATATGTTGAAGGCCGTCGCCGACTTCGTCGTCGTGCGCCGCGCCTGACCAACGCTTTGAGGACCCGCAAGACGTGACCGCCACCAAGACCCCGCTGCTCGACCTTTGTCCGACGCCAGCCAAGCTGCGGGCCTTGAAGCCCGAACAGCTCCGCCAGTTTGCCGACGAACTGCGTACCGAGACCGTGGATGCCGTGTCGGTGACCGGCGGTCATCTCGGCGCCGGACTGGGGGTTGTGGAACTGACGGTGGCGCTCCATTACGTCTTCGATACACCTTACGACCGGCTGATCTGGGACGTCGGGCACCAGTGCTATCCGCACAAGATCCTGACTGGCCGGCGCGACCGCATCCGCACGCTCCGTATGGGGGGCGGTCTCAGCGGATTCACCAAGCGGTCCGAAAGCGACTACGATCCGTTCGGCGCCGGTCACAGCTCCACTTCGATCTCCGCCGGGCTGGGCATGGCGGTTGCCAGCAAGATGAAGGGTGAGCGGCGCAATGTCATCGCCGTGATCGGCGATGGTGCAATGAGCGCCGGTATGGCGTACGAGGCGATGAACAACGCGGCCTCAACCAAGTCGCGGCTAATCGTTATCCTCAATGACAACGACATGTCCATCGCTCCGCCGGTTGGGGCGATGAGCGCATATCTGTCACGGTTAATCTCGTCCAAGCCGTACCTGTCCCTGCGTCATCTTGCGAAGGAGATCGCCGACCAGTTGCCGCGGCCGCTGCGCAACGCCGCCCGCCGGGCGGAGGAATATGCCCGTGGTATGGTTACTGGCGGCACCTTGTTCGAAGAGTTGGGCTTCTACTATATCGGGCCGATCGACGGCCACAATCTGGACCATTTGCTTCCGGTTCTGCAGAATGTCCGCGAGGCCGACGACGACAAGCCGGTGCTGATCCACGTCGTTACCAAGAAGGGCAAAGGATACGGACCGGCGGAGGCGTCGGCCGACAAGCTACATGCGGTGGCCAAGTTCGATGTGGTGACGGGCACCCAGGCCAAGCCGAAATCGAATGCTCCAACCTTTACCCGTGTCTTTGCTCAGAGTCTGATCGCGGAGGCAGTTGCCGACCCGACCATTGTCGGCATTACCGCGGCCATGCCATCGGGCACAGGGCTGGATTTGTTCGAAGAGCGTTTTCCCGACCGTTGCTTTGACGTCGGCATCGCCGAACAGCATGCAGTGACCTTTGCCGCCGGCATGGCGACGGAGGGCTTCAAGCCCTTCTGCGCCATTTACTCCACATTCCTCCAGCGCGCCTACGACCAAGTCATTCATGACGTGGTACTGCAGCATCTGCCGGTTCGATTCGCACTGGACCGCGCCGGTCTGGTTGGAGCGGACGGAGCGACCCATGCGGGCGCTTTCGACACGGCGTACCTAGGCTGCTTGCCCGACATCGTATTGATGGCAGCTGCTGACGAACTGGAGCTGATGCATATGGTGGCGACGCAGGCCGCCATCGACGACCGTGCGTCGGCCCTGCGTTATCCGCGTGGCGAGGGTGTGGGGCTGGAACTGCCTGACCGCGGCAAAATCCTGCCGATGGGCAAAGGCCGTATCCTGCAGGAAGGCACCAAGATCGCCATTCTCAGTTACGGCACCCGCTTGAGTGAGGCAAGGCGTGCGGCATCCGAACTGGCGGCCCGCGGCCTGTCCACCACGCTGGCCGATGCCCGTTTCGCCAAACCGCTGGACGAGGAACTGGTGCGGCGCCTTGCCCTTGAGCATGAGGTTCTGATCACCGTCGAGGAGGGATCGATCGGTGGATTCGGCAGCTTCGTGCTGCAGTTCTTGGCGACGGCGGGTCTGCTGGACGGCGGTCTGAAGATCAGGCCGATGGTTCTGCCGGACCTGTATCTCGACCATGACGCGCCAGCCAAGCAGTATGAAATCGCTGGCCTGACCGCCCAGCACATTGTTCGTACCGCCTTGCAGGCGCTGGGTATGGAGAGCGCCGCCGCCCGGGCCTGACCAGTTGTCTCCGCCCAAACCTTCCAAAGGGCGTAATGCCATTTGTCTAGCAGGTGTTCGGGTTGTTGGACTGGTGCCGAGCGCGAACGAAGCCTTACACTTACCAGGCTGAAATGGTACCCGTCGGGAACGGCCGCGGGAACCGGCAGCCCAGGGCGGCAGGCGAGGTTGGGGGCGATGGCGCACATTATGGCGGTCACGGCTTACCGGAATGCGGAGTTCGGTACCGAACCGGGGGCGGAGCGGCCGACGGAAAGTGGGGTCGTGACAGCCGGCGTCGGTATCGACGACCCGGCAACGCTGCGCTGCCTGCTGGACCAGACACCGACGCCCACGGCACTGGTGGATGGAGAGGAAGGTTGCTGTATCTTCGCCAATGCGGCCTTCCGCGCGCTCGGCGTCGTTGCTGGAACGAATCTGACAGAGCGTTTCCCGGCGCTGCCTTCCGCGCTGTTGGCTGAGGCGCGCCAGACCGGCAGGCCTCAGCGCAGCCGTGCAGTTGGCGACGGCGCCCTGGACGGCGTGCGGTTCTGGGATGTGCGGATTACCCCGATGATGGGGGTCAACAGCGTCGTCCGTGCCCTGATCGTCACCGTGGAAGAAACGCCGGAATCGGCAGCCGAACATGAACGCCGGCTGCGTGACGTCAGCCACCGGCTAAAGAACACGTTGCAACTGGTCTCCAGCCTGCTGACCCTTCAGACGTTATCAACCAAGGATCCAGAGGTGCGGCGGGCGCTGCAAAGTGCTGGAGGTCGTGTCGGTATCGTTACCCAGGCTCATCAGCATTCACATGGTGCCTTGCGCTCTGGTTGCATCAATGTAGCCGTTCTTCTTCGCGAGTTGTGCCTGGAATTGGAGGCGACTTTGCCCGGCGCTCACCGGATTCAAGTTGCGGCGGAGGTTGCCGAGATGCCGGCGGATGCGCTCATCCCCTTCAGCCTGATCGTCAGCGAGTTGGTTGGCAATGCCGCGCGCCATGCCTTTCCGGCTGGAGTGCCCGGCACCATCGATGTCCGGCTGGACCGCTATGAGGGTGGCGGTGTTCGCCTGGAGGTTTCTGACCGTGGGACCGGTCTGCCTGCCGGTGTGGATGTCGCAAGGGCGGCGACGTTGGGCCTGAAAGTGGTGCGCGCCTTCGTCGGCCAGTTGCGTGGCAAGCTGAGCGCCGACAGCGATCCCAGCGGCACCCGTGTAACGGTGGACTTTCCTCCAGCCTGAAACTTCCCGCTCGAAACCTGTGGGCGGATGGCCCTTCCGGCGCCAGAGAGAATCCGCACTGACTGGCCGAAAAGGATGCATTCCTGTATCCGGCATGTTGTTGCAGCCGATTTGTCATCCCCACCTTCGCAGGGATGACCGGAAACTCAAAATATGATCAAGCTTCTTCACCCGATTGCCCAGATGGAAGGGGCCAGTGGGTTCCCCTGGGCAACGAGCGGGTGAATGGGTTGGGTTGCTCAGGAACGATCTTTTTTGAATCGCCAGTTTTCATTGCCGGCTTCGAAGATGTCGCAGCGCTGCGTCAGCCGGTCGAGCAAGGTCGTCGTCATCGTGGCATCGCCGCCGAAGACGGCCGACCATTCGGCAAAGCTCAAGCCGGTGCCTCTTCTGTGTCAGCGAGTCAATTCGAAGCGGATCGGCTGTGCACCCTGCCAGAGGGTGCGCTTGCCGAGTTCCGCCAGATTCTCGAGCCCCTCGGTGATGGTGATGAAGTGATTGCCGGCGAGCTGGCCCATCTTGCTGGAGAACTGGACACCGCCATAGGCCAGCAGGATCTCGGTCTCGCTGATGCCGCCCGGATAGAGGATGATCTGGCCCGGAGCCGGGTGGCTGGTGTGGTTCTCGTAGCCGAGGCCGAAATCGGTATCGCCCAGCGGAATCCATACGCCTTCCCCGCTCCAGCGGACATGGACGATCTGGCCCTCGTAGGGCAGCAGGTTGCGGAACTTGGCGCAGGTCTTCGGTGCGGCGCTGGTTTCGAAGCGGGCGCCGAAGGTGAAGGGGCCAGCGGTGATGGTCAGGGCGTCCATGGTGTGATGATCCTCGTGTCTCGGGTTCGTACCTGCCCCGGCCCTAGCCCTCTGCGAGAGTAAGGGAGGGGTAGGGTGGGGGCGTATGTGGTGGGGTCACGTGTCCCCTCAGACCGCCGCCACCTTCGGCCGCGCCAGATCCGGCGTGTCACAGCGCAGAAAGGCGCCGCGGCCGGGCTGCGCCACGCAGGCGCCTCCCTCCACCACGACTTCGCCGCGCGACAGCACGGTCTCCGGCCAGCCGGTCACTTCCAGCCCCTCGTAGGGGGTATAATCGACGTTGTGGTGCAGCATGCCGTTGGTGATCGTGACCTTGCGGTCCGGGTCGTAGATCACGATGTCAGCGTCGGCGCCGATGGCGAGGCTGCCCTTGCGCGGGTGCAGGCCGTACATCTTGGCCGGGTTGGTGGCGGACAGCTCGACGAAGCGCTGGAGGCTGATTCGGCCCTTCTTCACCCCTTCGGAGAACAGGATCGGCAGCCGTGTCTCGATGCCCGGCACGCCGTTTGGGATCCAGTTGAAGGGGGTGTCGGCACCGTGCAGCATCTTGCCCTTGGGGTCCTGGTAGCGGAACGGCGCGTGGTCGGACGACACGATGTGGAAGGTGCCGCCGGCCAGCGCGTCCCAGATGACCGCCTGGTTGGCCTTGTCGCGCGGCGGCGGGCTGCAGATGCACTTCGCCCCCTCCATCCCGTGGCCGTGCAGGTCGTGCTCGGTCAGTACCATGTATTGCGGGCAGGTTTCGGCGTAGATGCGCATGCCGCGGCCCTGCGCCCAGTGGATTTGTTCGATCGCCTCGCGGCCCGAAACATGGACGATCAGGATCGGCACGTCGGCCAGTTCCGCCATGGCGATGGCGCGATGGGTCGCCTCGCGCTCCACCAACATCGGGCGTGAGTCCGCATGGTATCGCGGCGCGGTATGGCCGGCGGCGAGCAGCTTGTCGGTCAGCCAGCCGATGAAGTCGGCGTTCTCGGCATGGATCATCGCCATGGCGCCGTCGCGCCGGGCGACGCTGAGCAGTTCCAGCACCTGCCGGTCGTTGAGCTTCATGTCGTCGTAGGTCATGTAGATCTTGAACGACGTGTAGCCGTCATGGATCAGCGCCGGCAGATCCTGGCCGAGGAGCTGCTCGGTCGGGTCGCTGACGATGAGGTGGAAGGCGTAGTCGATCACCGCCTTGCCGTCGGCCCGCCGGTGATAGTCGCTCACCGCGTCGCGCAGCGACTGGCCCTTGAACTGGCAGGCGAAGGGGATGACCGTCGTGGTCCCGCCGCAGGCGGCCGAGCGGGTGCCGGTCTCGAAATCGTCGGCCGACTGCGAGCCATCGCTGGTCGGCTGGTCGAGGTGGCAATGGCCGTCGACGCCGCCGGGAAGCACCAGCTTGCCGGTCGCGTCGATCTCGCGCACACCCGGCCCGAGCCCGGTGCCGATGGCGGCGATGCGGCCGCCGATCACGCCGAGGTCGGCGGCGAACACGTCGGAAGCGGTGGCCAGCGTGCCATGGCGGATCACGGTGTCGAATTGCGGCATGGAACTCTCCCTGGTCCTCGAAGAACGGTTCTTGCGGCGGGGGTCTTACAGGAAATAGCCGCCTGGGTTGGCCTCGACGGCGATGGCGCGGCGGGCGTCGTCCTGAAGGTTGCGCAGATGCGCCAGCATGGCGGCCTTGGCGGCGGCGGCGTCGCGCCGCTCGGCCGCCTCCAGCACCGCCCGGTGTTCGGCGTCGATCTCACGCTTGCGGTGGAAGGCGCTGGAGATGCGGAACAGGCGGGCGACCACGCGCATCCGCGTGATGGTGTCGGCCAGCGTCTCGTTGCCGCTGACGCGGGCGAAGAAGCTGTGGAAATGGTTGTCGTAGAGCCAGTGCTGCATGTCGTCCTCGCCGTCCTCCAGCGAGTCCAGCCCGCGCCGCAACTCCGCCAGATCGGCGTCGCCGATCTGAGGAACCGCCGTCCCGATGGCGTGGCACTCCAGCAGCTCGCGCATCTGCATGCACTCGAAGAACTCGCGGGCCGAGACGATTCGGACCCGGTAGCTGCGCTCGCTGGTGCGCTCCAGCAGCCCCTCGCCGACCAGCCGGACCAGCGCCTCGCGCATCGGCGTGCGCGACACGTTCAACCGCTCTGCCAGCCGGCCTTCCGGCACCTCGGCGCCGCCGGGGATCTGGCGACTGAGGATCAGCTCGCGCAGATGCCCATGGGTTTGGTCGCCGAGGTTGGTGGGGCGAGGGAACAGCGAGTCGGGCGGGGGCGGGGGCATGACAGGTGCCTCACTGGCCGTCGACGATCGCGACGTTGCGGTAGGCGCGGCCGAAATGGCGCTCGATGCGGCGCTGGACGATGTCCCACAGCGAAGTCATCAACAGGTAGTAGAGCGCCGCCACCGTGAACAGCTCCAGCACCATGAAACGCTCCTGGATGAGGAGTTGGGTGCTGCGCAGCAGTTCCTCCATCGAGATGACCGAGGTGACGGACGTGGTCTTCAAAAGCCCGTTCACGCTGTTGCCGAGTGCGGGAATGATGATGCGGACGGCCTGCGGCAGCACGATGTAGGCCATCACCTGGGCCGAGTTCAGCCCGAGCGCGCGGCCGGCGTTGCTCTGCCCGGCGGCGACACCGAGGATGCCGCCACGGATGATCTCGGCCAGATAGGCGGCCTCGTTCAGGATCAGGCCGATCAGCGCGGATTCCGTCACCGACAGCTTGATGCCGATCTGCGGCAGGCCGGTGTAGATGATGATGAGCTGGACCAGCAGCGGCGTGCCGCGGAACACCCAGATGTAGGCTTGTGCCGCCACCGCCACCCAGCGGTAGGGAGACAGCCGCAGCAGCGCCAGCAGACAGCCGACCACCAGGCCGCCGGCGATTCCCGCGAGCGTCAGCCACAGGGTGGTGAGCGCTCCGCTGAGCAGATACCCGTTGAACAGGTAGTCGAAGAACCCGTCCCAGTTCCAGCCGCTGGTCATTCCGTCAACCTTTCACTCTTGTCCGGCGCACGGGCGGCGACGGGGCCATGCCCCCTGCCGCCGCCCGTGCCCCGCGTCTCACATGCCGGGGCCGTTGACCTTGAAGGCGCCGTCGTTGGGCAGCAGGCCGTATTCGTCCATCAGCTTCTTGTACGAACCGTCCTTCTGCATGTCGTTGAGGACGGCCACCACGGCCTCGCTCAGCGGCTTGCTTTTCATCGCCAGGGCGACCGGGGTCGGGAACAGGCCGTGCAGGGCGCGGTCGAAGTCGCCGCGCTTGCTGTATTCCGCCGCCGTCGGATCGATCGCCACCGACGCCTCGGTCTGGCCGGCGCGCAGCGCCTGGTAGGCCGTGGCGAAATTGTCGAAGGTCTTGATTTCGATCGGCTTCAGCCCCTTGGCCGTCACCATCTTGTCGAGCTCGCGCAGCTTGCGCTCCTCGAAGCCGCCCAGTTCGACGCCGACCGGGCGACCCGCCAGATCCTCCGGCTTGACGATCTTCAACGGGTTGCCCTTGGTTACCGAGATGCTGATCGCCTGCGATTCATAATTGATCATCGGCATCATCTTGGCCCGCTCCTCGGTCCAGAAGATGCCGGTGTTGATGAGATCCCAGCGGCCGGCCTGGAGGCCGGGGATCATCGCCGAGAACTCGATGCGGACATATTCCAGCGTCAGGCAGAGCCGCTTGGCGATCTCGTTGCCCAGCGTGATGCGCATGCCCTTCAGCTGGCCGCTCGAATCGATGAACTGCATCGGCGGCAGGGTCGGGTTGGTGGACATCACCAGTGTGCCCGGCTTGACCAGCTCGGAATCGGCAACTGCCGGCTTGCACGCAGCCGACTGGGGTGCGGTTTGGGCGGCTGCCGGGAGCGCGAACAGGGTCAGGCCGGCGGCGATCAACAGCTTGCGAATGGTCATTCTAATCCCCTTCTCTCGTGTTTGGACGGTCCAGCACTTGCACCCGGTCAGCGCCTGGTCCCACCAGCGGGGGAGGCGCCCAGGGAATCGATCAGGCCGTACGCCGCCAGATCGGCGCGCAGGGCCTCGGTATCGCCGGTCGGCAGCGGCAGGCGCGGCGCACGCGGCGCTCCCACCGGCAGGCCCATCATGCCCAGCCCGGCCTTCGACGCGGCGACGTAGCGGTGGCCGCCGACCCAGCGGACGATCGGCAGCATCTTCTTGTAGAGCGCCAGCGCCTGCTCCTTGTCGCTGTGGTCGGCCACCAGCTCGAACAGCCGGGCCGAATCGCGCGGGATCAGGTTGGAGCAGACCGCGACCCAGCCCTGGGCGCCGAGCCAGAAGGATTCGTAGCCGAGGATGCCGGCGAACACCGTCATGCGGTCGCCGCACAGCTCGATGATGTCGCGGACCCGCGTCACCTCCAGCGTCGATTCCTTGATGTACAGCACGTTGTCGATCTCGCTCAGCCGCGCGACGATCGGCGGCGTGAGGTCGACGTTGGCGGTCGCCGGGTTGTTGTAGATCATCACCGGCAGCGAGATCGCCTCGCCGATGCGGCGGTAATGCTCGAACAGTTCGTCCGGGGTCGGCGAACTGTAGTAGGGCGGGATCACCATGATCCCGTCGGCACCCATCCGCTCGGCTTCCTTGGCGTGGGCGACCGCGTCGCGGGTCCATTCCGCGCCCGTGCCGATCAGCACGGGCACGCGGCCCGCCGATTCAGCCACGCAGATCTCGATGACCTGGGCCCGCTCCTCCGGGGTCATCGACAGGAACTCGCCGGTGCTGCCGAGCGGGATCAGCCCGTGGATGCCCTGCTCGATCTGCCAGTTCACCAGCTTCTTGAGCGCCGGAACGTCCACCGCGCCGCCGTCGGCGGTGAAGGGGGTGATCAGGACCGTGTAGGTGCCGCGCAATGCCGTCATGGGTTCCCCCAAGCTCCTGCCTAATTTTTGACCTTGCCTAAATACTACTCGTATACTAACTGTATACAGGAATCCAGCGCAAATTGACGCAGCCTTGAAAAGCCCCTCGCCAAACCGTTTCCCACCGCAATCCGGAAAAGCCTTCCCGCCCATGCGCCTCGAACATTCCAGCGTCCGCCGCGACGGCGCCCCCATCGAGATCACCTATGACGGCGAGCGGATTCCCGCGCTGGCCGGGGAGACGGTGGCGGCAGCCCTGGCGGCGTACGGTGTCGCCGCCTATCGCCACAGCCGCGACGGCGGGCGGCGCGGCCTCTATTGCGGCATGGGCGCCTGCTTCGAATGCCTGGTGACGGTGGACGGCAAAGCCAGCCAGCGCGCCTGCCTGACCAAGGTGGCGGACGGCCAGACCATCCGCTCGCAGCCGCCGGCCGGCACACCCGAAGATCCGCTGGCCCCGCTGGTGCCGCCGCCGCAGGGTACGGCGCCGGAAGAGCGGACGCTGGACCTGCTGGTGATCGGAGCCGGCCCGGCCGGTCTGGCCGCGGCGGCGGCCGCTGCGCGGCGCGGTGCCGACGTGGTGGTGGTGGACGAGCGGCCGCAGAGCGGCGGCCAGTATTTCAAGCCGCTTGCCCCCTCGCATAACACCGACAAACCGACCGACCGCCAGTTCCGCTCCGGCCTCGCCCTGGTCGAGGCGGCGAAGCGGGCCGGCGCCACCAGTGTTCAGGAGGCGACGGTGTGGGGCGCCCACGCCCCCGACGAAGTTGTCGCCGTCGTCGCTGGGCGCGAGACCGTCTACCGGCCACGCCGGCTGGTGATCGCCAGCGGTGCCTACGAGCGGCCGGCGCCCTTCGCGGGCTGGACCCTGCCCGGCGTGATGACGACCGGCGCCGGCCAGACCCTGGCGCGCGCCTACCGCGTGGCCCCCGGCCGCCGGGTGGTGGTCGCCGGCAACGGCCCGCTCAACCTGCAACTGGCCTGCGAGCTGGTGCAGGGGGGTGTCGAGGTGGTCGCCGTTCTGGAAAGCGCGCCGCGCCCGTCGCCCGCCCGCTGGCGCGAGCTGCTGAAGGCGCTGCGCGCGGCCCCCGGCCTGATCGGTGACGGCGCCCGCTATATGCTGACGCTGCGGCGTGCCGGGGTGCCGATGCTGTGGTCGCACGGCATCGTCGCGGCAGAGGGCGCGGCAGAGGGCGACGGTCGGCTGGACCATGTGCGCTATGCCCCGCTCGGTGCCGACGGCACGCCGCGGCTGGCCGATGCCGTCAGTGTTCCCGCCGACGCACTGTGCCTGGGCTACGGCTTCATCCCCTCGACCGAGATCGCCCGCGCGCTCGGCTGCGCCCACCGGCTGGTCGATCGCCATCTCGGCTACCTCGCCACCGAGACCGAGGTGGACGGCGCCACCAGTCTGCCGGGGGTCTTCGCGGTCGGCGACGGCGTCGATCTCGGCGGCTCACGGGTGGCGCAGGCGCGGGGCACGCTGGCCGGCATCTCCGCCGCCACCCAGCTCGGCCTGACAGACACGTACCCGGAGGAAAGCCGGCGGACGCTGGCCGACCTGCGACGGGCCGAGGGCTTCCAGGCCGCGCTGTGGTCGATCTACCGGGCGCCGCCGGTGCGGCTCGGCGCCGTACCCGACGACGCCATGCTGTGCCGCTGCGAGGAGATCACCTTCGGCCAGGTCCGCGCCGAGATCGCCGCCGGCCATGACAGCCTCGCGGCACTGAAGCGCAACACCCGGCTCGGCATGGGCCGCTGCCAGGGGCGCTACTGCGCGGCGACCGCCGCACTGCTGCTGGAGCAGGCCACCGGCCGTCCGCGGGCGCCCGAGCAGTATCTGGCGCCGCGCCTGCCGGCCAAGCCGACGCCGGCCGGCGCCTTTGCCTTCGAGAAGCCGGAATGGGGCGGCCATCAGCGCGCCATCACCCCCAACCTCGCCCGCCCGCTGGAGGACGGCCCGCTGCCTGACCAGGAGGTAGAGATCCTGATCGTCGGCGGCGGCGTGGTCGGCTCCTGCCTCGCCTATTACCTGACGCAGGCCGGCCGCGACGTGCTGGTGGTCGAGCGCGGCGACATCAACCTCCAGGCGTCGGGCGCCAATGCCGGCAGCCTGCATGTCCAGCTCCTGTCCTTCGACTTCGGAGCGCGGGCCGAGGCGGGCGGCGGCCCGGCCGCGGCGACGCTGACGCTCGGCCCGCGCTCCGTCGCGCTGTGGCGCGAGCTGGAGAAGGCCTGTGGCGCCGATTTCGAGCTGGCCGTCACCGGCGGGCTGATGGTCGCCGACAGCCCGGCCGGCATGGAGTTCCTGCGCGCCAAGGCGGCGCTGGAACGGCAATACGGTGTCGAGAACGCGATCATCGACGCAGCCGAGCTGCGCCGCCTCGCCCCGGCCCTGTCGGACGGGCTGGTCGGTGCCGAATACGCCCCGCAGGAGGGCAAGATCAACCCGCTGCGCGCGACCTACGCCGTGCTGGAGCAGGCCCGCCGCCAGGGCGCCCGCTTCCTGCGCGGGGTCAACGTCACCGGCATCGCCGCGGCACCCGCCAATGAGGGCGGCGGTTGGCGGGTCGAGACCTCGCGCTGCCGCATCCGTGCCAGGCAGATCATCAACGCCAGCGGCCCCTGGGCACGCGAAACCGGGCGGCTGGTCGGCATCGACGTGCCGGTGCACAGCGCGCCCTTGCAGATGATCGTCACCGAACCGGCGCCCAAGCTGGTCAGCCAGCTCGTCGCTCATGCCGACCGCCATCTCAGCCTGAAGCAGGCCGTCACCGGCGGGCTGATCATCGGCGGTGCCTGGACCGCCGTCTTCGACCCGGCACGCCGCTTCAACACGGTGTCGCGCTCCAGCATCGAGGGCAACCTGTGGGTCGCCCGCCATGTGCTGCCGCAGATCGCCGGGCTGCATGTGGTGCGCGCCTGGGCGGCGATGAACATCAACATCGACGGAGCGCCGATCCTCGGCCCGGTGCCGGGATTGCCGGGATTCTTCAACACGGTGACGTCCAACGGCTTCACCCTGGCCCCGGTCGTCGCCCGCATGACCGCCGACCTGCTGCTGGACGGCCGCACCGACATCGACCCGACGCCGTTCCTGATCGACCGGTTCCGCTGAAACGCCCCCCCTTCCCCCAACGTTCCGGCGCCGCTGCGGCGCCGCCCATCGCCAAGAGAATCCCTCATGATCGCCATCGAGAATGTCAGCAAGACCTACGGCACCTTCCAGGTCCTGAAGAACTGCACGACCACCGTGCGCAAGGGGGAGGTGGTGGTGGTCTGCGGCCCCTCCGGGTCGGGCAAGTCGACGCTGATCAAGTGCGTCAACGGGCTTGAGCCCTTCCAGTCCGGCCAGATCAAGGTGGACGGCATCGACGTCGGCGCGCGGGCAACCAACATGTCGGCGCTGCGCGCCCGCGTCGGCATGGTGTTCCAGAATTTCGAGCTGTTCCCCCACCTGACCATCATGCAGAACCTGACGCTGTCTCAGCGCAAGGTGCTGGGCCGCCCGACCGCCGAGGCCGAAGCCAAGGGAGAGGCGCTGCTGGCGCGGGTCGGGCTGGCCAACCAGGCGCATAAGTTCCCCGGTCAGCTTTCCGGCGGTCAGCAGCAGCGCGTTGCCATCGCCCGCGCCCTGGCGATGGACCCGATCGCCATACTGTTCGACGAGCCGACCTCCGCGCTCGACCCGGAGATGATCAATGAGGTGCTCGACGTCATGGTCGAACTCGCCAACGAGGGCATGACGATGATCTGCGTCACCCACGAGATGGGCTTCGCCCGCAAGGTCGCCCACCGGGTGATCTTCATGGACCATGGCAGCATCATCGAGGATTGCACCAAGGCCGAGTTCTTCGAGACCCAGCGTTCGGAGCGCGCCGCCCAGTTCCTTGCCAAGATCCTGCAACATTGAGCGAAGCGTCGAGCCACGCCCCGCCGGCTCGCCGGAACGTTCAGAACCTTTGCAGGACAATGATCCGTCTGCTTTGTTAGGGAGAGATCAGCGTCAGGGGGCAGGACTGGTATGAGCATGGAGATGGACAGCCCGAAAGCAGCGACCCCGGCCGCTGCCGGCGTGAATCTGGCGAGCATGGCCTACCGGACCATCCTGGAGATGATCCTCGACCGCCGGATTCCCAGCGGCGAGGTGATCGTCGAGGACCGGCTGGCCACCGCGCTCAGCATTTCACGCACGCCGATCCGCGAGGCGCTGGTGCGGCTGGCCAGCGAGGGGTTGATCCGCAAGGAGTTCAACCGCCCCTACCGGGTGCGCGAGGTTTCCAACCGCGAATATTTCCAGAGCATGCGCCTGCGCGAGATCCTGGAGGGGGAGGCGATCGCAGCCGCCGCGTCGCGGATCGACCCCCTCCGGCTACAGGCGATGAAGGCTGAGATGCTGCGGTTGCGCGACGAGCCCAAGATCCGCTTCGAGGACCATTGGGCGGCCGACGAGGAACTGCATACTCTGATCGCCGAGGCGTCCGGCAACGCGGTGCTGGCGCAGATCATCCGCGACCTGCGGGTGACGACGCGGCTGTTCGAGCTGTCAGGCCTGCCATCGCGCATCCGTCCCGATTGCGACGAGCATCTCGACGTCATCGCCGCGCTGGAAACCGGCGACCCGGCGGAGGCCCGTGCCGCCATGGAGCGGCACATCCGCAGCCTGGCCAAGGACGTACTGGGCGAGATCGCCAAGAGCTGAGCAGGGTTGCTCATCGACGCCGCGTAGAGGCGGCACTGATATGGATCCGGAATTTGTGACAGGTGGCGGCGCAAGGAACCGACCTTGCCCGGTTGCCGCCACGCTTTAGGTGTCTATGATTCAACCCAATGGCCGCGTCGACGGTCTTCAAAGACGAGGGTTCGGGATATGAGTGATGCGACGGCAAGCTGGATCGAACTGCAGGCCGTGGACGGTCACCGGCTGCGCGCCTACAAGGCGCCGGCCAAGGGTGAAGAGATCGGTCGGCTGATCGTGGCGCCGGAAATTTTCGGCATCAATCATCACATCCGCAGCGTGTGCGATGGATTCGCCCAGCAGGGCTTCACTGTTTTGGCACCGGACCTGTTCGACCGGGCCGAGCGTGGGGTCGAACTGGCCTATGACGATGCCGGTATCCAGAAGGGCATCGCGTTGAAGGGGGCGGTGCCTACCGCCGACGCGATGCAGGACGTTGCCGCTGCGCTGGCCCATCTGGGCGGTGCCGGCGCGGCTGCCATCGTCGGCTATTGCTGGGGCGGGAGCATCGCCTGGGCTGCGGCTGCCGCTCTGCCACTGCGCGCGGCGATCGGCTATTATGGCGGCGAAATCGGCAAGTCCCTCGATACCGCCCCGCGCGTGCCGACGCTCCTGCACTTCGGGGAGCAGGACCATGCCATCCCACTGTCGGTGGCGGACGGCGTGCGCTCCCGCTATCCATGGCTGCCGATTCATGTCTATCCGGCTGGCCATGGCTTCAACTGCGACGAGCGGGGGAGCTTCCATCCGGAAAGCGCGGTTCTGGCGCTTCGGCGGACCGTGGGGCTGCTGCGGGCCGTGTTCTGACCGCCGGCTCCTTCCGCCGCGCGAGCCGGATCGGCCAGCGGCGGAAGGCCAGCAGCCCGATACAGATCAGCGCATAGACC
Organism: Azospirillum thiophilum; assembly: GCF_001305595.1. Taxonomy (NCBI): domain Bacteria; kingdom Pseudomonadati; phylum Pseudomonadota; class Alphaproteobacteria; order Rhodospirillales; family Azospirillaceae; genus Azospirillum; species Azospirillum thiophilum. The sequence goes on from NZ_CP012402.1 coordinate 749,150, forward strand.
AGCGGCGCCGTCTGCCAGCCCTTCACCAGCATGATGAAGTGGAGGCAGGCGGCCAGCCCGGCGACAAAGACTCCCTTATGGAGCAGACGCCAGCGCTTGCCGCCCAGCCGCTTGACCATGCCGCCGGTCGATGTGGCGGCAAGCGTCGTCAAAATCATGAACGCGCCCATGCCGACGGTGATATAGGGGCGCTTGACGATATCCTGCCAAATCGCCGTCCAGTCGAAGAACTGATCCAACCCGATATAGGTGGACAGGTGGACAACGGCATAGAAGAAGGCGAACAATCCGAGCATCCGCCGGAAGCGTGCCAGCCCTGCCACTCCGGTCAACATGCGCAATGGCGTCAACGCCAGCGCAATCAGCAGGAATCGCAGGGCCCACAAACCGCTGGCCTTGACGCTCTCCAGCACCGGCTCCGCCCCAAGCTCACCCGTGTAGGCGAGCCAGACGGTCCAGATCAGGGGAATCAGGGCAAACATGAAGACGGCGGGCTTGGCCCAGCGTGACGTCAGGGCGGCATTGGCGGCGGCACGCAAATCGGGGATATGGATTGCTGCGGCCATGGTCAATAGTTCTTCCGAAGGTCCATCCCGGCATAGAGCGATGCGACCTCCTCGCCATAGCCGTTGAAGGGGAGGGTCTTGCGGCGGGAAAAGTCACCGACGCGACGTTCGGTCGCCTGACTCCAGCGCGGATGGTCAACTTCTGGGTTTACGTTGGAATAGAAGCCGTATTCGCGCGGCTGAGACTTGTTCCAGGCGGTCGGCGGCTGGTCCTTCACCAAGCTTATGCTGACGATGGATTTGATGGACTTGAACCCGTATTTCCAGGGCACCACCAGCCGGATCGGCGCACCGTTCTGATTGGGCAGAACTTCGCCATACATGCCGACAGCCAGCAGGGCCAACGGATGCATCGCCTCGTCCAGCCGCAACCCTTCGGTATAGGGCCAGTCGAGCACCCAGGACCGCAGTCCCGGCATCTGCTTGGGATCGTTCAAGGTCTGGAAGGCGACGTAACGGGCATTTCCGGTCGGCTCGACCCGCTTCAGCAATTCGGCCAACGGAAAGCCGACCCAGGGGATCACCATCGACCAGCCTTCGACGCAGCGCAGGCGGTAGATGCGTTCCTCCATCGGAAACTTCAGCAGATCCTCGATACCGATGGTCATCGGTTTCGCCACTTCGCCGCCGATGGCGATCTCCCACGGGCGTGTGCGCAGCATACCGGCGCTGTCGGCCGGATCGCCCTTGCCGGTGCCGAATTCATAGAAGTTGTTGTAGGTCGTTGCCGACTTCATCGGTGTCGTCGGGTCGAGCTTCGGGTCGGCAGGCTTGATCGTGGTCGGTACGGTAAAGGTCGCAGCCAGCGCGCCGTTGCTTGCGAGCGGTATGCTACCCAGCGCGAAGGCAGCAGCACCGCCGGCCATCAGGCTGCGGCGCGACAGGAACAGATCCCGCGGCGTCACCTCATCCTCGCGTGTCTGCGAGGCAGTGGGAAATTTGAACAGCATCGACCCTCTCCAGAACGGACCATTCCTGCTACTAACCATAGGTCTGGAGCGGGTCGCCGGCAAATCACGGCGTCTACACGTTTGCGTGAGCGAATCGAACCCGATGTGTGTGCCGGAGAGGTCAGCGAGGCCCAAGCGGGATCACTGTGGCTGGTCCACCGAAGCCGTCCCTACGAACCATCCGCCGGATCGGGAAGGGCAGAACATCGGCTGAAGGGCGGGGAGTTCCAGGCAGCGATATTTCGGCGAAAGAGAGAGCCAAGGCTATGCCATGGTTGCAGGACTGCATCCAAGTGAGCATACAGCAGATTGAAGTCTGCATGGTAAATGTCCACAGAATCATGACGGATCCTTGGGCTGTGTTGACAGGCAAGAATTCTTACCCGGCGGGCGATGTTCATTGGCCAGACTGCTCCATCGCGTTCGGAACGATAAACGATACGGGCTGGTGAAACGTTCCAACCTATATACGTCAGGCGAGGCTCATTCGTAGGCTGCCGCCATATCGAATGGACGGTGCCGTGGCGGATCGGATACCCCCGGACGTTCGGCTGCCAAGCACTTCTTTGCGTCTAAACTCCGTTTCGCGTTCCTGTTGCCCTGTCGACCGGCTCGAACAACCGGCTGTTCGTTGAAACGTCTCTCGCTGCGAACAAGGCAGACTGTAAGGAAAATTCTTCAAACCCTATAAAATTAGATATCCTCCCTAGGTCATATACATAGAACCTATGCGGGAAGCGGTGACGCCTACCAAAGGCCAAATTGACCGGAATAGACTTTACTTCATCGTACGGAACTGTACGACTGCACGGTCACTCGCCGGCTATGGCTGCGTATACGCAATCTCGATACGGGTATTCGAATTTCAACTGTAGATGATTGCGTTTTCTTGATCGGCCTGGGATTGGTCGGCGGGTGTGTTGGAACGCGGCCCTTGGTGGGTCGGCGCGCGGATGGGGAATGGTATGACGGCGATGGTGGAGACCGCGGAAGCGTTGGATCCGAAGGTTCTGCTGATGGCCTTGCGGCAATTGCGCAAAGGTGAATTCTCGGCAAGGCTGCCGCTCGACCTGACCGGCATCGACGGTGAGATCGCCGCCGCCTTCAACGATGTGGTGGAACTTAATCAGAACCTTACCGCCGAAGTCAGCCGGCTTAGCGTCGCCATCGGCAAGGAAGGCCGCATCAGTCAGCGTGCCAAGCTGAACAACGCATCGGGCGGTTGGGAAACCTGTGTCGACAGCATCAACACGCTGGTCGGCGACATGATCCAACCGACGACGGAAATCGCACGGGTCATCGGTGCGGTCGCCAAGGGCGACCTGTCCAAGACCATGGCGCTCGAAATCGAAGGCCGCCCGCTGCAAGGCGAATTCCTGCGCACCGCCCGCAACGTCAACACCATGGTGGACCAACTCGTCACCGTCACGACGGAGCTGACCCGCGTGGCGCGCGAGGTTGGCATCGAGGGCAAGCTGGGCGGGCAGGCCCAGGTCAAGGGCGTCGCCGGCAGTTGGAAGGATTTGACCGAGAACGTCAACGTGATGGCGGCCAACCTGACCGGTCAGGTTCGCAACATCGCGGAGGTGACGACGGCGGTCGCAAAGGGCGACCTGTCGAAGAAGATCACCGTCGACGTGAAGGGTGAGATCCTGGAGTTGAAATCGACCATCAACACGATGGTGGACCAGCTGAACAGCTTTGCCTCGGAAGTGACGCGCGTGGCGCGCGAGGTGGGCTCCGAAGGCAAGTTGGGTGGTCAGGCGAAGGTGGAGGGCGTCGGCGGCACTTGGAAGGATCTGACCGACAATGTGAACATGATGGCGGCGAACCTCACGGGGCAGGTGCGCAACATCGCGGAGGTGACGACTGCGGTCGCGAAGGGCGACCTGTCGAAGAAGATCACCGTCGATGTGAAGGGCGAGATCCTGGAGCTGAAATCGACCATCAACACGATGGTGGACCAGTTGAACAGCTTCGCGTCGGAGGTGACGCGCGTGGCGCGCGAGGTCGGTTCCGAAGGCAAGCTGGGCGGGCAGGCCCAGGTCAAGGGTGTTGGTGGCACCTGGAAGGATTTGACCGACAGCGTGAACATGATGGCGGCCAACCTCACGGGGCAGGTGCGCAACATTGCCGACGTCACCACCGCCGTCGCAACGGGCGACCTGTCGAAGAAGATCACCGTCGACGTGAAGGGCGAGATCCTGGAGCTGAAATCGACCATCAACACGATGGTCGACCAGTTGAACAGCTTCGCGTCAGAGGTGACGCGCGTGGCGCGCGAGGTGGGCTCTGAAGGAAAGCTGGGCGGGCAGGCGAAGGTGGAGGGCGTTGGCGGCACCTGGAAGGATCTGACCGACAGCGTGAATTTGATGGCGGCGAACCTCACGGGGCAGGTCCGCAACATCGCCGACGTCACCACGGCGGTCGCCAATGGCGATTTGTCGAAGAAGATCACCGTGCCGGTGAAGGGCGAAATTCTGGAGCTGAAGAACACCATCAACACGATGGTTGACCAGTTGAACAGCTTCGCGTCGGAGGTGACGCGCGTGGCGCGCGAGGTAGGCTCCGAAGGGAAGCTGGGTGGGCAGGCCCAGGTCAGAGGTGTGGGCGGCACCTGGAAGGATCTGACCGACAGCGTGAACGCGATGGCGACCAACCTGACGGGGCAGGTGCGCAACATCGCCGAAGTGACGACGGCGGTCGCCAACGGCGATCTGTCGAAGAAGATCACCGTCGATGTGAAGGGCGAGATCCTGGAGCTGAAATCGACCATCAACACCATGGTCGACCAGTTGAACAGCTTCGCTTCGGAAGTGACGCGCGTGGCGCGCGAGGTGGGCTCCGAAGGCAAGCTGGGCGGGCAGGCCCAGGTGAAAGGTGTCGGCGGCACCTGGAAGGATCTGACCGACAATGTGAACGCGATGGCGACCAACCTGACGGGCCAGGTGCGCAACATCGCCGAAGTGACGACGGCGGTCGCCAACGGCGATCTGTCGAAGAAGATCACCGTCGACGTGAAGGGCGAGATCCTGGAGCTGAAATCGACAATCAACACCATGGTCGACCAGTTGAACAGCTTCGCCTCGGAAGTCGCCCGCGTGGCGCGCGAGGTGGGGATCGAGGGCAAATTGGGCGGTCAGGCCCAGGTCAAGGGGGTCGCCGGTACCTGGAAGGATCTGACCGACAACGTAAACATGATGGCGGCCAACCTGACGGGGCAGGTGCGCAACATCGCGGAGGTGACGACGGCGGTCGCAAAGGGCGACCTGTCGAAGAAGATCACCGTCGACGTGAAGGGCGAGATCTTCGAACTGAAATCGACCATCAATACGATGGTGGACCAGCTGAACAGCTTCGCGTCGGAGGTGACACGCGTGGCGCGCGAGGTGGGCTCCGAAGGCAAGCTGGGCGGTCAGGCCAAGGTGGAGGGCGTCGGCGGCACCTGGAAGGATCTGACCGACAACGTCAACATGATGGCGGCCAACCTGACCGGGCAGGTGCGCGGCATCGCCAGCGTCGTCACCGCGGTCGCCGACGGCGATCTGAAACGCAAGCTGGCGGTGGATGCCAAGGGCGAGATCGCGGCGCTGGCCAACACCATCAACGGCATGATCGACACGCTGGCGACCTTCGCCGATCAGGTCACCAACGTGGCGCGCGAGGTGGGCATCGAAGGCAAGCTGGGCGGTCAGGCCCGTGTGCCGGGCGCCGCCGGCCTCTGGAAGGATCTGACGGAGAACGTGAACCAGCTGGCCGCCAACCTGACCACCCAGGTCCGCGCCATCGCCGAGGTCGCGACCGCGGTGACCAAGGGCGACCTGACCCGCTCCATCACCGTCGAAGCGATGGGCGAGGTCGCGGCGCTGAAGGACAACATCAACGAGATGATCCGCAATCTCCGCGATACTACCTTGAAAAATGCGGAACAGGACTGGTTGAAGACCAATCTTGCGAAATTCACCCGCATGTTGCAGGGCGAACGCGATCTGGTCACCGTCTCCAACATGATATTGTCGGAAATCGCGCCGCTGGTGAATGCCCAGCACGGCGTCTTCTATGTCGCCACCCGCGACCGCGACGAGCCGCTGCTGGAGTTGGTCGCATCCTACGCGCTGAAGGAGCGCAAGAACCTGTCCAACCGCTTCCAACTGAAGGAAGGTCTGGTCGGACAGTGCGCTTATGAGAAGAAGCGCATCCTGCTGACCAATGTGCCGCGCGACTATGTCTCCATCAGTTCCGGACTGGGCGAGGCGCCGCCGCTCAACATCATCGTCCTTCCGGTGCTGTTCGAGGACGATGTGAAGGCGGTGATCGAGCTGGCGAGCTTCGGCC